>CAYNLP010000015.1:0-23107 GCA_964398115.1 uncultured Methanosarcinales archaeon | reverse complement strand
CATCTATTCCTCCTTGGATTGTATCGGAGAGCGCTACTGTCGGGTTTCTGATAACCTCAACGTTTTCTGTTGCTGGCGTTGTGCTGGAGGTTGCGTACCATGGAGTGAAATCTACATCTTTACTGACGATTGTTCCTGTTCCAAGTCCTTCGTTTGATGGCCCGGAAGCTGCGTTCCAGTAGTTCTTCTCAGCGCTTAGGTTTTGTGGACTACTTCCACAGCATTTTCTTACTATTCCATCTAGGAATTGGTTGTAGTTCATAGCGTGTGAACTTCCCATGTCATCATATCCTCCGATGAATACTGTAGCTGGTCCTTCAACAATTGTGCCTCCATAGTTACTGTTGATATTGTCAAACTTGTTTCTTACGATGTTGAAGTTCGTGGGTCCAACGGTCTTGCCATCAATATCGTGTTCAATCATTGCTAGTCCTCGTGGTTTTTCTGTTTCGGATGCGTCACCGATGTTGTTTATGGTGTTGTCTTCAATTGTTATGTCTACTATTTTTCCGGAAAGTTCAATTCCTTTTACCTTGTCTTCTGATCCAGAGTCGGCCATTATGTTCCTTAGGGTGTTGTTATCAATAACAGCAGAGGTAACTCCTGTTGTTCCTTGGCTAACAACTGATATTCCTACGCTTCTACCTGCTCCACCATCTTGAAGGTTTTCGATCAAGTTATTACGCACAATTGTGTTATCTGATCCTTCCTCTACAAGAATTCCATGAACCTCGTACTCACTACTGGTACTAGAATCAGTGTGGTGTCCAATGTCCTTTATGTGGTTGTTTTCTATAGCCACGTTTGCGGGTGCGTCGCCGTAAGTACCAAGGAATATAGCTCTTCTTTTAGCACCTGTCAATGTAAATCCGTCTATTGTAACTCCATCTGCTGAAGGATCAACTTCGATTAAGTTTGTAGTACCGGAAGGAGCTTCAATTATGGTATTATCCTTGTCACCTGTGCTAGTTAATGCTAAGTTTGAAGTGCTAATATCTAAGCTTTCAGTGTAAGTTCCGGGACTAACTTCTACCGTATCTCCGGAAAGTACGGCATCTACGTTTTCTTGAATGCTTGTTGTAACGCCTTCAATTTGTCTCACTCTAGCTGTTCCTGTATCTTCATCCAACAGTGTGATACCGTTGAATTGTAGGTTATCTAGATAGACTTCTTTGCTTACTGGTCCTGCGAATGGTGCTCCTTGGCCTAGTGATGCATACATTATTTGATCTCCGTAATAATCAGAAATGTCTACGCTACTGGTAGTTTGGTCTGGATTAACTTTAGCCCATCCTTCGCTGTCTGCGAATTGTGCTGTTACTCTCGCCCAGCCGTCACCGGTTTCTGTTCCAGAATCTTTATTTAGGTTATTGAACAAGAATGTATCTACATTACCGTCGTTGCTAGTGTCTAAGTATAGCCAAATTTCGTCATATGCTGTGGCTGAACTATCGCCTCCAGCTTTCTTCGCCCAATAAGTTAAGTTATCACTACTTTCTAATGTTTGACTAACTGGAACTATAACTTTCGAATAATCTGTTGTAGAACTTAGTGTTTGTACGTGAACGCTTTGTGAACCTGTATAATTATCTGAATCTGACCATCCTATTTGAATACTATTGGTTCCATCTCCGTTAGTGTCTTGTAATAAGAAGGTCGGGTCTGGGTTGGATATAGTTTGGGCCATAGCGGGGGTCATTAGTATTAATAGGCTCATTGTGAATATTGTTGCGTAGATTGTGCTAGTTAGAATTGTAGAATTTGATTTGTTTTCTTCCATGTTACCAACCCCCATTGGCTTTTTGAATAATTTTTTTAGTACTGTTTCGTAAACTCTTTGTTATTTTTAAAACTTTGCCTTAATGTTAAGAATTTCTAGTATACAAGGGTTTTAAGTGGGAGAAATCGCTTGTCATTGTTCTTGTTGTTTGAATGCTTTCAACGCAATATTTTTCACATCGTCTGGGACGTGTTCCTGTTCTAAGTCTTCTTTGCTGAACCACTTGCTCCGTCCTTTGAATTCTTTTGCATCTTCGACTTTGCATACGTAGTAAAAGCATATGTGGTTGTGATCGCCTGCTTCGTGAACGTTAGCGTAGAAAGGAACTGCGAGTTCTCTATCAATCTTCCCGCTCGTCGTGATTTCTTCCTTGTTCAAAATTTCTATTTCAAGACCGGTTTCATCTTTAAACTTTCTCTTAATAGCTTCGTTCGGAGTCTCACCTTCTCGTACGTGAGTTTTGAAAGGAAGCCATAAGTCTACTTTTTCATGATATTTCAATAACACCCTATCTTCACGTATCAAAAACCCTGCTGCTGTCAAAACCTGTTTCATACAAAAACAATTTTATGTAGAAAGAGACTATATATAAGTTACGGCTTTTTAAAGTTCAAGAATTCCGTGTTTTCAACGCGTCTTTTTCTTTTAACAACTCATATTGTCTTTCTAAAGTGTCAACGACTTCGTCTTGTTCATCCTCTCCTGTTGCTTCTTCCTCGTCTAATGGGCTGTCATGATTCATATCTCTACTTTTCATTTCCGTTACTTGTTCTTCATGCCTTTTGTATAACGCTTTTAATTTTCCTTCCCAACGCTTTGTTTCAGGATGATCTCTATAACCTCTTTTATCTTGGGTTAGTATGTTCCAAATGGCGTGGAGTTCTCTATGCTCACCCAATAAGTTTTGATTTTCTAACATTTCACAAGGAACGTCCCAAACCCTCATATTTTAGAGAATAAGTTTTATTGGTTTAAATCTTTTACAGTTTTGAAAGCTTCCAACGCGATCGCCCTTCCAGTTTCTGACAGTTTACTTGTTTCTTTTATTTCTTCTTTCGAAAACCACTCGTAGTCTTTTATCTCGTCTTCATCAACTTTGATTTCTGGTTTTTCTTTTGGCTTACAAGCGTAGTAAAGACAGGAGTGATCATGGTCGCCTACATTGTGTAAGTCTGAATGAAAAGGTGTAGCAAGATTTTCTTTATTTGGATATTCGAGAGGAAGGTCCTTTTTACCTAAAATTTCCACTTCAACTTTTACTTCTTCTTTGAATTCTCTTCGTAAGGCTTGATCGGGAGTTTCGTTGTCGTCTATGTGTCCGCCGACTGGAAGCCACATGTCGCTGCTACGATGATGGATTAGTAAAACCTTGTCTTCATGGAATAAATAACCATCTACAACTAAATCAACATCCATCATTTGTTTAAGGAGAAAAGGTGGTGGTATAAAACTATTTCTTGTCCATATAGAAAAGAAATAACCGTCACGTTTATAACTAACCACTCCAATAATAACAAATATAATAATGAGTGGACCAAAAGAAGAAACGGAAGACAGCGACGACGAAGAAAAGGACAAACCCTTCTACATAGGATAATCACAAGTAGTCATCTTCTTCACTACGACTACTAACTTCGCCTCTCAAATTTTCACAAAACAATTCTCTAACCCTATCTTCAAAATTACTCAAAAGCCAAGCCAACTTAACAAAAGCCGTTTCCGGCGTTATATCCAAATGATCACCAACCACGCCATCAAACTTCAACTCCCTACCAGGACTATAAACATTCATGTTAACCCTGCCATACAAACACTGACTAGATGCCACCACCGGCATCTCCTCACACAACTCCTCAATCCTCTCCTCAATAATATTATGCTCTTGCATGTACTCATCCTCAACCATATTAGGGGCGTGACCCAAACCAGTCAATTCAAGCAATAAGCCGTCAAAACCTTCATAATTTTCAAACTCCACACCAAACATGTTAGGATGACACTTCAACCATCCAACTTGCACGTCGGGATCAAACTCGTGAACCTCTAAATCCTCTTCAACATTTTTTTCTTCATAACCACCCAACAACTCAACTTCTCCCCGTTCTGCATCAACACGAGCGATCGGATCGCTATTAACCGGCTTAAACGCATCACGACGACTCGTGTGCATCTTCCTACACTTCAAACCGGGCAAGACCAAACAAGTATCGTCACTCATACCTTCATGCATGCAAACACCTACACCCTTAAAACTGGTTTCTGCAATAAACCTAGCCGCCGAGATAAGATTAACATAAGCATCCGTACTCGGACGATCACTACTACGCTGACTACCCACAAAAACAACAGGTATGTCCAAATTTTCAAGTGCAAAACTCAAAGCCGCACTACTATAATGCATAGTATCCGTGCCATGCGTGATGATAACACCGTCCACGCCCTTCTCCCTCTCTTCAGCAACGGCTCTTGCCATCAAATTATGATGATCGAAACGAATCAGTTCACTAGCCGTGTTACTAATCAACCTAGAATCGATTTGAGCGATGTCTTGCAATTCTGGAAACAAACGCAAGATTTCTTCCGGACTAAACTTACTATCCACCGCGCCCGTCCTGTAATCAACCTTGCTCGCAATCGTACCGCCGGTATGCAAGATAGAAATTCTAGGCAGGTCTTCATCAACTTCCTCTACTTCAAAACTTGGCTCTACTTCGCCTTCAGGTTCTTCCAAAACTTCTACGTCTTCAACCCTTTCAATTGAAACGCCGATGTTGTAACCACTGTCAAGCTTCAAAACCAAGTAATCTTTGTCATCACTGGGTATCAGAACTCCTTCTAGCTCTTCCTCATCAGTAACTACTTTAACAACGCTTCCCGGCTCAACATTCATCTGCTTTCTAATTCGTCAAAGAATTGCTCGATCATCTCATCTTTGAGATCATTCGTTGAAAGCTCAACTCCGTATTCTTCCTTTGCGAACTCTTTAATCTCATCCTTCGTCTTACGAGGAACTTTACTCTTCAACTCATCCATCTTTTCCTCGCTCGGCTTTTTCTTCTGCTTAATCCTCGCCTTCAAATTCTCAGCTTCTTCCTTCAACTTTTCACTGCTATCCTTCAACATCTTGATAGCCTTTTCATCATAACCTTTCTCATGCATTCGCTTAGCCGTTGCAACCAAGCCAGCAATTGCAGCTCCGCCAGCAACGCCTTTAGCAAAGTCTTTCTTACTACTCTTTTTTTCTCTTCCTAGAAGTGCATCCTTAATTTTTTCCCAAACCATCGAGTATCACCCATTCACGACGTAAGTATCTCACTTTATAAAATTATCGCCCTCTAACGCCTAGGAACAAAACTTTCACGCCGCAACTCATCCACAATCCTAAAATCTACAACTTCAACGTCAAAACCATTTAAAACTTTGTCAAACTTCTCCTTTTCATCCAAAGCTTTGAAATAAATGTCAAAAATTAATTTATCATCAGACTCAAACAAATTATTCACCATATACTCATGCCACAAATAACTTTCCAAATCATGACAATAATCCGCCACATACAAAAAATGAAAGTGAAAACCCAACTTGGAAAAATCAAGCAAAGAAACCAAACCTTTTAGCAAACCCTTTTCTTTCAACTTGTAAAAATAATCATGCACCGTAGTGATAGGAATACCAGTATCCTCACTTATCGCCGTAAAACCTTTTCTCGCATCCTTCCTCACTTCCTGCAATACTTTCCAAACACGCTCATTCATAACATCAAAATAAAAAATTAAATGTTATATATCAATTCGCCCCTACAAGTTGAAGCTTTTACGAAAAAAACGTGAAGGTTACGAAACATTTTAATACACTCCAAAATATTGAACTAAACAATGAGCGACATAAACCTAGACCAAAATCAAGAAATCGACTACGAGAAAAAGATAGAAGCACTCAAAGAAGAAATAAAAAGAAAAGACGAACAAATAGAGAATTTAAAGGAAGAGAACAAAATCTTGTTCGAAACAGCAATGAAAAACAGCGAACGAAAAGTCGACGCCAAACTAAAGAAAAAAGTTGAAGAGAAAAAACAGTAAATTACTTAAATTAATTCTACTCAGTAGTAACAAATGGGGGAAGACGAAAAGTCTTTAGAAGAAAGAGTAAAATCAATAAGTAAAGAACTCCGAGAATTACAGAGATTCAGTTCTCTACGACAAGCCAGCCTACAACTAATAAACAAGGCCAGAAAAGCTAGCAACGAAGCCTCTTCAGAACTATTACAACAAGCACTAGAAATAGACAAAGGAATAAGAGATAAAGTATTAGAACTGGCTGATAAATGGAGGGAAGACGGAAAATACGAACTAGCTAAATCAGGATATCAAGCAGTTTTACAACAAAATCCAGAAGATAAAGAAGCTCAAAAATCACTACAAAAACTAGATGATATAGGAAGCGCTAATAGTAGACTACTAGCAGTAGCGTGCAACGAACGATTGCTAGGCATAGGTCAACAGAAAATTTATCTCCTAAGAAATCGGCAAGATCCCATTAATGATGTGTGCATACATCAAGGGGAATTATATGAAGCTGTCGATGATAAAATTTTAAACACGTTAGAAGATGAAGAAGTGAGTTCTAGATATAAAATATTTTCTATTCTATCTCAAAATGGCGAACTCTATGATCAAAGCATCGGAAGTAGGACAAGGATTGATAAGTTCTTGGAAAGGGCGTGGGTGGACAATTATAAACGAACTAAAGATAAAACAGGAGTTTATCACTCTAAGAGTGACGAGATGATAATAAACACAGGTGTTTTGGAACCTGTAATTATGGAAGCTCATAATGAAGAGATCTATGTGTGCCTAGGTGGAGAGTGGGAGAAAACAAAGATTGTTAATTCCCAGGGATTAGTAGCAACTTTACATGAAGAAATACATGTTACTGACATGATAAGTCACGACGGAGTCTTATACCTAGCACAGGAAGACAAATCATCTGGTAACGAGGATGTGTGGATAAGAACTCTCTCAGGAGATGTTGTGAAAAAGGATGGTAGAAGTGCAAGTCCTTCTTCTATTGGTGTTTATGACGATTTTCTAGCATATTCGATTTATGGATTTTTGAATAATCCTAGGCCTAACAGAAGTAAAGAATCACAAATTGAATTCCTACCCTTAGGTTCTAAAGAGAATTCTACCGTACCAGAAAAAAGAAAAAGAGAAAGTTGTGTTTACAATATAGTTTCTGGTAAAAATATATTGTTAGACGGAGGTCAATATGGTTTATACGACACAATAAAAGAAGAGAAACTGCTGGATGGAAACTACCGGATAAGCGCAGTTGAACAAGTTCCCCTCGATCTATGGAATGAACTCACTCGAGATGCGAGAATAATCGAAACAACGAGGTAAAAAAGATGTCGGAAGACAATTTGGAAAACAGGGTTGAAGAAACTCTAAAAGAATTGAGAGAAATGCAAAATGTTGGTAATGTTAGAGAAATCGCTATGAGATTGATAAGAACAGTTGATGAATTACCTGACATGAATGTTGAAAACTTAATACAAATAGCTTATGATTTAGACAATGGGGTTACAGATATGATTTCTAGATCATCTGAGAGTTGGATGGAGCAAAATCAATTGTACAAGTCACTTGCTGGTTTCAAAGTGTTGAATCGAACGCAAGAAGAGTTTAAAGATGAAGTTGAAAAAGTTGAGAGCAAGATTGAAACTAGAAAAAACAAAATAAATAGAGCAGTTGATGAAGTTAAGCTCCCTTGGCGAGAGGCAATAGAATTAAAGCGAACGCAAACAGGTTTTAAGATAAAACCGGTTTTTCTAAGAGGAGGTTTCATAAAGGATGGCAATTCAATGTATGAAATAGAATATGATCTTGATTTGAAAAATGTTCAAGGCGAACAAGATATACCTACAAAAGAACCTTCGAAGACAGTAGTTCCCGATTTACCAATGCTTTACTCTACTTTTGAAAAATTGTATCTGCATAGAGAACAAAAAAAAGTAAGAGAAGTTAGAGACGTTCTACATAACAGATTAAAAGGAAATATTTTAGTGACGAGTACTCGTTTGGAAACTGATACGCTCGACCTGTATTGTTGTTATCATGGTAAAAAAAGTGATCGGCTTAGGTTAGGAAGTGAACCTATAGATGGTCAAGATATATTATCTTTAATTGGAGGGTTAATGCCTGAAAGGGTTTTGTACGAGTATATTAGGGGGTGTACATCTTTTGATTCTATAGAGAAAGATATGGTTCAAGAAATAGTAGAAACCTCTATTGTTGATCAAGATATGCTTGATACCAGTAGGCTTGTTGCGAGGATATTTAATTGGGTTGTAAGGAACACTCATTCTCACGGTCAATACGCTCAGGATATGTTTCCTACAGCCGAAAAATCAAAGAATAGAATAGGAAGGGATTTTCCCCCAATGCCAGAATTTGAAGTACAAAGTAGTTATTTAACTTTGGGCATATATTCCGTGTCTTCAAACGATTTAAAAATTAAAACAGCATCATTTGAAGATGATTCCTCAAATCAAGACTATCAAGCTATAAGAGCGACTATAAAACCAATTAGAAGTAAAGAATAATAAAAATCTTTAAACTCGTATCGACTTGAAAGTACTAAATAAGGAAGGATGATCATGATAGATTTCAACCTGCAAGACACTATAGAGGACGTCCTCAAGGAAGACCTGCGTGAAAAAGGAAGACAGGCGAACAAACAAGTAGAGTACAACATAGCAGTTCTAGGTATGGGGAGCGTGGGAAGAAATACAGTATTTGCTTTAAACGATATATTCCCACCTAAACACAGTTTCTGGATTGAAAATATTTACATGGCCAGCGAGCAAGAAAATCTTCCAACACAATGGGGTCGTAGTGTAGACACCGCTAGAGGACAAGATGTGCACCAAGCCAATCTTAGACCAAAAAAATATAGTCACATGGAAGAATTCATGGAAGATGTTGACATTTCTGTAATAACCGCGGCTTCTGAAGAATATCGAAATTACCGAAGTTGGACAGACAAAAACGAGATTGGATTCAACCGAAACATCATGACTGTTCTTAATGCTCCAAAAATTAAGGATATTGCTGAGAGATTTCCTGAAGATTATGATGGATCCGTCCTTGTAGTTACGAATGAAGTTGGCGCTATGTCTTCCGTATTCTCTCAAACCAGCAATGTGGATCCAAGAAGAGTAGTAGGGTTAAGCCAAACAGACCAAAATCGGCTAGTTTCACTGATAAGAAAGAAATATCGTGAACTACAAAATGAGAGGAAGAACTTGAAGGGAATGGAATCCACTAACTTAAGAGCTGTAGTAGAAAACGCATACGTAGTAGGAAGTCACAGCGACCCATGGCCCGTTTTAGAAAACCTTCAAATTAATGACAAAGTACCACCACCGAATTTGGACTTAACACCTGCAGAACTTGCAAGTGACATTCAACAACACGCTAAATCATTAATAGGATTGGAAGTCGGTACAGTAGAAGAAACAGCCAGAGCAATATACGATACAGTCACATCAATAATGTCTGAAGAAGAAATAACAGCTTCAAGCCTATACGAAAGTGAAAACGGCGGTGCTTTCGTAACACAACCTGTAAGTTTCCACAACTTCTACGCAGTACCCAAAGACGACGGAAACTGGATTAAAGGACTCAAAGCAGGACATCAAGAAAAAATAGATCAAGCTATCTCAGATCAAGTAAAGATGTTAGACCTTATTTCTGGAAATGTTGACCGAAAAGACATTAGAGATGAAATACTAAACCGGATGGAAGATGACAACAAAGGGATGAGTCAAAGTGAGCTTGAAGAAAAAGCCGAAGAATTGTCAGAAAGATTTATGAGAAAAATGGATGGTTCACTACCCAGTTCTTATGTTACAGTTCCAGAAAACGATATTGAAAGGAGAGAAACACCCCCTCCACAAAAGGTCAGAGTTAAACCAGGAACTAAAAATCCTGAATATGAAAACTTAGGACTTTCAGGAAAGATACTACTACAAACTGATGGACAATACACTTATGAAGTATTCAAACTTGAAGACTTCTCACGACTTGGAGGGTTTGAACTGGAAGAAAGAGGCATGTCAAAATCTACCACTACAATTAACGATTTAGAACTAAGAGGACGACTTGCTCTTGGAACTATGAGGTGGAGTGACAGAAATCAAAGAACATATGAAGAAGTTTTCGCTGCTGATGTGATAAATGGTGATGTCGGAAGTAAAAAGTTACAAGGATATGAAATAGAAGACTTGGTTGGAGGTTTGAACCAAATAAATGTGCTGTATACCAGAAGTGGTAGGATAGGAATTAAAACATTTGATGTTGATAGACAGTCAGGAAATCAAATTGGTGAAGTGAGAGATATAGATATAACTGATAAATTGAGAGAAAGTGGCAGTCAACGAGCAAACGCTTTGGATAAAGCTAGGATAGGAGACCAACCAGTATACTTTATTGGAGGGGAAGGAACAGTACACATGTTAGATGAAGATGGAGAACTCGTTAGAAATTACAATGGACTTGTAAACTGGGTTACAAACATCCATGCCGGTGAAAACGTTGTACTTGCATCAAGCGCTATGGACCCAACAAAGCTACACCACTGGATGACTGACAATCCTGAAAGTCGAAGAGAACATAAAACAAGAAAAGGTATTTTTGACCTCTACCAAGGAAGAGAAAACCTTGAACTAATAACAGTGACAGAAAATAAACTAAGAAGAACGGATTTAAACTCCGAAGATAAAAAAGATACTCAATTAAAAATGACCCCAACTGATATACATGGATTTGAACGAGGAACGTTGCTAGCTAGAGATAACTTTGTATACGTTTCAGAAAAAAGTTTTGCAACAAGAACTAGAATAGAAATACCAGGTTTAAACATACACCCGCATTACGTCGAAAAATGAAATTCGAAATAAGTCAAGCCCAGGATATAGGAAAACAAAAAGACAGTAGTTTTCAAGAAAATCAAGATTCGACGAGAGTAAAAACCAGAGGTCCAGTAACAAATAGAAGATTTACAGAATTTTTAGAAGACGCTTTAAACGGAGTTGCCACTAGGGGTTACGTAATAGCTGCTATTGCAGACGGTCACGGCAACTACGGATCTGAAGCGGGAGAGGAAGCAACAAAAAATGTTATCCAGGAATTAGATGATTACCTGTTAAGAAATGATTTTTCAGAAGAACTCGCACAACACTTAACCCAAAGCTTCACTTTCCTAAACAAGAAATTAAATGAAAGATATAATGACGGTACTGGAACCACGCTAGATGTTCTGGTATTATCGGAAACAGGTCAATACGTAGCGGGGCATGTTGGAGATTCAAGAATTTACAGAGCGAGAAACGAACTAGAGCAAATAACTGAAGACCAAGCCACTTACTTAGTTGAAAATTTACAATACCCACAGACAATCATCAATCAAGATCAAAAATCATCACCACAATCTTTAGGCAAGAATGAAAAAATAGAAGTAGAAACATATTCCGGTAACATAGAGGTAGGAACCACAATGTTGATGATTACCGACGGAGTTTACAACACAGTCAGCCATGAAGAACTAACAAAATTATTAGAAGAGGAAAAACCTTCTCAAAAAATAGTGGAGAAAACAAACAATCCAGAAGACGTTGTGAAAATGATAGCAAAAGAAAAAGACATGTCAAAGGATGAAGTATATCAAGGCTTGGCAGGTTCAGACAACGCCTCAGCAATTACGATTAGAGGTGTAAGAAGATGAGCAGATTTGGAGAATTAATAAATATTTTAAGTTCAGAACAACATCAGGGCAGAAGCAGATTCACACAATTTAAACCGTTAGGATCAGGATCCCAAGGAGATGTTATTAGAGCATATGATCAGAGCTTAGGCAGGAATGTAGCAGTGAAAGTAACTAAAGATGATAACCCTAGAGTGCATTCTTTGTACCAAAAAGAAGCGAGGATTATGGGAAAATCAACACCTCATGTTGTAGACGTTTTAGACTATCTATCATTAAGTCCTCAAGGAAGCAATAGAGAATATCCAGCGCTATTAATGGAATTAGCAAACGCCGGGTTAGATGAAGTAGTGGGATCAGATCATTATACAGATAGTGAAGGAGTAACTCACGGTCCTATAACCGATGAGGAAAAAATTAAACTCTATGAAGACTTTGTTAAAGGATTAAGTAATTTCCACCAGTTAGAAATTAGTGGTGGCGAAGGAGAAATCCACACTAATTACCATAGAGACGTAAAACCCAGTAATGTTCTAATTTTTGATGGAGAAGAAAGGGTTGCAAAATTAGGAGATTTTGGACTGGCAACGTATATTAAGAAATCAACTTCTGCAAAAGGAACTCTTAGTTATAGAGCACCAGAAGAAGCTAAAGGAAAAGCAGATCAGAGAGCGGACATCTATGCAGCAGGATTACTACTTTATGAACTCTTAACAGCTAGAAATCCGTTTAACCTTACTGAAGAAAACCTCCCTGGTGAAAATGTTAATCCTACTGAATATAAAATGAGAAACATCCAAGATAGGAAGCAAGAATTGAACCCTGAAAGTTTAGATTATGAGGGTATAGAGGATTTCTCACCAATCGTGATAAGAGCGATGAGGCGTGATCCCAACAGGCGTTTCCAAACTGCTGAAGAACTATTAAATCATTTCCAATACGCTCGAGATAATAATTTCCAAATTTCTGTATTGACAGATGTTAAAACACTTACTTCTAAGGATAAGCTAAAAAGTGAAGAAAGATCTGAATTAGAAAAGAAAGTCAGTGAATTAAAAAACTTTGGAGTTCTTGATCCTAAGTTAATGAGTGAAGTTGAAGACAGTATAAGAATAGACTTAGATCCGTTGATGAAAAAGTATAGAGAAAGATTGGAAGAAGAAATTCCTAATTCTGGTTTCACTTCACCTGAAGCTATTGAACAATTATCTGGTATAAGAGAGGATTACCGAAGCGAGTTATTAGAAGAAATAAGAGAAGAGGAAATCCCAAAGGTGCATGACGACTATGGAAATCCATTCCAACAAGTCTTACAAGACAGAGTTGAAAGCGAAATTGAGAAACTTCTTAATTTGGTGGATGAAGCGAACGAGATGGATATTGATGAAGAGGAGTTGTTAGATATTGAGAGAGTGAAAGAAATGAATGAAAATATTGAAGATTTGTTGTCAAGATTGGAGAAAGGACATAGGACATATCAAACTTGGAAATCAGAATTCCCTTCTCTAGCTGAAGAAGCACTTTGAACATATCCAAAAAACTAATTCTACAAAACAATGAAAATGTGTAGTGGTAAACACTACAGCTTATGTTTATAAATATAAAGGTGTATCTAGTTTCTGAAACGTAAAAAACAATACAAAAACGCGGTATTTTAACATTTCGATACCGTGGGAGGTTGAATAACGATGCCGCTAGATGAACGTACGCAATCAGGTACAAACTGGAAAAAAGTTGTAGCAGGGGTTACAACAGTTGGTGCTTTGCTATATGCAGGGGATCAACTAAACGTAGGAGAAACAATAGGAAACGCCTACGAAGGAGCCAAAGAAACAGTATCAGAACCATTTACAACTGATGTTGAAGAAGAGGCTAACGAATTCATAGAACAACTCAGAGAGGAAGAAGACCTATCTAAATACAGCGACGACATCTCACAAACAGTATACATAGCCGCAAACGCGTTGAGTGATTCTGCAAGAAACCGGGTAACAGGAAATCTGGTAAACAGTATGCCAGACAGCACCGCCTACGCTTTAATGGAAGAAAGAACGGATAATCTGAGCAGAAAATACCAAAGGAAACTAGCTGGTAATAGCGCTAAAGAAGTAGTGAAAGACAGCGGACAAGACCTTTGGGACAAAATGCAAGGAATGTACAACTCACTTGAAAACAAAATCCAGGAGGTATTCTAAATGAAACTCACAAGAACTGCCAAAAACATCGGATGGGCAAGCCTAGGATTCCTACTGGGAACCTGCGCAGGATGCGACGACACAGAAGCAGAAACATTAGATCAAAGACTTCAGTCTGAAGTACTAGACCGAGAAGAATCTCTGGAAACTAATTCAAAATATGGATTACAACACTCTATGATTCTGGAAGAAACCGGCATTGAAGAAGTATCTTACGAGTCAGAAATCATGACGTACGAGTAGATCAAACATTTCGACAAAACAGAAAGTCGAACCTATTAAGATAGTAATGAGAAATGCAGCAACCCTAACCAGCCTCTAGACAATTCAGAGGTAAAAAGAATTTTAGGAGGTGCATGAAAATGCAACGAACAACTACTCAACAAGAAAATGAAAGACCAAGAACAAACGGGGGTGGAAAGGCTCCCAGCACTAGTGAACTAGAAAAAATAGTGTTTCACGGAGGAGACTTAGATGGCAGAAACATCAGCGAAATAAACGACGCAATTGAAAGACTAGACAGAAAACAAACAGAAATTAGAGAGAACATACTCTCTGAATACACATCTCAAGAATTCCAACCCGTGTTTGAATTCTTAGACAAGGTTGGACTTTACGACGCAGAAAACTTCCTATACCGACAACTAGATCAAATGAGAGAAGGAAGCCAAGAATTAGAAGACAAAGCCCGACAAGTAGATCACAGGCTTGAAAATCTGATAGATGAAATTCAAGAAAGCGAAGACAAAGTAACCTCAGCCGACTCTCTCATGGATGACTATGAAACAACTCTCAAACATCTTAGTCAAAGAGAAGAACAACTCCGTAGTCAATACAGAGAAGATAAAAAAAGAGCGTTTGAAGAAAGAGGAGATCTCTCCTACAGAGAAACCAGAGAAGAACTCAAAGATGTGAAACAGAAAAAAAGAGAAGTTAAGCAAAAACTAGATGAGGTCAAGTCAATCTACGTTAGAGAGGATAAAGCCAGCCAAATGCTTGCTCAAAAAATAGCCGTTGAAAGAAATCGTAGGAACATCCTGCGAGACTGCTACCACAAGAATCAAGAAAGAATTAGAGTAGCGGAAATCGCGTTGAATAACGGAGTAAGCAGCATGGACATAATGCAAGCAGTCAAAGGAACACGTGTAGACTGGCAAAACTTAGAAGAGCATGTAGAGGAAGTTCTAGAAGGCGAATTAGAAAGTGGCAAATTGCCCACACTAAACGGAGGTCAACCACTCTACCAAAACGGTCAAGAAGGGAATACCGTGATGGACGAACTAGCAGAACAAGGAAGGAAACACGAAGAATACCTTGACCAGAGAGTTGACGAAATCAGAGAAAGACGCAGAATGGAAGGAGGTCCAGGCTACGAAGTCTAAAAAACACTCCTTCCGGACTTTGGGGTGAACAAAAATGCCTGAAATATTACAGTTAGATGACGAACTGGTAGAAAGAAAAAGAGCAGAAGTAGACAGAAAAGTCAACAAAAGAATCTACGACCTAGAAAATAAACTACACAATGTTAGCTACAGAAACAACGGAGAAATAAACAAGGTCGTAGACTCTTACAAAGACTTCATGACAGTAGGAGAAGCTTTCAGAGAAACCCTTTCTGAAAGTGAACACCTAGGTAAACCTTCACATGAAAGAAACACTTTCCTACTCATGTACAGCCTTTACGCTGGAGCTACAGAAGGATTAGAAACTTTAGAATACGACAGACAACCTCCACAAATTTTTGGAGGAGAAATAAACTTTGAACAAGGACCGGTAAGAGTTACCAGAACACTATTAGAAGATTACATCTCCGCCGTAGAAAATCAAAACGGTGTAGAAGAAACGAAGGATCTCACAGCAGATTACTTCAAATGGATTAAGGAAGAAAGTTCTGAAAAAGCCAAAACTAACGGTTTCGAAACTTACAGGAGAAAAGCAAATCAAGTACATGTAGAAGCATTAGACCATACGTTCAACGGTTTCGAAACACGATCCTACGATAGTCCACGAGCCAAGACAGGAGTCACGCTAGATGATGTTGTAGGAAATACAGAGATGAAAGAAAGCCTTACCAGAGCAGTATACAACATTATGTTCTATGACATTGAAGAACAAGTAAACATAATGGATGAAGACGTTGGAGAACTTCCGAAAACATTCTACTTTTACAGCGAACCAGGCCAAGGAAAAAGCTTCACAATCGAGGCCATTCTCAACCACGCTCAAGAACTAGCCGAATACAACGACAAACCATTAGATGTGAAAAGATTAGACAATTTCAAAACCAAATACTACGCAGAAAGCGCTAACAAACTAAGAGAAATATTTCAAGAAGTAAACAAAGGCGACAAACTCAACATCTTAGTCGCTGAAGACATAGAATCAATATTCCACGGAAGAGATGACAGCGACAGTAGTGAAGACAAAAGCAATCTACAAACATTTATGAACGAATTAGAAGGAGCGTTCAGCCAAAGAAAAGGAAACTGGTTCTTAATCGCCACAACCAATTATCCTATAAATTCAGATGATGCCCTACCAAGCAGGCTAAGAGAAAAATTCGTTAAAGTCAACGGTCCAGAAACTCCTAGTCAATACGCGACATTGATGCAGAAAAAACTTGAACAACCAATCGAAAAAGGACACGTACAAGTTGAAAACTGGAATGACATAGGAGCCCTTTGCAACGAGTTAGACTTTACAGGTAGGGATGTGAAAAACGTTGCTAGAACAGCCACCGACAAGGTACTATCCGGATGGGATATCGACGGCTTTGACGATTACATAAAGTGCGATAGAGAAACATTTCAAGACTTGAAAAACTCTTTCAAGACGGTTGATGACGAAAAACTCGTTGACCTAATCAAACAACATCAAGAAGAATTACGAAGAGCAGAAGAATACCAAATCGAAAAAGAGGTAGAAAGACGAGCAGAAGAACTTGAAATTAGAAGAAGAGTTGAAGAACAAATTGGGGTGGAAACATGAGTACGATAAAAGATTTGGGAAAGAGCTTCAAAGAAAGCGTTTTAGACCCCACTTTCATGACAGACTCCTACAAGGAAGAATTACACAGAGATTTACGAAGAATAGGTAAAGATAGTTTAGCTAGTGACCTGATAGAACTCCGACGGGAATTAGAGCAAACTAATGATGAAGAGAAAGAAAAAGAGAGGGAAACGTTAAAAGTAGAAGAAAAACCTGTGATTAAACCCGCCACTGATCAAAAAAAGATTGATAAGAAAAAATCAAACGAGATTTCAACTTCTGAAATACAGGTTGGAAGTAATGATGCGTACGTGGCAGAAAACCAAGCAAAATCAGAAATAGATTCTAAATCAACATACCAATCTACAAGTCCCAGTCTTGAAACACTCTTAGATTACTACGCTGACAAAGAAGTGATAGGAGAAAAAGACAATTGCATACTACAAACATTAGCAACAATATCCAAAACTTCTTTCGGAATAGAAGGCCCAAGCGGGAGTGGAAAAAGCCATTTAGTAAATCCATTGGTAGAATTGTTTGAAGATGAAGTTTACACTATGGAACTTTCTAGCGAAACCGCAGAAATGTACAACGCTGAAGAGATAAACAATCACGAAATAATTTACATTCCAGAGCTTCAAAAAGCAATGAACAGAGGAAACAACATCGTAGTTGAAGTAGTTAAGAACATTACGGAAGGGAGAGACGCAAACAGGAGAGTAAGAGATCAAAGTAAGAAAGAAAACATAGTACAAACAATAAGCCATGATAAAGAAATAATCTACACCCTCGCCTTTGAGAATAACTACAACAAAGATCAAGAACTTTCTAGAAGATTCTTACAACTCTACACAGACAATTCTAAAGAACACTTGGAAGACGTTTTGAACGAAGATGCAAAGAGACGTATGATGACGAGAGAGGAAAAACGAAAAATAACCGATGAAGAAATTCAAGGATTAAAACAACACTTGAATGAGTGTCTACAAAAAGAATACGATAATTACATCAATCCATTCGCAGCTTACCTCAATGAATTCATACCGAAAGAAACGAAGGCGTTGAGCTTCAACGATTACTACTTTGACTTGATGGAAGCCAGCGCGAAATTCCATAACAGCGAACGTCATGAACAAAATGGTAATTTATTCGTAAACGTACAAGACGCCAACCTAGTACACACATTATATGGTCAACAACTAACTCTAAGCGTACTTGACATACCAGCTTTAGGAGATAGAATAATCGACATGGTGCAAGAAGACAAAGCATCAACTACCAAAGATATATATCATCAGTTGCGGAAGACCAATTCTGGGATTACAAAAGGCTTAGTAGAAACTAGTTTAGGAGAATTAGAGAATGTCGGATTCCTAGATAAAAATGGGAAAAACTACGAACTTGGAAGCAGAAGTTTAAACTTCGGAGATGAAATAGATTGGCAGGATTGTTTCCAAAATGCTGCACGAGCAATGCAGGAAAAATTCCCAGATCAATACGAAGCGTGGATACAAACCCAAACAGAACAAGGAACGATTCCCTTGAGAAATCCTATATCTGGAGAAGAAAAGGTGATAGATTATGACTTTAACAGATGAAGAAATAAGCCGATACGCAGAAAAGCAAACCCAGAGATGGAAAGAAATTAAACAATTCATAGGAAGTCCTAAAGCGGAAGAAAAATACAGAAGACATGTTTCAAAAACACAAAGAATACCACAAACTCCTTTTACTAATGAAAGAATAGAACAAGTAGTTCAATATGGAAACAAAATACAAAACTTAGTTGAAAAAAGCAAACTATCACAATCCATCTATAACTTGGATGAAGGGAGATTCGACGAAGACTTATTCTCTGAATTAAAAAGAATATCTCAAAAAAGCGGGAAAAGTATTGAAGAAAAATGGGCTGAAAGATTAAAAGATATTTCTGACCGGTATGACGAAGGAGCGAGAAAACTATTAGTACATAAAGGATATCAAGAGTTCCAAGAAAAATACAAATTATATGATGAAGGCAAAGCCAGGAGAGATCAACTAACAAGAGTTGCCGGCTTATGCAAAAGACTAGGGGAATCAAAGAAAGAAACTCCAAGAGACAAAAACTGGCATCACATAAATGACTATCTTGAATTCAATTCACAAGCAGAAGAAATCCAGGAATCATTAGAATCCCTAACTGATAGATACTATCACGAAGACATTCAAGACAAACAAGACATACGAAACTTCTTACAAAGAGCGGAGGAGTCCAAAAAAGAACTCGAACAGTTAGAACAAAAATACCAACCCTCGCTAGTGGAAAAAATGCATAGAGGATTCTTCCTCGATCACAAAGCATTCACACATCCTGAAACAAAGGAGAAAGCAAAAGGACTCCTCCATGAATTACACCACGACTTAAACAACTACCAGGAACTGCAGGAACAAAGAGAAAAGGTGATAGAAGAAAAACAAAGATTAGAACATGCAGTTAAAAACTTCGACCGATACTTCTCAAAAAACATTTCAGAAATAACAACCACATCAAAGGTTTCCGAATTAGAGAGATTAACACAAGACGATGTAGAAGGAGAAAAATTCCAAAACAAGAGGGATGAAGTTAGAAAACTACGACAAATATTAGAAAGTAAATATGAAAAGAGAAAAGATAAAGTAACTACCTGTGCAAGGCGTGACTTAAACGAGATTAAAAATTTACTTGATTCCAGCCCTGATGACATTCAAGAAGTTACCGATTACGTAACTAGACTAGATGATGTAGAACGCAATTTAGAAGATATAACTCAGGCTTTAACGTTATTAGGTGAAGAGGACGTTGCGGAAAGCTCAGAAAATCTTTTAAAAAGAGCTCGTGAAAACAGGGATAAATACAGAAACGTTATTGGAAAATACCAAGAGATAAAATCAGCACATCTAGGATTGGAAGGCAAAACACCTAGAGAGATCAATCCGGAACGATTTAGAGAAGAACTAGAAAACCCTTACCTTACTGATTTGGCAGCAAGCTTTGAAGAAAAAGCAAGTAAGAAACGAAACAATGCAGAAGTCGATGATTCCTTCTTACTGACAGATTATGTTCAAAACTTGCCAAGTTCTCCAACCACTGAACATGTTAGTTTGAAAAACGCTTTGATGGGAGAACACGATGAAACCTATGAAGGAAGGTTGAATCGATTTTTACATGAACTTAGAACATTAGATTCACCCCAAAGTCCACGGGAGAGGGAGTTTGTAGGTGGGCTGGGTAGAGGAGTTGAAAAACTCGAAAACTCTGGCGCCTTAGCCCACGTACTCACTCCTGACATGCAACAAACCTTAAACGAAATATATTCTGAAGTAGATGATTACACAAGCAACTAGTCTTCAATGTCTTCACCCATATCCCACAACAATTTGAAATATTTACGATAAGCTTCTGCTATTTCTTTCGAAACAATCCGCACAGAAAAAACAGGTTCCTTATACAATATCAAAACAACTTCTGGACCGCAAATATTCGTCGCGACAGGACTACTATATTCTTGAGATAAATGCTTGGCCTGAGTATAATCCATACTATTCAAATACTTCATCCTGTCCTTAGCTTCAAAATTATAAATGTGATCCATCCTAATCTCTTTACTAATCCTTTCCTTATGAAACTTATCAGTCCAATTCTTCAACATATCCGGCGCTTGCTCCGGAACTCCATAAACCAAGATAGGTTCCTCATATTTGAGTAAGTTCAAAAGCAATTTCCTGGCTGACCTTATCCCTGTATGGACAGAAGCTTCCCTCTCCGAACTCATACTTTTTGAAAGGTTAAGCTCGGGCATTATCTGATCCAACTTTTTCTCTTTCTGCTTCACAAAACGCCGTAAGCTTTCTGGATCACTTGCTGAGAAATACTTAGTGCCTTGCTTCTTTATACTCCCCACAAAACCTTTTTCTTTAAGTCTTTTCAAACTGTCATAAACATTTGCACGGTGAACTCCAGCTTCTTTACTAACCTCCCCTGCAGTGCTTTCTCCCATTTCTAACAAGGCGAGATAAACTTTTGTCTCATTCTTACTCAACCCTAACTCTTGCAAAACCTTCTCCTTCTCCATATAAGCAAAAATCTTAGTTTTGAAATTATAAAAATATTTGTAACGAAACCTTTAAAAGCATATTTGGATATTCTTTTGAATATGGCATTTGAAGATGAAGAAGCAGACGTTTACGAAGACGAAGGCAGAGAAAAACTCGTAGAAGACGATGAGATGGACCCAGAAGAAGAAGCATTCATGCAAGGCTACGACGAAGAAACTACCGACGAAGAAGACGAAAAGAAAGAACAAGTAGACGACGAAGAATACCTAGAAGCCTTCGAAGACGACGAAGAAGAATAAAATTATTCCCTATTTTCTATTTCTCTCAAAACCTTTTCTATAAAACTATCAATTTCAACACCATGCTCCACGTCACCACTACGATCACGAACCGCCAAAGTTTGACTTTCAACCTCGTCATCCCCCACTGTCAACACGTAATTAACCTTATCCTCTTGAGCATCGTGAACCTTTTTACCAACACTCTCCATCCGATCATCCACGCTAACCCTGACATCATGACTCTTCAAACGAGCCGCTACATCCCTAGCAAATTCTTTATGCCTATCCGCAATAGTCAAAATCCTAACCTGTTCCGGACTCAACCACAAAGGCAAGTTCCCCTCAGTATGTTCAATCAAAATACCAAAGAACCTTTCCAAACTGCCAAGGATAGCCCTATGAATCATAACCGGCTTGTGAGGCTGGCCGTCACTACCTTCATAAGTTAAGTCAAAATTTTCAGGCATTTGGAAATCCAACTGGATAGTGCCCAACTGCCAACTCCTATCCAAACTATCAGTTATGTGAAAATCAATCTTCGGACCATAAAACGCGCCATCACCCTCGTTAACACTAAAATCATTACCGCCATCACGCAAAGCTTGCTTCAAAGCACCTTCCGCTTCATCCCACAAACTCTCACTACCCATAAAGTCATCCGGCCTCGTACTCAACTCAATATGGAAGTCATCCAATCCAAAAACGCTATAAACCCTATCAACCAAGTCAATCAACTTCATAATCTCATCTCTCATCTGATCCTTAGTGCAGAAAACGTGAGCGTCATCCTGCTGGAACTTCCTAACCCTTGTAAGCCCGTGCAAAGTACCACTTAACTCGTTACGGTGCAAAATGCCAAAATCAGCATACCGCAAAGGCAAGTCACGATAACTCTTCATACCTCTCTTATATATTATACAATGACTAGGACAATTCATCGGCTTCATAGCCAAATCCTCACCTTCTATGAAAAACATGTCATCCTTGTAATGATCCCAATGACCACTCTTCTTCCACAAATCATTACTGTAAATTGTAGGAGTCCTAACCTCTTTATAACCCTCTTCAAAATAAATTTCTCGGAAGAAATCTTCTAACTCGTTCAAAACAACAGTGCCTTTCGGCATGAAAAACGGACTACCCGGACTAGAGTCATGATTGAAGAACAAATCCAACTCTTTACCCAAGTTTACATGACTTCTACGCTCCGCTTCCTCCCTCCTCTCAACATAACTTTCCAACTCTTCCTCTGTTTCGAAACCAACACTGTAAACCCTGTTAAGCTGAGGGTTTTTACTACTACCCCTCCAATAAGCACTCGCCAAATGCAAAATTTTGAAAGCACCAACATCGCCAGTGCTATCAACAAAAGCATCCGAGTATAAAGGAACAACGGTAAGACCATCAAGCTCATAAGGATAAATCTCATCAATATCACTAGCTATTTCCTCCTGCCACTTACCCTCAACGTCATCCACTCTTTCAAAACTTAAATCCTTATCAATAATTTCCTGAACTCTCTTCTCAATCTGATTGATATGATCCTCGTTCAAAGTAATGCCAGAAACATCTACAAAACTTTGATCATGATAAAAGTCAAAACTCCCCACTTCCGCTTCCGGGAACAACTCCTTAACCGCTTTCGCCACAACCACGGAAGTACTAAGCTTAACCCTTTCCTCATCACTCAAACTTTCATCTTTAAACTCAAACTCTTCCTCAGAAACACCCTTTTCCTTCTTCTTTTCAGGACCAAACTCTCTACTAAGCTCTGCCAATGGGTGTCCTTTAACATCAATTTCAAACGCTTTATACCAACCGAAAGGACTCCTCTTAACAGTAAAATCTGACAACTTTTCTTCTGCCATGTTCAAAACATCAACCGCGGTTTCCGGACTGCCAGGATCGCTCGTCAAATGAACGTACGGATATAATACAATAGTATCAGTGTTGACCTTGCCAGAAATATCCTTGATATGATCAACTAACTTATCAACCGTCCCCTCAACATCATCTTCATCCCG
>CAYNLP010000014.1:0-24146 GCA_964398115.1 uncultured Methanosarcinales archaeon | reverse complement strand
ATTAAGTCTTTTACAGCGTCGACTTTCAAGAACCATTGATTACTTAATCTGAATATAAGGGGATTTTTGCATCTCCAACACAATGGGTATTGGTGCGTTACTTTTTCATATTTCAACAATTTACCTTGTTTATGCAGGTGGTCAGCAATGTCATGATCAGCATCTTTGACAAATTCCCCTGCCCACATACCTGCATCTTCAGTGAATTTACAAGCATCATCTAATGGGCTTGGACTGGGCAGTTCATAATATTTCCCAACTTCGTTGTCACTCTTTCCATGTCCTGGAGCAGTATGTACAAAACCAGTTCCTTCTTCAACACTCACAAAATCTTCATGAACGTCTTCTTTGTCACTAACTTTACTTGCTCCTCTTTCTTTCAGTATTGGAATAGATTCGTAAATCTTCAAAGCTTTCGGATTTTTCTTCAATTCTTCTTGTACCGGGACATCTAGTAATGGTTCATATTCTTCTCCGACTAGTTCACTTCCTTTGAATTCTCGTTTGACTTCGTAATCAATTTCGAAATCGTCAAGTAATTCTAATCTATTCTTAGCGATGATTAAGTTACCTTCTTCGCTTTCAACTTCTACATAATCTTCATCTTGTGCCACGCATATAACGGTGTTGCTGGGTAGCGTCCAAGGAGTCGTTGTAAACGCAACTATATAAGCATCTTTTTCTTTCAACTTAAACTTTATATAAACACCTGGGTCAGTGACTTGTTTATAACTGTCTGTCACTTCGTAACCTGCAAGTGCTGTTTGGCAGTGAGGACACCAGTGTACTGGTTTCTTTCCTTCATATACCATTCCTTTATCCCACATTTCTTTGAAAGCCCACCAAGCACTTTCAAGGTATGAATTGTTGAGTGTCAGATATGGTTCTTTCCAACTATACCACACCCCAAATCGATCATAGTAATCAAGCCATAAGTTTTTGTTCTTAACCGCGCTTTCTCTGCATTTCTTTATGAATGTTTGAATTCCTAGTTCTTCAATATCTTTCTTGCTTTCCAGTTCTAATTCCTTTTCTACCATGTTTTCAATCGGTAGGCCGTGAGTGTCAAATCCTGGTTGGAACCAGACGTCATGACCCTTCATCATAGCAAGTCTTATGTATAAGTCTTTGATCAAAGTGGTTTTCATGTGACCTGCGTGTGGGACGTAATTCGCATATGGCGGGCCATCAAGCAAGAAATAAGGTTCTCCATCTTCGTTTTTCTCCTGTATTTTTTCAAGTAAGTTTATATCTTCCCAAAATTCTTGTGCTTCCTTTTCGACTTTTTCAACGTCATACATTTTATTCTAACCTTTGTTTTTTGCAAAGCCAGAAGTCACTGGCCGTATTATTGAATAATAGAAAACAGCTCGTTGCTGTCCACATCACGTGTTGCATTAATCATCCTAAGAAAATAGAATAAAACTGTTTTATTTAAAGTTTTCTTTAATACTCGTCAAAGCTACCAGCAACACCCATTCCAATACCTAATCTGTCATTAGGTACTTCTTTTTCTCCATCTGAATTCAGAGCAACTCTTACACTATCTCTCATATAATCTAAAACTACACTAGGATTTTCCTTGACATCTCTAATCGCTTCACGCAGTTCTCTCATATAACCAGACTCTTGAGAAACGGTAGAATGTTCTCTGGCAGTTTGCCGAGCTAAAATTCCTAAGGTTTCTCCCTCCATCAATACATTAATAACCAGCTTTTAATATATAAAATTATCGATAATCTTATAAGTGATTACTTGAGTAATATTATTAATGCTTTTACTAGTTGATTGTGGCAGCGTTCATACACCTAAAATTGAGGAGATACTTGAGCAATTAGGGATGAAGCACGAAGTTAAAAAACCTAAAAATCTACTTTCTGAAGATATAGATAAGTATTCTAAAGTTATAATTTCAGGATCACCAAAGTTGCTAAGTGAGGAAGATTTAGAAGAGTACTTAGAACCGTTTCAATTCTTGAAAAACTGGGACAAGCCAGTTCTTGGTATTTGTTTCGGACATCAAATATTGAGTGCTTTATTTGGTGGGGAAGTGAAAAATGGTGAGGAAATCCAAGATACTATTGATATCAGGTTTTTAAGTGATAGTAGGCTCTTCCATGGTTTAGAACAAACTACGACTATGGCTCAAGACCACGAAGAAAGAGTTACCCTTCCAGATAATTTCCAGCATTTGGGGACTAGTGAGGATGCAGAGGTGGAAGCTATGAAGCATGTAGAAAAGGATATTTACGGCGTGCAGTTCCATCCCGAAGTTAGTGGTGAATCCGGTAAGAAAGTTATCAAAAACTTTTGCGACACGTAAATGTTTTAAACAAGTAAATTGTTTTTCTGGAATATGGCGTTTTTCACATTGGCTGAATTTATTGATTTGGTTATTATGACAGCCGCTCTTGGCTTCATCTTTAAAGATACTTTCAAGAGAGGTCAGAACCCTCTAGAGTTTGCAACAAATAGGAGTTTTAACTGGGATGATTTCTGGTATGCTTGTGCGGTAGTAGCTCCTAGTATTATCTTACATGAGATGGCTCATAAGTTCGTAGCGATGGGTTTTGGCTTGGAAGCTACCTTTCACGCTGCTTTGACTTGGTTAGGTATAGGAGTTCTTTTGAAAGTTATGAATTTTGGATTTATTTTCTTCGTCCCGGGTTATGTGGCTATCTCTGGTGCTGGGACTAATCTTCAATTTGCTTTGGTTGCAGTGGCAGGCCCTCTCATACACTTGTTGTTTTGGTTAGGGCCTAAGTATTACTTGGATAAAGCGCGTATGATAAAGAAGAAAAGAAAAAGGTTCTGGATTCTAACAATGCAGATTAATAAGTTCTTATTAATATTAAACATGTTACCTATTCCAGGTTTTGACGGTTTCAGTTTTTACGAGAATTTATTCCAGATTTTCTTCTGAGAATATAGTGTATATAACAAATTTTAAATAGCTCTTTTTTCTACTCTTTATTCCATGAAGAAATTCATGGTAGTAACAGGGGGTGTTCTTAGTGGCTTAGGTAAAGGAGTCGCGGCCGCTTCTATCGGTAAACTTCTTAGTTCTAATTATGACATCGTTCCTATAAAGTGTGATGGTTACTTAAACACTGATCCGGGAACTATGAATCCTATAGAGCATGGTGAAGTTTTTGTTCTTGATGATGGTGGAGAAGTTGACATGGATTTTGGTCATTATGAAAGATTCTTAGACGTTACTTGTAAGTTTGACTGGAACCTTACAATGGGTAAGGTGTATCAGCGTGTTATTGAAAAGGAGAGAAAGGGGGATTACCTTGGTAAAACCATCCAGTTAATTCCACACGTAACGGATTACATTACAAACTGGTGGAAGGACATTGCTGAAGAGGAAGATAGTGACATTACTCTGATTGAAATTGGTGGTACCGTTGGGGATATTGAAAACGAGCTTTACATTGAAGCGGCTAGGCAGTTACAGCAAGAAGTTGGTCGTGAAAACGTCATGTATGTTCACTTGACTTATGTTCCTATTCCTGAAACTATAGGTGAACAAAAGACTAAGCCAACTCAGCAAAGCGTGCAGTTATTGAGGGAACGAGGTATTGAGCCTGACATGATAATTGGGCGTTGTGAAGAAATGTTAACGGATAAGGTAAAGGAAAAGATTGCTTTGTTTTGTGACGTGGAGAAAGAGGCTGTAATAACTGGGAAAAATGTAGATAATGTTTACAAAATACCGTTGGTGTTTGAAAAAGAGGGAGTGCCGAGTATTGTTGAAAAATATCTTAATGTGGACGTTCCTGAGGATGGGACGAGATGGCGGGAGTTACTAGATAATTTAGAAAATCCAGAAGAGAGGGTTAACATCGCTATTTGTGGAAAGTATACTGACTTAGGAGATAGTTACCATAGTATTTTGGAAGCTTTGACTCATTGTGAAGCGCATTTCCAAACGGAAGTTAATGTAGAAATGGTGGAAACTACTGGAAACCCTGATTTTAGTGAAACTTTAGAAGATGCAGATGGTGTGATAGTACCAGGAGGTTTTGGGACGCGTGGTATTGAAGGAAAGATAGATGCTATAAGGTATTGTCGTGAACATGATCTTCCTTTTCTTGGAATATGTTATGGGATGCAATTAGCAGTTGTTGAATTTGCAAGGAATGTTTGTGGTTTGGAAGACGCACATACAAAGGAAGTTGATGAAAACACTACTGATCCTGTTATTGATATAATGCCTGAGCAGAAAGAAGTTAAGAAGAAGGGAGGAACTATGAGGTTAGGTAGTTATCCTGCTATTTTAGAAAAAGGTAGTTTAGCATATCAGTTATATGGTAGTGAAAGAGTGGATGAAAGACATAGGCATCGTTACGAGGTTAATACTAAGTATCATGAGGTGTTAGAAGAAAATGGCATGTTTTTTTCTGGCATGAGTCCTAATGGTAAGTTAGCAGAGTTTATGGAATTACCCGATCATACTTATTTTATCGGTACTCAAGCTCATCCTGAATTAAAGAGTAAGTTGGAAGAGCCAGCTCCATTATTTTATGGATTGGTGGAATCCGCTCTGGAAAGAAGATGAGAAAATTAGTTATAATCCCAGGTTTTAATTATAATAAAAGAAGATATCTGTCAGTTTTTGAACATTTCTTAGATTATGACGTGAAGTTTTTCCCCGTTGATTATGCAAAAAACAGGGGTGAAGTTGTTGATGATCTCTCTCAGTTTCTCGTTGATAATTCAATTGAAGAATGTAATTTCTTAACTCATAGTTATGGTGCTGTCATCATGAATAAATTTTACAAATATTACTCTGAAAAAGTTAAACGTGTAGTTCAACTAGCACCTCCCAACCAAGGTAGTAGAGTGTTAGAATCTTTAAGAGACTGGCCTTTCTTGAATAAAGTTTTAAGAGTTAATAGGGATTTCTTAAAACTTGAAGTTTCTGAATATCCTGATCAAACAGGAGTTATAGCTGGAACTAAAAATTTTTCTTTCAAACGTCCAGAAGCATACTTATTGAAGCCTTTATTTAATTTAGAAAACTCTGATGGTAAAGTCTACGTAGAGGAAACAAAGTTTGAGGGTATGGAAGATTTCTTTACTGTTGATGAATACCATACATATATGATGTGTAATAGAGAAGTTTTAGAGAAAGCTGAGAATTTTTTGAAATCAGGAACTTTCTAACTTATAGGGTAGTAATAAAAGGAAAAAGAGGGAAAAGAATTTTTTCTAGCCGTAGTAGACGGGTTTTTCTCTTTGCATTTCTTCTGCTTGTGCACTTCTGAAATGCTTGGACATTTCTTTGTATTCTTCTTCTACTTCGTCGGTAACGCTTGGACTTACTTTGTTGAGAGCTTCTTCGAAGTGTTTCCATTCGACTTCTTCAGCTTCCATGTCTTCTCTTAATGCGAGGATTGCTGCTTCTTTACAGACTGCTTCAATGTCTGATCCGACGTAGTTTTCTGTTTTTCTCACCAATTTCTCTAAGTCTATATCATCTGAAAGTGGCATGTCTCTTGTGTGAACCTTGAAGATTTCTCTTCTGGCGTCTTCGTCTGGCACGGGTGCCATTATTATCCGGTCAAATCGTCCCGGTCTTAAGAGTGCTGTGTCGATTATGTCTGGCCTGTTCGTCGCTGCGACTACAACAACGTCATTCAAATCTTGCAAGCCATCTATTTCTGTCAAGAGTTGGTTCACTACTCTTTCTGTTACGTTGCTGTCGTTGCTTCCTCCTCTTTTTGGAGCTACGGAGTCTATCTCATCGAAGAATACAATGGTTGGACTGGTTTGCTTGGCTTTTTCGAATACTTTCCTAACTGCTTTTTCAGATTCTCCAACCCATTTGCTGAGTAGTTCTGGCCCTTTCACTAAGATGAAGTTCGCGTCGCTTTCGTTAGCAACTGCTTTTGCAAGTAAAGTCTTTCCAGTACCTGGAGGCCCGTATAATAGAACACCTTTCGGTGGGTTTATACCCATTCTTTCAAAGCTGTCACGACTGGTAAGCGGCCATTCCACGGCTTCCATGAGTTCTTGCTTGACATCTTTCATTCCACCAACGTCATCCCAGCTCACGTTTGGAATTTCTATCATTACTTCTCTCATGGCGGACGGTCTTACGACTTTGAGTGCTTCTCTGAAGTCCTCCATGGTTATTTGCAAGTCGCTTAACACATCTTCTGGTATGTCTTCGTCTTCTTCTAAGTCTATATCTGGTAGTACACGACGCAGTACTATCATAGCTGCTTCTTTTGCTAACGAGGCTATGTCTGCACCTACAAATCCGTGGGTGGTTTCTGAAATTTTTTCTAAGTCCACGTCATCTGCAAGTGGCATGTTTCTTGTATGGATTTTGAGTATGTCAAGTCTTCCTTCGTTGCTTGGAACGCCAATTTCAAGTTCTCGATCAAACCTTCCAGGCCTTCTAAGCGCTGGGTCTAGTTCTTGTGGGATGTTTGTCGCTGCAATGACGATAACTTTCTCTCTGCTTTCTAATCCATCCATTAAGGCAAGTAGCTGTGCAACTACTCTTCTTTCCACTTCACCTCTGCTTTCTTCTCTCTTGCTTGCGATAGCGTCGAGTTCATCTATGAATATTATGCTTGGGCTGTTTTCTTCTGCTTCTTCGAACTTCTTTCTCAGGTTTTCTTCTGACTGGCCGTAGTACTTGCTCATTATTTCAGGACCGTTTATGAGTAAGAAATTTGCGTCGCTTTCGTTAGCAACTGCTTTTGCGAGTAAAGTCTTTCCAGTACCTGGAGGCCCATGGAGAAGGACACCTTTCGGTGGTTCAATTCCTAAACGTTCAAACACTTCTGGATGTTTGAGTGGGAGTTCAACCATTTCTCGTACTTTCTTCAGTTCGTCGTCTAAGCCTCCGATGTCTTCGTATGTCACGTCTATTGGTTTTTCTTCTTCAACTTCTACCGCTTCTGGATTGAATTCTACGTTGGTTTGTTCTGTTATCATGACTGGTCCGCCTGGGTCAGTGTTGACAACTACGAATTTCAAATCTCCTAATCCAAATCCTAGCATGGTGTCGTCTAGCATGCTGAACATGTCATCGAAGAATGGATTGTCACTCATTGTTGTTCTTCTTCTGCGGGCACCTCCTAGGCTGACTAGGTCGCCTTTCTTGACTGCTCTTCCTAGAAGTCCTTGTTTGAATATGTTTGGATTTGCTCTTATCATAACGCCTTCTCTGGCTGGTGCTATTGTTACTTTGTCTGCTTCGTTAACATCTGCTTTACTTACTGTTACAAGTTCTCCGATTGTGGTTTTAGCGTTTCTTCTTATTAATGGATCCATTCGTACGATGTTTAAACCGATATCTCCGGGTAGGGCACGGTCAGCGATGCCTACGGTTTTTCTTTCTCCTTCTACTTCTATAACATCTCCTGGATGTACATCCAGTTGTTTCATGTAAGAACTGTCAATCCTTATGATGCCTTTGTTTACGTCGTCTTGTATTGCTTCTGCGACCTTGAGTCTGAGTTCGTCTTTTTCGTCTTCAGCCATCGTGAAAATTTCGAATTCCAATAGGTTTAAATAGGTTACGATTAGAGAAAGGATTTATATAGGAGTTTTTTCTACGAAAAGAGAAAAAGAGGTGGACTAATGGCTATCAGAAGTGCAGAACAGGCTAAGGAAGCATTGAAAGAAGTTTATGAGGAAGCCTTCGAAACTCAGAATTTTAAGTATATTGACAGTTTGGAGAGTTTAGCTGATTCTTTGAAAGATATGCGTGAAGATGTTTACAACTTTCACGTTGGTGAAGGGTATAATCATTTCAGTGAGTGGATTGAAGAAGTCTTTGGAGATGGTAAGTTAGCGCGTGATATTAGCGACGCAGCGAAGGAGAAAGCGGCTGAGATTATTGAAGATCGTGTTGAATGGTTGAAAGAAAAATCCAACAGTTAATTCACTCATTCATAGTAATAAAAATTTATAAGTTATCGCTCTAGATTTTTTATTGCTCAACCGGGAAAAAGAGGTGAGCTTCCGGTTTTTTATATCTTTAATTATGAATTATAGAAATTTTAATATCTTCGAAAATTAGAGTTCATTTCACACATGTTATAAGAAGAAACTCATTTAAACCATACTTGTATAACGTTTCTTATGGGCTTTTTGGATTGGTTTAAGGAAGAGGAGGAACCTGACGTAATTTCTTTTGAAGATATTCCACAATGGTTAGATGAATTCATGAGTGAAAAAAAGCTAGAGAAAAGAATGAAGAGTTTTAAGAAAGAATTAACAGATGATTTGAAAGAGTTAAAAGAACGTGTTGACGAGTTAGAAGATAAAGATTTGATGAATCCAGACATTCCAGATCAAGAGAAGAACTTGATGAAAGGAAACAGGAAACATTATGTTAAAGCTATGAAGCGTTTCATTAATGAAGTTGAAATCCCCGATGACTATAATGACGTGGGTTATTTCAGCAGTAAACTTAGTGAAAGAGTTGATGAGTTAGGAGAAAAAACCGGTAAAAACTTTATGGTTTTGAAACAATTCTTTGAAAATGAAGTTAAGCAGATAGCTAGTAAAGTTAATGAAATGAAAGAGAAAGCGAATGAATTCCGGCAAGAGTTAGAGGATGAAGATTTAGACATGGTTGATGATATCAGGATAAAGCTCAAGCAGTTGAAGGAAAAGAAGGAGGAGAAAAAAAGATTGTTGCAGGAGAAGAAAGATACTGTTGATTACATTCAGGAGTTGCAGGAGAAGAAAGAACGTATTAAGAATAAGATTGAGGATTTAAGGAATAGTAATGACTTCGACCGATATCAAAGTTTGAAAAATGAAAAAGAAAAGTTGAAAGATCAGTTGAAGAGTGTAAAGAGAGAGATTCGTAAGGATTTTTCAAGTTTAGAGAGGGCTTTGAAGAAATACGCTCATAACACTGTAGATGAGGATTTTGTGAGTGAATATTTGGAAAGCCCGATTGAGAAGTTGAAAGAAGATTCTAGTCTGAAGATTAGGAAAATTTTGGAAGAAGTTGAGGAGAATTTGGAAAGTTTAGATTTGAATGATAGGAAAAAGGAAAGTGCTGAAAAATTATTGGATTCATTAACTGAAGAGTTAGACGAAAGAAGAAAGCGGATGGAAGATTTGAGAGAAGAAATTGATAGTGTTAAAAAGAAAATTTTGAATAATGTTACGGCTATGAATATTAGCGAACAGGAAGACTTTTTGGAAAATACTCAGATGAAAATTGAGGATCAGAAAGAGGAGTTAGAAGAGTTGGATAACAAGTTAGAAAGGCTTAATTTAAGTTTGGAGAAACAGAATATTAGGAAAAAAGTTGAAGAACTGGGTAATGTAGAATTTGAATAAGTTTTTATTCTTTTAATGCTTCTAACGCGGGTAGTTTGTCACCTTCTAAAACGTTTAAGGCAGCTCCGCCACCGGTAGAGACGTGAGTGTATTCATTTTCTAAACCGAGTTGGTTAATCACGCTGGCGGTGTCTCCACCACCTATTATAGTGGTTGCGTCTAGGTTGGCGATGTATCCAGCGATTGCGTTTGTGGCTTTGGCAAATTCTTTGTTTTCGTTGTAACCCATGGGCCCGTTCCAGATTACTGTGTTAGCTTTTGACAAGTAGTCTTTGAAAGTTTGTAAACTTTTAGGGCCAATGTCTAATCCTATTTTGTCTTCGGGAATGCTATCAGCACTTACCACTTCTCCTTCCTCACTTTCTCTACCGTCTGCCACGACTACGTCTCCAGGGAGTTTTATTCTTTCGTTGTTCATTAAAGTCCTAGCGTCCATGACGTATTCTTCTTCTATCAAGCTGTTTCCTATCTCCCATCCTTGAGCTTTGTAGAAAGTGAACATCATAGCCCCTCCGAGTAGGATGCGATCAACTTTTTTCAGTAATTTCTTAATAACTGGTATCTTGGTTGAAAGTTTCGCTCCTCCCATCAAAGCTACTTTTGGGTCGTCTTGTTCTTCCAAATTTAAGTATTTGAGTTCTTTCTCGAATTGCAGTCCTATACATCCCGGTAGTAGTTTTGCCACACCTGCAGTGCTTGCGTGTTCTCGATGGCTTACGGCGAATGCTTCGTTTACGAAAATCTCACCGTGGCTTGCTAGTTTTTTAGCGAATCTCGGGTTGTTTTCTCTTTCACCTTTGTAGAATCTAACGTTTTCTAAAACCACGACTTTGTCATCGGGTAAGTCTTTTTTAGTACAGTCGTCTACGAAAGCTACGTTTTCATCTAGTATTTCAGAAAATTTATCCGCTATAGGTTTAAGGCTTAAATCTTGGTTTACTTCTCCACCTGGCCGGCCGAGGTGACCCATTATTATTACTTGTTCGCTTTGTTTCATAATGTTGTTTAATGTTGGTAGGGATTTCTTAATTCTGAATTCGTCTCGTATTTTCCCGTCTTCCATAGGGACGTCGAGATCTGTTCGTACCAAAACTTTTTTTCCATTAAAGTCGAAATCCCTCACAGTCTTGACCATTGCATTAATGAAGGACAGGTTTACAGTATAAAAAGATTATGAACTACTCTGTTTTTAGAAGAAGTTTTTTATTCTCTAACGCTGTATCCTAGTTTTTTTACCATGTCGACCATTCTATTGCTATATCCCCATTCGTTGTCGTACCAACCCATTACTTTTACTAGGTTCCCAATGGCTTTTGTGCTTTGACTGTCGAATATGCAACTGGCGGGGTCGCCTATTATGTCACTGCTGACTATTTCTTCATCTTCATATCTTATGATAGTGTTCATGTATCCTTCACTTGCTTCTTTGAATGCATTGTTTACTTGTTCTCTCGTTACTTCTTGGTTTAGTTTCACGGTGAAGTCTGTTATGCTCCCGTCTGGTACTGGTGCGCGTACGGCCATGCCGTCTAGTCTTCCTTCGAGTTCTGGTATTACTTCTGTTACTGATATAGCCGCGCCAGTAGTAGTTGGTACGAGGTTTTCTGCAGCGTGCCTTGCCCTTCTTAAGTCTTTTCTGTTAGGCCCGTCTATCAGGTTTTGGCTTGATGTGTAGGCGTGAGTGGTGGTCATGAGGCCTTTGTCGATTCCGAAGTAATCGTTCAAGACCTTGACCATAGGCGCCAAGCAGTTGGTGGTGCATGACGCGTTGCTCACGACATCATCTTCTTCCGCGTTGTAGATGTCTCCGTTAACCCCCAACACTATAGTTTTCATATCTCCTTCTTTCACAGGTGCGCTTAGTACGGCTTTTTTCGCTCCGGCTTTGATGTGTTTCCTTGTTCCTTCGGTTGTTGTGAATATCCCTGTGCTTTCAACGGCTACGTCTATGTCGAATTGATCCCAGGGGAGATTTTCAGGATCTTTTTCGCTGAAGACTTTTATTTCTCTTCCATCTACTATTAGTGAGTTTTCTGTGTAGTCGACATCAGCTTGGAATTGTCCGTGGACGGTGTCGTATTTGAGAAGGTGAGCAAGTGTTTTTGTATCAGTTAGGTCGTTGAACGCTATGAATTCTATGTCTTCGTGGTCGTATCCAGCCCGAAAAACATTTCGGCCGATTCGGCCAAATCCATTTATCGCTACTCTTATCAATCATCTCACCCCTTTTTTTCTACTCTGTTTTACAAATTTGAGTTTTTAAAGTTTTTGTCAGTTTTTTCCCAGATTTCTTCGTAACTGGTTAGGTCATTGTCGATTAACACGTCGCAGACTGCTTCCATTTGACTTCTCACCAAGTTTAGTTTGTATGTGTTGACGAGAAGTAGTTCTTTCATTTCTTGTTTGGATAGGTCGCTTATGTGTTTTTCTAGTTCTTCCATTTGTTGCTTTGCAGAGTCTTTTTCTGATGCTACAATCATGTAAACACCCCCAACTTATTTGTCTATCAGGTCTTTGTAATTATATAAAGTTTTTGTTATCTTTTCATACCAGGTCGTTACGGATTTAGCTAAGTCTTTATAATTCGCCTTTGTATCGGAGTTTTTTCCAATATTTTTTATTTTCTATATAGACAATAAATCATTTTATTAATTGTAATTCCCAACCACCTCTTTATGGGAAGACATCGTAACAAAGGTGAAGAGAAGAAAACAGCTGAAGAAAGAATTAAGGAATTATTTGAACAAGCCGATGAAATATATAGCGAGGAACCTAGCTTAGCTGATCGCTATATAGAAAAGGCTAGGGAACTGTCTATGCATTACAAAGTTAATATCCCTTCTGATCTTCAAAAAAAGTTTTGTAAACATTGTTATAGTTATTTGAGGCCAGGCAGTAATTGTCGTGTTCGAACCCGAAATGATAAGGTTGTATATACTTGTTTTGAGTGTAATCGCCATATGCGTTTCCCACTAAAAAAAGATAGTTAACTACTTATTAGTAACAAAAAACCAAAAGATTTATATACTTCTAAACCACTATAAAAGAACAGTGGGGATTCACATGAGCCTAGACGACACAATAGAAGAAACAAAAGACAAGATACACGAAGACGATGAAAAACTCTCAGAAATAAAAGAAGAACTAACCAAAAAACAATATGAAGAATACCTAGAGGCATGAAAAAATGAATGAAGAAATACTGAAAAAATTAGGAAATACATACAAAAAAATAACCGAAAATGAACAAGTACGTCAAGCTAAAAACACCTTAAAAAACGCAGGATTAGCCTCATTAATAATTGCAGCTTCTGCTTGTACATCTGGTGAAGAGCTAGAAGTAAGTGTTTGTGAAGCTGACGATACAAACCTATACTCAATGCTAAGCGGAAATCAAAGTAGAAGTAGAACTCATCACCCATCTGCCTTCTACTTTGAAAAATTAAACGACATCGACCCCGGACAAATACCAACAGGTGAAAAAGTTGCTCTTCCAATACCAGTTGAAGAAGGCATATCTTATGATTCTCTAGATAGAGCCGCTCACAACCTAGAAGGTAGAGAAGAAGCAATTCAAGCCTATAGTTCAGATGAAATCAAAAAATGTTCAGACCTTGTTGAAGAAATCTATCAAAACCAATAACCCATTCTTCCGATTATTTTTCATTAACACTTAAAAAGGACATCTCACGTAACAATACCGAGTGACTACAAAAAAATGGAACAAGACCCAAGAGATCAAGAATTGTTGAACGAAATCAGAGACGACGAAGAAGAGGAAGAGGACATCAGCGAAGTACTAAACCAGAAAAACCTAAGCGATGACGAGATGGACAGACTCTTCACAGACGAAGAAATGACTCCATCCGACATGGCAGAAGGTTACTAACAAAAGGGAAACAATTTAAAGTCCTCAAAAATTTACATCAATTCTATGAAAGAAATTAGTCGCGGGGCTGAAGCAGTAATATATCTAGACGATGATTCCATAGTTAAAGAAAGACCTAAGAAAAATTATCGGATAAAAGAGATTGATAACAAATTAAGAACTGAAAGAACTGAAAGAGAAGCTAAAATTCTGGAAAAAATTAGTGTGGCAGGAATTCCCGGCCCGCAACTGCTAGAGAAAGAAGAAGCAACAATTCGCATGGAATACATTGAAGGTGAAAGGTTACGAGACGCACTCAATAAAGATAACGTAGAAAAGTTGATGAAAGAAACAGGAAAGATAATAGCAGACTTGCACGACCGTGAAATAATACACGGCGACCTTACAACGAGCAACATGATGTTAAAAGACAATATTTACTTGATAGATTTCGGACTAAGCTTTTTTTCACAAAAGGTTGAAGACAAAGCAGTAGACATACACTTGTTAAGAGAAGCACTCGAAGCAAAACACCATGACATCTACAAAAAAGCACTAGAAGCTTTTAAGAAAGGATATAAAAAATCAAAAACCTACGAAGAAGTTATGGAACGCCTCAAAGAAGTAGAAGGACGAGGCAGATACAAAGGGAAATCATGAAAAAAACAATTCTAACCATACTCCTCCTAACCATCTTAACCACACCCGTGTTAGGTCAAAAAAGCGGAGAAATGACCTTACTAACAGTAGCAGGAGAAGGAGAAGAAAGAAGAGGAGGAACCGCCGACCTACAACTACAAGTAAGAAAAGGAAACGGAAGAATCTTTATAGACAGCTTCCCACTAACCAAGTTAGACACGCAATTAAGCACAAGATTCGCAAACGAAATAGTATGCAAAAACTACGACTTAGATTGTGAAAAATACGATTTCTTCTACACAATAAAAGCCAGTAGCACAATAGTAGGAGGGCCAAGTGCAGGAGCAGGCATCGCCGCATTAACCACAGCCGTCATGAAAGACCTAAAATTCAACGATAAAGTATCAATAACAGGCACGATAAATTCAGGAGGTATAATAGGACCAGTAGCAGGGACTTATGAAAAAGTAGAAGCAGCACAAGAGAAAGAACTAGACAAAGTCCTAATACCAAAATGGGTCAGTTTCAACAAAACCCAATTCAAAAACCAAACTGGAAAAGAACTAACAATACAAGTAGAAAAAGTAGGAAATATCGACGAAGCACTCTACCACTTTACCGGTAAAAAATTCGAACAACGAGAAGGTAAGATAAACATAAGTCAAAGATACCTAGACAGAATGGAAGCCGTCGCCGACATCCTATGTGACCGTACAGAAAAACTACAAAGACAAGCTAGAGAAGTAAACCCTAATTCAAGCGTAGGAGAAAACTTCACACAAAGAAAAAATAGAGCGTTCAATCAATCAAAACATTACACCGCAGCTAGTTATTGCTTCACCGAAAACATTGATTTGAAAAAACAAATAGTACAAAGTTGGAGCAACGAATACAAAGTTGAAAGAGTCAGCAACCTTACAAGAAAAATAACTAAACTGAATCAAGAATTAGAAGAACAAGAATTGGCCACGTTAAGCGATTTAGAAACTTACATGATAGTAAAAGAAAGATTAAGCGACGCCAGCAACTCCATAAAAGAAATAGACCTCGCTAACGTGTCAAGCCAAGAACTCGGATACACTCTAGAAAGGTATTTCAGTGCTTACGCATGGAGCAAATTCTTCGGATTAGGAGGTAAAATTTACAACGTAAATAAAGATCACCTCCAACAAGCATGTACTAAAAAAATAAGTGAAGCTGAAGAAAGATTAGACTATGCTGAAAATATCGTACCTGAAGCTTTAGACAACAGCAGAGATGAACTTCAAAGAGCAAAGCAAGATCAACAAAGAGGAGACTACGCACTATGCATTTTCAAAAGCAGCAAAGTTAAAGCAGAAGCCAACGCCTTCCTACTAGGAATCACTGTAAATATGCAAGAAGTACCTAACATAATTAGTGAAAAGCTCGAAGCAACCAAAAGAGTTATTTTGGAGCAACAAGAAAAAGGGATATTCCCAATCCTCGGCTATAGCTATTACGAATACGCAGATGCATTAAAAGATCAAAATCCGAATTCTGCACTGATATTTTCAGAATACAGCTTGGTAATGAGCAACTTAGACTTATATTTCCCACCTCAGTCAAAAGAGAGTTTCCAAATGCCAGATATAGATACCAACCTTCTTATACTATTCTTATCAGGATTAATTCTCGGATTCGCTGTTGGGAGATTCACTAAAGTAGTTAAAGTTCTGAATAAAGAATGAAGAAAAAACCCAGGAAGGCATTTTTTGCAAAGCCCCCCCGGGAAAAAGAGGTGAGTTGTATACTGTTTTTAACAATAACTTATTTTTATATCTTTCGTTTTGTTACTATTTAAGAATGAACAAAAACTAACTTATTTTAATTACCAAACTTAGATAACAAATCAAAAAAAGAAAAACTAAAAAGGAAACAAATACAAACAAAAAGAAAAATGGGAGAGGAGAAATTAGAAGAAAAAGTAAAATCCGCATTCCAAACTATCAAAAAACATGGAAAAGAAATCCTCCACCACCCTTTCACACCTGCAATATTAGCCGGAACAACCATAATAGCCGCAGCCATAGCATCAAACTACAAAGATAAAGAAATACAAAAAGTAAAAAATGAAAAAACAGCTGCCGAAATAGAATCGTCTGAAAAAGACAGCTTACTTTCTTTAGCCCAAGACAGCATAGAAAGTCTAGAAGAAAAAACAGAAAACCTTGAAGGACAATTAGAAACTGTAAAAATTTCAAGAGTTGAAAGAGAAGGACTTCCTGAAAGCTTAGATGAATTCAACTCGCTCTTCGAAGAATACCCTCAGTTAAAGCCTATAGCTGAATCAATAATAGAACAAGGAAGTAAACTAGAAGATCAAGGACACCACGTATTCAGCTTGATAAGTTATCTAGGGAGAGTGATGCAAGAAAGCGATGGTCAAAACTTATACACAGAAGTGAATGGAAGATTGCAAATGACTCATGATAAAGAAAAAATTAAGCGATACTGGATTTCTCAAGTTGGAGCAGGAGGACCAGTTCAGGTCATGCCTCATATAGCGTCAGAGTTAGGATTGGAAGTACTAAATCATCCTTCATGGGAGAAAGCCTGGGACATGAATGATGAGGTAAGAAATGCAAGAAATAACGAAAGGCAAGCATTACAAGACATACATGACTACCTGAACAGGTTCGACTTTGAAAAAATTCCAGAAAATGCTTCTGGAAAAAGAGATTCACTAATGCATGCTTTGAAAGAAGCAAGTTCAGACCAAGACAGTACTGAAGCCATAAAGTCAATAACAGAAATGCATGGGGGAAGACTTTTCCAATTAGTTTCAAATTATCTTTTGGCAAAATCAAAACATGACAGTCTTAAATCATTACAGGACAGTTTATACACTAAATATGAAAATTTACTAGCTGATAGTGTTGCAGGAAAAACAGTTGAAGAGATTAAAAGAATAGATGAAAGAATGACTCTTAATGGAGCAGCGGAGGCACTAATAAAATATGATAGCAGAGACTTTAGAAGACACTTGGGCGATCCTGTAATACGAGCAGCGCTTTACTACAGCGGAAGAGACAACATCTTATGGGGTCCCAACCCCGATTATGGATTTGAAGAAAGAATTGAAAGAATGAGATTAATGCAGGCGATATTTGGTGAAAAACTCAATCGTCTATCGGTTGTTCCCTTGATAGAATCAGAATCACCTATAAAAAGCTCGGCTGTTTCTGCAAGTGAAAGATGACTTGTGATTGTGGAAAGGAAAGCACGGTAGAGGTAAAATACGCTGGTAGAGAGTATTGCGACAACTGCTTCTTAGAATATATTGAAAAGAGAGTCCGTAAAAATATTAGAATAGAGAAAGACATCCAACCACTCGATACCATCTACCTCTATGACGATGATAGCAAAGAACACTTTGCAGCCAAGTATTTCTTGAACAACGTATTCGGAGATAACTTAACTGTCAAGACTACAAAGGAATTGAAAGAACCAGAAAATGGTAAACTCGTAATACCTACGAATATGGACAGGACAGTTTCGGAAAAACTGCAGAAATTCTTAGAGAACGAAATTAAAACCTACGAACATATCATCCTTTTAGATAACGTGTTAGAAGAAGAACTGGTAGAAATATGCAGGATATTAGGAAGAGAAGCGGAAGAAACAGAAGAAGTGAACATGTTGATAGAAAATATGGAAGAAAAATATCCCGATGCCAAATTTTCTCTTTATCGCGGATTTCAAAAATTGGAGGAGGAATTATCCTCTTAATACTGGCCAGTTGTCAACAAGAAACAATCAACGAAACCGGAGGTATACAAACATTCTTTTGTTCAAAAGATGACTGCCATAAAGTTTTCAAAAAATTCGACCAAACACCCTGCCTATTCTATGACTTAGAATTTGAAAGGACAGTACCGACATTTGTATACTACAAGAACTATGAAGGAATTGGAGAAAAAGTTTACTCAAAAGGATTAATGCATAACAAGTTCTGCGTAGGAAAACAATTACTAACAGGATCCACCAATCCAACAAAGAAAGGATTTATCAACTACAACCATTGGCTTGTTATCAACTCCACCACGTTAGAAAACAATTACTGGCAAGAACTACAAGAAATAATAAATAGAGATAACGAAAAAACAGAGCATACCAAAATAAACTTGTCAGGTATATTAGTAGAAAACTACTTTTGTCCAGAAGACAATTGCGAAGAAAAAGTATTGAAAACACTACGTAAAGCCAACGAATCAATCAAATTCATGCTGTTCACATTCACCTCTCAAAAAATTTCAGACTTACTACTAGAAAAGTCAGAAACCATAAACGTGAAAGGTTTAATGGACAACCTCGGCCTGAACGAGTACACCAAATACTATCAGTTGAAAGAACACATGCCAATACTATTAGAAAGGACAGACAAAACATTACATCATAAAGTGTTCATCATAGATGATAAGACAGTAATAACTGGAAGTTACAATCCCACCAAGTCAGCCAACACTAGAAATGATGAAAACATTTTGATAATCCACAATGAAGGAATAGCGGAACAATTCTTACAAGAATTCGAAAGGATAACCTTTTTAATAAACAAAGATTTTCGCCGTTCTAGGTGATAATCATGGCAGAACAAGCTGAAGAAGGAAGCACGGTCAAAGTTCACTATACAGGAAGATTAGACAATGGAGAAGTCTTTGATAGTAGCGAAGGTAAAGAACCATTAGAATTTGAATTAGGTTCAGGAAGCGTTATCAAAGGATTTGAAGAAGCCGTACACGGGATGGAAGTCGGTGAAGAAAAAGAAGTAAGGATTGAAAAACAAAATGCTTACGGCGATAGAAATCCTGACCTTGTACAACAAGTTCCAAGAGAACAATTCGGTGATATGGAACCCGAAGAAGGGATGGTCATGGCATTCCGAAGTCCTGACGTAGATCAAGACATCCCTGCTAAGATTGTTGAAGTCGGAGACGAAGAAGTCACGATTGATATGAATCCACCACTCGCCGGAGAAGATCTCAACTTCGAGATCGAACTGGTAGATGTGGAATAGAATTTTTATTCTTTCCTTTTCTCTTACTTTTCGATTTGGAATTAAAAAATAATACGATAATCAAATCTTTAGAACATAGTAGGTTCTATTTCTTGTCAAGAGATTATAAAAAAAGAAAAAAGAAAAACTCTCCCCGGTGAAGAGGAGAAAAAAGGGGAAGTACGCCTTCACGCCTTGTTGGGGTTGTTGGGGGTTGGGGGGTTGAAATTTTGAAGGGCGAAGGCGGAGAAAAGAGTATTGATACTCCCCTTTTGCCTTAATAGGGATCGTGAAGGGTTACTTCACGATCTCGATACCTAGTTCTTCTTCCATCTGACTTCGGGCTTCCGCCTTTTGTTCAGCAGACTGTGAACCAAGTATCCATGGACTCTTAACTCCTGTAATGATTGTCATCACTGTCATTTTGCCCTTAAGGTCCTCTTTAACTCGAGCACCCCATATGACATTTGCCTCTTGGTCCATAGACTCTGTAATAAGTTCTCCTGCTCTGGAGATCTCTTCTAGAGTCATGTCAGAGCCACCTGTTATGTGGATGATGGCTCCACCGGCACCCTCATAACTGATGTCTAACAATGGATTGCTGAGAGCACCTTTCACTGCTTCGTCTACTCTGTTATTGGTATCGCTAGCTCCGATGCCGATGGCTGCCACTCCACCATTGCTCATAATTGCCTCGACGTCTGCGAAGTCTAGGTTGACGAGGCTGGGAACTGCTATGGTCTCTACGATTCCCTTAATCATTGTTGAGATTAGTTCGTTGGCAACTGCAAAGGCTTGCTGTACTGGCAGGTTGCCGGCTATCTTCACTAGTCTGTTGTTGTCAATAACTATCACTGTATCTGTGTTCTCTCGTAGTTGTTGTAGTCCGAACTCTGCCTTGTCGACTCGTGCTCTTTCTACGTCGAATGGCATTGTTACTGTTCCAATCACTATTGCTCCGGCGTCCTTTGCGGTTTTCGCTACGTGTGGAGCACCTCCGGTTCCTGTGCCTCCGCCCATTCCGGCGCAGACGAATACCATATCGGAACCACTGAGTGAATCTTTGATTTGCTGTATGCTTTCTTGTGCTGCTTCTGCTCCTTTTTCTGGATGTCCACCAGCTCCAAGTCCTTTGGTTACGTCTTTACCGATTAGGAACTTGTTGTCGGCTTCGATCCTGTCTAGGTGCTGCTTATCAGTATTGCATGCCAGTATTTCAGCACCTTTGATACCTTTTTTATAGAGCCAGTTTACCATGTTGTTTCCGGCTCCTCCTATTCCGATGACTCTGATGTTGGCTTGTCCTACGTCTAAATCTTCAACTTCTTGTGCTTCGTTCTGATTTTCCTTTGCTTTTTCGACAATGAAATCCATGTTTATTGCCCCCTGTTTCTTTGTTTTGTGTTTTCTCTGTTTGTTTTCTGTGTTGTTCATGTTGTTTCTAGTTTTCATATTAAATTTGTAAATTTTTAGTATAGCTATTTCGTAACCGTAAGTTTTTTAAGTAGCAAGTTCATACTTACCACTAGAAGAAATCGTTTGACTGTTTCGCCAAAAACGTCAAATGTTTAATCGCCAAAAATCGTTTCAACTTTGTGTCGCCAAACACAAAAGTTGATTAAAAGTTATTATCAAGCGCCAAAAACTTTTTTCTATACCAATATGCTTTTACGCTCATATTTAAATGTTTTGGTATTCTAGAATATTTTTCAATAGTGTAAAAAAATTTATTCTTTCCAAAGAAGAGTTTTCTTCCTCGGGAAGCTGCCCATTTCACTCATCCTCTTGAACTGATCTTCAGACAATGTAACCTCCACCACGTTAATGTCATATTTCTCCTCTATGTCTGCAGATTTGGCCGTTACCTTCCCTGATGCTATATTTTCCCCTATAACTAATATATTTACTTTATCTTCTGTAGCCTCACCATGTAACACGATTTTTTCAACACCTGGCACGTCGCTTATATAGCTTACTAGTTCTTCTAATGGGTTGCTTTTTACTTCGAAGAAGTCTTTCAGACGTTCTGTTCTGCTGTTCTGAGCTAGTTTGTAAAGTTTGGTTTTCTTCATCTTTTCTATATCTATAATTTTAAGATCTAAGAGTTGTTGTATTATTCTATACGTGGTTGCAGGACTTACATCAGCTTCTCTAGCGACTTCACGTAAGTAGAACTCTTCCCCAGGGTTGTCGAAGAAGCATTGCAGTACCCTTACTTTCTTTTCGTCGAAAAGTCTCTCTAGTAATCCCTTCTGCATCTAGTCTTTTTTATCTTAACCCTTCATATTTAAAAATTTCGTTAATGAAACACTGTTTCACAAATAAAACAAGTTTTCATAATTGAAACATTTAGACGAGAAAAAGTATTTCAACGGCTAAAACCAAAAATTCGAGAATTACTGGCTATCAAACAAAGTCTTAACGTAACTCAACGAAGAAATATCATCAGCAGCCCGGTCCTCCCTAATCTGAACCACCCTAGGAAACCTCAAAGCATAACCACTACTATAAGTAGGGCTTTTCTGAATCTCATTATACTCAACCTCAACCACCACCTCAGGTTTAAGCTCAACATGCCTACCATCCTCACTAACAATCAAAGGCTTCAAACGTTCAGTCATATCAGGAAAAGTAACACCCTCACTATCTTCCAATTCTTTAATACCAGTAGCTACCTTGCCAATCGTTTGCAACTCACCATTTTCATCCACACAAGCCAAATGATAACTAGTAAGCCAACCACTTCTTTTCCCCTCACCCCAATCCGCACCTACAATCACGAGATCAAGAGTTTCCATACTCTGCTTCAACTTAACCATATGACCCACCCTAGAACCTGGTTTGTAAACACTATCCAAGTTTTTCATCATAACACCCTCCATGCCCTTGTCATTAGCTTCACTATAAAACTGGTGTGCTTCTTTCAAATCACCTGTTATCAAATTACGAGCCGGTCTTATACTATATTCAACATCATCAACAACTTCTTCAATCAAATCACGCCTTTCCCTCAAAGGCTTTTTCAAAAAACTATTTCCCTCATAGTATAAGATGTCAAAAATGTTAACCTCTACAGGAAGTTCTTCAGCCATTTCATCAATGTTGTACTTCCTCTTAATACGTTGACTGACATCTTGGAAAGGTTGATACTCTTTACTCTCAGGATCGTAACCTACAGCTTCACCATCCAAGACAAACTCTTCACCCTCAACATATTCTTCCACATACCCCACAATATCTGGAAATTGCTTAGTCACATCTTCTAAACGCCTAGTAAAAACCTTAACATCGCCATCTTTCTTTGAAATTTGAACCCTAAAACCATCATATTTGTATTCTAAATCAGCAGGTTTCCCAACCCTTTCAAAACCTTTTTCTATATCATCTACGGTTTGAGCAAGCATTACTTTGATAGGCCGACCAACTTTAACCTCAACATCTTTTAACCTCTCAACACCTTCCTTAGCCAACCTTGCAACTTCAGCATAATCATTCAACTTTTCATAAGCCTCTTCAACTAAAGTAATAACTCGTTCATAATTTTCTCTATCCTCAACTTCAAAATCATTATCTTCAACATCATAATCAATCTTGAAATGATCATCTAAGAAAGCCCACGCGATAGCATCACGCAACGTCCCTTCCGCCACACCCAAACGCAAGATTTCTAAAACCGTCCTAACAATAAACTTAGCCTCCACCGGCCTTGCAGAACTCAACAACTCAGCCACCAACTGTATCTTTCTTTCTACACTACCACTACCCTCCATTTCAGGCATTTTACGTATGTTATCAAAAACTTTCTCAACAGAAAGCTCTTCAGTAAACAAAGTTTGTTGCTTCTTATCTTCAACTAATTCTTCAGCTACGTTCCCCAAATCACCAACTTCAGCCCATAAGTCTTCAACTTCGATCTCATTCATACCCGTGACTTTCTGAATAGCTTTAACCATATAGTTGTTAGAAAAACCCAATTTTTTCTCTTTCTGCCAAGCAGGAAAGACATTCCCCTGAATCAAGAGAACAACCTTTTCCAAATCTTCGTCATCCGCGTTTTTCAAAGCCTCAGCCAAATAATGAGTTTTTTCTAAACGCTTCTGAGTAGAATCAAGTTTTTCATACGTATCAACTAGTTCTGAATATTTCATACATTAGAGAAAAAAGCGTTGTTTACTTTTAAAAATAGCGGTGTACGTTGTCAAAAAAGATGTTTTGGAAATTCACTGGACACCGCTACACAAAATATTTAAACTAAAATCGCACCTTTCGAGAGTATGGGAGTTTTTGACGACGTTCTAAAGGAAGAAGAGACTCTTATAAAGAATGAGAGTGCATTAGATTATGAATTCGTCCCTAAAATCTTACCTCACAGAGAAGGGGAACAAAGAACTATAGCCAGCGCTATAAAACCCCTGCTTAAAGATAGAAACGGTCGTAACGTGTTGATGTTCGGCGAGCCAGGAATAGGAAAAACAGCAGCTACCAAACACGTACTAAGAGACTTAGAGCAAGAAACTCAAGAAATACACTCTATCTACATAAACTGTTGGCAGAAAAATACCACCTACAAGATATTAATGGAAATCTGCGAACAAATAGGTTACCGACTCACTCACAATAAGAAAACTAGCGACTTGCAAAATGTAGTATCCAATATAATAAACAAAACCGCTGCCGTTTTCGTATTTGACGAGATAGACAAAGCAGAAGACTATGACTTCCTTTACTTCCTACTGGAAGAAATCTACAAAAAATCCATAATAGTAATCACTAACGAAGAAGACTTCCTAGCCCAAATGGACAGCAGGATTAAATCAAGACTAACACCAGAAGTTGTAGAATTCGAACCATACAATAGAAGCGAAACTGAAGATGTTATCAAAAGCAGATTAGAGTATGCTTTCTACGACGACGTGTGGGAAGAAGACGCTTTAAACAAAGTGATAGAAAAAACATACCAAATACAAGACATAAGATCAGGAATTTTCTTACTAAAAGAATCGGCTATCAATGCGGAAAATAGAAGTTCTAAAAATATAACAAAGGAAGACGTTGCAAAAGCGATAAAGAAATTAGACCAATTCACAGTGAAAGACCAGGACGAGTTAGGAGATGAAATGCAATTCATACTAGATATTGTCAAAAGTAATAGTGGAGAGAAAATCGGAGACTTATACCAAAAGTATAAGGATAAAGGTGGAGAAAGCACTTACAAAACATTTCAAAGAAAAATCAACAAATTAGACGAAGGAAAATTCATCCAGACTGAAAAACAAACTGGAGAAGGCGGAAACA
>CAYNLP010000013.1:23232-25853 GCA_964398115.1 uncultured Methanosarcinales archaeon | reverse complement strand
TTTTCTGTGCTTCTTCCTTTGACTAGTCCTTTTTGAGCTGCCATGGTGTAGAGCTTTGCCGCTTCTTCTTCTACTACTGAACTTAGGTTTAGTACAGAGACTAACCTTTGGATTTCTGTCAAGGCTAGTTGTAAGTTTCTCTCTATGGCTGAAGCTACGTTTCTCTGCCATTTTCTAAGTCTAAAGAACTTATTCTTGTCTTTCTTGCTCATTTGGTAGAGATCTGACTTGTCACCTACTTCAGTGCCTAGTCCTCTGTCTGCATGTGTGTATGTTAGAGGTGCACCTGTTCTTCTGCGTTTTTCTGCTTCGTCTTCAATTTCTCTCCATTCTTTGTCGAAGTCTACCATGTCTTCTTCAACGACGAGTCCGCAATCTATGCATATGACTTCGCCGCTATCTTCTGTGATTTTGAGGCTGTTACCTCCACATTCTGGACAATCGTATAATTTGACTTTGTTTTTAGTTTGCATTTTTGACCAACCCTCGTGTGAATTTGTCTTTATATCTGGCTATTTATCTGGTTTCTCTGTGTAGAACCGACGCTTCCCCCATGGACGGCAACGAAACAGTGTTATTTCTATTATTTAAATCTTTCGGTTTATCCACCCTAACCTTTAAATATAAAACACTAAATTAGTACTATATAAACACTATATAAAGACTAAAATGAAAATCGTAGAAAGTAACGGACAATACAGAATAACACTTCCCAAAGACCTAGTAAAAGACAAAAACTGGGATAAAAATACCAAATTAAGATTTATAGAAAACACCCAAGGCCAAGTAATTCTAAAAGAGATTTAAACCTCTCGGAAAGAAACCACACCATCCTCTACAACAGCGTAATAACCCTCATAATAATCTCCTACAGTCACAGTCTGAAGCCTCCCCGACTTTAATTCATGCTTAGAACCACGCTTTATCTCCACTTCTCCATCTTTATATACTGCAAATTCATTATGAGCGTCATGACCACGAATCATCAACTCAAACCCCTGTTCTTTCATAACTTCAAAATTCTTAACATGATCTTCTTTAGAGAGTAACCTATACCACAATTCCCTCACCTTCCCTTTCGCATCTGGCATCGACCACAAGTTACCATTCAAAGCGGCATGCATAACTACCGTAGAAAAGTCTGAAACTTCAACCTCCAATTTATGATGCTGTAATAAATCCTCCACGAATTCTTTGGCCCGTTCATCATTCATCAAATCAGTGTGAAGCTCCGACGCTGTAACCCCTTGCTCTCTCATAGTACCAGAAGTTATCCGAACTCCTTTGTAGATGGCGTGTTCATGATTACCCGGAACCACTTCAACATCAAAGTCTTTTCGTAAATCCATAACCTCGTGAATCGTAGAGACAAAGTCGAAATCACCTAGACAATAAATTTTGTCTACGTCAGAAATTTCATTCAAGAAATCATCCAAGCTTCGACCGTGTATATCAGTCAACACCGCTATTTTCATAACTAATTTTTTATCAGTCATTATTTAAAGAATTATTGATAGATAAAGAGTTTATGGCTGGAGCTCTAATACATATATTGGTAGCAGTGTTGTCAGCATTTATGGTTCATTTCATGCACTTCCGCACAGAATTTTCTATAGCGGTTTTCATCGGAGCTATTCTTCCAGATGCTTTAAAATTCGGCATTTCAGCAATAGCTCAGAGCACTATCTACTTGTTCAGTATTGAAAAAAGTGTTTTGTATCAAGCGATAGATAGGGTAACTTCGGACTTTGGCTATTGGATATCTATGTTAATTTTTGTAGTAGCTGTGACGGGACAACTTTACCATCATAAAGTTATTAGGAAGAAAGAGATGAAAGAAATAAATGAGATTTACGGATTCTTAGTCCTTGGTATAATAATACATTTAGTCCTAGATATTTTAATAATTGAACAAAGTGTTTGGATGTGAGCGAAAACATTTAAAGAAGTGAACACTCGAGATATATAATATGGAAAAGGAAATTCTAAAAAAATATGAAGAAGCAGGCGAAATCCTGTCTGAATCATTGAATTATGGTAAAAAATTAATAGAGCCTGGAGTTAAAGTTTTAGATGTTTGTGACAAGGTTGAAGATAAAATAGAAGAATTAGGAGGAGATATCGCTTTCCCTGCTCAACTTAGTAAAAACGCTGTAGCGGCACACGCATGTCCTAGAGTTGATGAGGAAACCTTGTGTGAAGAAGGAGATTTGATAAAACTCGACATTGGAGTTCATATAGATGGTTATATCGCGGATAGTGCTGTAACGGTAAACCTTGGTGATCATGATGAACTTGTGAGGGCGGCAAGGGAAGCTTTAGACGCAGCTTTAGACGTGGTAGGTGTAGGAGTTAAAATTTCTGAAATTGGAAGTGCAATCCAAGAGGTTATCGAAAGTTATGATTATGCACCTGTAAGGAACTTGTCAGGTCATGGCTTAGACAGGTATGTCGTTCATAAAAAACCAAACATTCCCAATTACAATAATGGTTCGGATTTCAAATTAAAGGAAGACATGGTAGTTGCTATAGAACCTTTTGCAAGTGCTGGTGCAGGGGTTATTTACGAAAGCGAACATCCAACTGTTTATAGTTTGAAGAACAAAAAACCTGTTAGGAAT
>CAYNLP010000013.1:21726-23222 GCA_964398115.1 uncultured Methanosarcinales archaeon | reverse complement strand
CAAGAAACTTATTGAAAGATATTGAAAAGTATCAAGGGTTGCCTTTTGCTTCGAGATGGTTAGCTAGGAAAAACAGTCTTGGAACGGTAAAGATTGGGATGAAAGAACTCCGAGACAAAGAAATTGTTGAAAGCTATCCTCCACTCGTTGACAAGGACAAAGGATTAATCAGTCAAGCAGAACATACCGTGATAGTGAAAGACAATCCTATAATAACAACCAAGTAAGATTTATATACACAGAGCAAGGCAAAAAGATATATGTTTGAAACTCCTCAAAAACTTCGGGATGTAAAAAGGTTCGAGGAGATACTTTCTAAAGTTGTAGAACACGAGATGAGTTTCTTATTGGAACACCTAAACCTGAAGAAGAAAGAACTCGATAAGATTAGTGAAAAACCCACACCAGTACGGCTTAGGAAACTCTTGGAAGAGTTGGGAGGAACTTTTGTTAAATTAGGACAGCTTCTCAGCTTAAGACCTGACTTGATACCCGCGGAGTATTGTAGAGAATTTTCTAAACTTCAAGACAGTGTTCCTAGCTTTTCTACTGAAAAAGTTGAAGAAGTGGTAGAACGTGAATTAGAAGCAGACATTGATCAAGTATTCAACATTTTCATCCTTCAGCCTATAGCTAGTGCTTCAGTAGGTCAAGTTCACAAAGCAGTTTTAAAATCGGGAGAAGAAGTCGCGGTGAAGGTTAGGAGGCCAGGGATAGAAGAAAAAATGCACGCGGATATAGATATCCTTGTTTACCTAGCCAACAAGGTCGAAAAACATTTCGAGCCGGAAGTTTTCAGCCCTAGACAGATAGTAACGGAATTCAAAGATTATACTGAAAAAGAACTTGACTATACTAAAGAAGGTTATCATATGCAAAAGTTTAATCGTAACTTCTCGGATACAGATGTGAAAATACCAGACGTTTACTGGGATTATACCACAGAAGACTTGTTAGTAATGGAATATGTCGAGGGGAAAGAATGTAAGGAGCTTATAAGTGAAGGAAGTCCTCGACCCGCTATTGCGACGAAAATTTGTCATGCAATGTTTAAACAAGTTTTTGAAGACGGATACTTCCATGCTGATCCTCATCCGAGTAATATAATGGTTTCTGAAGGGGAGATAGCGTTTTTAGACTTTGGAATTGTAGGTCGTTTGAGTAATGATATGAAAAACGATCTGAGTCGTTTATTTATTGGTTTGATACAAAGAGATGTGGATGAGATAGTTGATTCTTTCCGACACTTGAACCTTATCGATCATGATGTAAATCGTAATGAGCTGAAACAAGACTTGAGTGAAACATTAGGGATATATTATGACGTGCCTCTGCATGAAATCCAATTAAGTGATTTGATAATGGAAGGATTCCAAGTTGCTAGGAAGAATAATATGCGTATGCCTAAGAACTTTGTTCTTTTGGGAAAGGCCGTGGCAACTTTAGAGAGTACTTGTGAAAAGTTAGATCCTGACTTTAACCTGGTCGAAGTGGCT
>CAYNLP010000013.1:20839-21716 GCA_964398115.1 uncultured Methanosarcinales archaeon | reverse complement strand
ACCGTATGTGAGTTATTTGATAGAAAAAAGGATGGATCCATCAAGGCTAGTAAGAGAACTTGTAAAAACTAGTGAGAGGGTGGTTGAGTTTCTGCAAGACGTTCCGGAGATGGGACGTGATACTTATGTAACTTTTCAAAAAGCAGAAGAAGAGTTAGAAAGGATTGATAAAGATATTCGTGACGTTACAGAGGAAGTGAGTGTTGCAACTAGTCGTTTAGTAATGGGGTTGATTGCTAGTTCTCTAATAATATTTTCTGCATTGATATCCAGTCAGCCTCAAGGAGAAATTTTTGGAATACCAGAATTTACTTTTACAGGTTTGGCTATAGCTACTGTCTTAATCATTGCAATTTTGTTGAGTATTTGGGAAGAAGGTTAAGGTCTTTTCATATGGCGGACGTTAGAACTCATTTTAGTTTCAAACCAGTTTTCTCTTCCACAATCTTTGCATTCCCAAATCACGTAGTGTTTAGGCCCTGAGAAAGCACTTTCTAAATCTTCACCATTTCTTTTCTTACGACAATTACTATTTTGACATAAATCTTTAACGTGTTGCTCTAATGTTTTATGTACCACTTGTTCCCTCCAAATTTTCCACTCGACATACAGTGTATGACAGGTTATTTATAAAGTTAACGTAGTTTTTTTAGGGTAGCAAAAATAATAAAGTTTTTAAACACTAACTTGGATAAGAAAAGGACGATGGGATGGAGAAAGTTATGGGACGCCGTCGCTGGTTTTATCGCTGGTGACGCCCAAAGACTCGTCGAGGATGTGAGTAAGACAATGGATGAAACATTGGAAAAAGCTGAGAAAAAGATAGAAGTTGTTACTGTAAAAGCTATAAAGGCCAGCACTGTCTTCCTACTTATCT
>CAYNLP010000013.1:0-20829 GCA_964398115.1 uncultured Methanosarcinales archaeon | reverse complement strand
TTAATTTTCGGCTTGGTAGGATTAGCTAACTACTTAAACGAAGTTTGGAACCTAACAAATGGAGTTGGGCTTTTACTAGTAGGAGGCTTTTTATTCCTACTCGGCGTCTTTGCTAAGCTAATCAGGTAAGGTTACATAGAAAGCTGGTTTTTGAACTCTTTTAACTCATTCTTAAATCGTTTTATCGTCTTGATAATGTGTTCTGGTTGAGTCCTTAAAATATCTGCTGTTTCTTTAATAACATCACCTTCGAATTCTTCTTCACTTGTCAATTCTAACTCTTCCGCACTTACATCTCGGTCTTTCTTCACAGCTTTACGTCCTTTTTTCCACTTGTTAAACAATTCTTCTGCTCTACTTGGTATTTGCTTTTCAGTACAGTCTAAAAGGTTAGCAACTCGTTCTTTGATAGTATTTTCTTTCTTAATAATTTCTTTTGCGCGATTCCCAGCTACGTATTCAAGCCTTACAACACCATCCTGAACTTTACTCGTTTTAATTATCTTAATATGTTCCGCTTCGCCTGTAGTGTTTAGGTGAGTTCCTCCACAAGCTTGGGCATCTAAATCATCGATTTCAACTATCCTAATATCTTTCCCTGGTACTGCTCCTCCCTGATATATTCTGAAACCATACTCTTTCTGAGCAACGCCTCGGTCGAAAATATTCTTATAAATCGGTAAGTTTTCCTCAATAACTCTGTTTGCTTCTTCCTCAATTTCTTTAACCTGGTCATCATCCAAGTTTTCATAGTGAGTAATATCCAATCTCGATTTTTCTTCGGTTTTCTTAGCCCCGGCCTGCCATACATGATCTCCCAGTACTTTCCTGCATACCCCTCCGATTATGTGAGTGGCTGTATGGTGTTGTGCTAGTTGTTTTCTTCTATCCCAGTCTACTTTGCAGTCGACCATTTCACCTTCTTCAAAATCTGGCTCATCCATCAACTTGTGAACTATCACCTTTCCTTGTTTGAAAACATCGACTACTTCATAACCCTCAATAGTTCCCGTATCATGCATTTGTCCTCCGCTAGTTGGGTAGAAAGCGGTTTCTTCTAATACAACTAAGTTATCAATTATTTTCGTTACTGGTGCTTCGAAATCAATATAGTCATAATGGTCATAATACAATATTTTCGTAGGAGGGACACCATCCAAGTCTAACTTACTTCCTCCCTCTTTTCTCTTACGACTCTTATCTCCTTGTTCATGCCTTTGTGAAACCAACGCGTAGAAATTATCAGGTATTTCAACTGTTTCTCCTATTCTTTCAGCTTGTTCCTTAACATCCTCAGGGTCAATTCCATGACTATCATAAAGTTCTAATAATTTCTCTGTTGATATTTCCCCTTCTTCAACCACTCTCTTAACCTTCTGCTTGTTTCTTTTCTTAGTTCGCTTATACTTTTCATATTCAGCATTAAGTATTTCATCAACCTCATCTAAATGTTCTTTCAATTCTGGGAATAACGGCTCTAAGTATTCAGCATGCCATCTACAAACTTCATTCATGGAAACATCCCAACCGTGTTTGTCAATAAATCCTTGTGCCCTTCTATAGATAGTTCTTAAATTATAGCCTCCTTTGACATTACCGGGAAGTGACCCATCTGCTAGAGCTACTAGTAAAGACCTAGCGTGTTCAGCTACTGAATACAACGCTGCAAGTGGCATTATCTTCTCCCGTAATTCTTTTACAGAAGTATCCATAGCATCAGCTACTCGCTCCCACGCTTTGTCTACGTCTTCTACTTCATCAATGTTCAAGTAACCACCGTGAGGCAAGTATTCACGTATGAAGTTTTCATCGTAATCCACACCTGTTTTAGCAAGTAGTTTATCTACCACGTCAGGGAAGGTAGCGTCGTACTGTGTCCCCTCGCCCTTGATGAACCACGCGTTTCTTTCATGACCCATCCCCATGTCAAGTACTTTCAAATCGAGCTCTCGACGCCCGTCGTGTGTTTGTTCAAACATCATATAAACTTGGTTTCCTAGTTCTAAGCCTTTACTGAAGAACTCCATACATGGACCGAAATTTCCTCCTCCTGCCCAAGCGTCTTCATGTAATGTTAAGTCTTCTTTAGGAATACCTAATTTTTTTGTAAACCATTTCAACAAGTCAGTAAAGTACTTTTCTTGATCCCACTCTTCTTCGTTATTAAACGCGTGTTGTCCAATCATTACAAATCCTGTGTTGTGGCTCATCGTAATGCCAACATTGTCAATGTCGTTAAAACGTAGACAAAATTGTGGAACTACCAAGGGATTGGCTGGAGGATCTACCTCACCAGAAACAACCCAAGGTTGGAAGTCATAGATAGATGCTTGAACGAAATCAGTGTCATCTCTCCACCTGGCAGCTACAGGATACCTATCGATAGTCGTATATCCAAGACTTTCAAAGAAGTTACTGAATTCTTTCCAAGTCTTTACATAATCCCAATCTTTATCCACTGGATTGTCTTCAAAAAATCTGAATCCTCCACTACAAGCAGGGTCTCCACAAACTTTTTGATCTTTATTCACAGTCCAGAAATAAGTTTTACATTCTCTACATTTCTTCCTTTCAAAGCCTTCTCTCTTCAAAGCGTCTACAGCAAAGTACTTTTCAGGATTTTTCTTAGTTTCTTTCTTAAACTTTTCTTTAACTTCTTTGTCCGAAAGCATAGTAAAAAGGGATGTCTAAGTTGTTTATTAATGTTTTTACGCACAAATTTTTTATACATTAAATTGTGCTCTTAAAATTTGATGAATTTAACCACGTTAGAAGACGAATTGAGAGGAGAAGTTCTTTTCTACCAATCTCTTCTTAAGGGTATGAGAAAAGGTTTGGGAGATACTAATTCACCTGCCCCTTCTTGTTTGAGTAATTGTGCATCTGAAATACAACTCTTGCCTTATAGACAGAAAGATGGGGATTTGACTTCTGAAGAAGCTTGGAATCATAAAACATTAGTTGAGTATCATCTCCAAAAGTATTTGAAGTCATTACAGAATGGGAATGGAGAAGAATTAAAGAAGAACTCAGATATTTGTGGACAAGTTCTACCGAACTTGAGATATATAGTTGAATCGTTAAGATAAACTATATAAAAGAATAACATGTCTAGTCGAACATGGGAAGAAGGGAAAGACGAGAGAAAAAGAAGAAAAGAAGACGGACTATAATCAGCTTGATATTGTTGTTCTTAATGGTGTTTGGATTTACACTAGCTAGCATTATCGTTAACCGTCCTCAAGGAACAAGTACAGCTCAACAACCTAGACAAGGAGGAAACACCGTTTCCTATAATGGTTATGAGTTTGAATTCACAGGAGATTACTATAAAGCAGACATACAAGATAAAGAAAGGAATTTTTTATTCACGCCTCTAGATACCCAAGGTATTGAAATGCCTGCACAAGCACGGCAAAGTCTACAAAATGCTCCTGTTTACATCCTAACTTTCAATCCTAACAGTTCAGATATACAATCAATTGAGCTTGCACGGTATCAAATAACGAGAAACTTGGATAAAAGAGTTGTAGCCGCTGTTACTAGAAACAGTTCTCAATACACTCTTCCCATTATTACTTGTGACAACGCCACGCCTTCCAACCCTGTAATATATCTGAATAGTGAAAATCAAACAAACATCAACTATAAAAATGGTTGCGTCACTATTAATGGTCTAGAAGGGGACTTGATAAGAGCAACAGAAAAAGTGATCTATGAAATCTTGGGTGTTATAAATGGAAACTAGGGAAGAAATGGAGAAGATGACTAAGGATGAGATAAAAGAGTATGCAGAAGAATATGGCATAGAACTTTCTACTAATGACTTAAAAGATGAAATGATAGATCAGTTCCTAGAAGAAAGACAAGAACAAGAAACTTCATGGATTGGAAAAAAAGTTCAAGATTCACCTTGGGTTGCTTTTGGAGTAACCGCTTTAGTCTTAATATTATTATTCGCTGCAACTTTGTTAGGACCTAAACTTATCGGGGGAGATGAAGTTCGAGAATATAATAACTTCCCTTTTAAAAAACAAAACAATGTTTGGATTGTTCAAGCACAAAAAGGAGATCAACCTTACCAAATTCAGTTCCACTACCCTCCTTGGGAAGTAGAGGATATTATTTCAGATCCTACAGCAGAGAACACGTTGATAAGCGCTTCTCGGAATAATAGAGAGAACACCACAGTTTTCATAACTATGGATCCAAGTTTGAGCAGTCGAGCCGTGATAGCAGGGGTAGAAATATCAAAACTTACGGGGAGTAGATTTAACATATTAAATCTCGAAACTCATGGAGCTTTGACAGAAGAACCGAAGCGAAAAAGAGCTAACACAAACAATCCTATAGTTACTTGTGAAAACGCTAATGAAAACAATATCGTTATATTGCTCAAAGTTACTGATAATAATATCATACATCAAGAAGGAGATTGTATTATATTAGAAGGTAAATCTGCAGAAGACTTAATCCGTGTTGCGGACAAGTTCGCCTATAAAATCATGGGTGTCATGGAATAAATCATACTATTTCGTAATCATTTTCTCCAGGAACTACCATTCTAAAACCGTGTCCTAATCCTATAACGCTTGAAAGCAACGCCATATGTTCTTTTCCACTTCCAGAAGTTAAGTTTACAGCGATTTGAGTTCCTTCCAGCTCTCCATCTAACTCTTTCTTTATCTTATCTTTCATCTCTTCTGTAGACATTTCTCTATTAAGAACTATCATTTCTACATTTTCAGGCCCTTCAAAGTTTTCTTTACCGAATTCATTAGTTATTAGAAATATGTTGTTGAATTCTCCTGTGTTAATCAATTTAATAACTGGATTCCAAGTTCCCTTTCCGGTGCTTAAACACGCTACTAAATCAGTCATGCAAACCACATAAATTTTGCTGTGTTTATTAGTTTTTGTATAAAGAAAGAAGTTATTCTTCATCTACGGAGAATTCGGTGTATCCGCAGTGTCCGCATGTCTTTCGATCTTCATGAACGGCTAGTCTATATCCTTCCCCGCATTTTGGACAACTTGGAGCTTTTTTTAACTCGTTTCCTTCTACCTCGTAAGTTTTTGAAACGCTGTAAGCGTTTACTCCTTCGCTGGGACTCGCTCCGTCTTCTTCAGGCATTATTCTTCATCCTCCTCACTTTCTTCTGTTTCTTCACCTTCCTCTGAGCTTTCCTCTGTTTCTTCCTTTTCTTCAACAGCGTGTCTTTCGAGCATGTAATCGCCTTCTATTTCAGTCATGCTTTCTTCGTCTTCATAAACTCGAGCGTTAACGTTAGCTTCCGTGCTTCCAAACTCTGGTTTGATTTTTCGTACGATTATAAGCTCGGGATCAGCTTTTAACTCGCTGGATAATTCTTCTCTGACTTTAATCCTGTCTGGCGTGGCTCCTGTATATTCAATTCTAGCGTTTACTTCTTGTCTTTCCAATTGTGGACGTTCTTTTGTTTCTTGAATTTTTACATCCATTTATCTCACCTTTATAGCGTATTCTCCTTTATGATCGATGCCTAGTTCTTTGGCTATGGCTGATTCTTCTGGTTTGAGAAAGTGTATTCTGCCTTGCCAGTTGTCAGTAAAGCTGTCCTTTTTGCAGATGGGACACATGTCGCCTTTGACGAATATTTTACATTTCTTACATGCTTTTTTCTTAGCCATTTTCATTCATCCTCTTCTTCATCCGATTTTTTCTGTTGATTCTTTTTCTTCATATCTTCTTTTATCCATTCGGCTTTTCCAAGGCCGTCTTGTCTCATTGTCAAGCCAATTTTTGGATTTGCAGGGTCTTTGTAAGAAACCGCTACTATTCTTGCTCTGCAGTTATCGTCGACTTTCAAAACGCGGTTGCTGTCTTTACCCTGCAGAGTTTTCTGTTCTGTAACGCTTACGTAATCGTTCATTGCTTGGCTGATGTGCATCATGCCATCGACAGGTCCTATATTGACAAAAGCTCCAAAGTCTGCAATATCTCGAACTTTGCCGTAAACAACTTCTTGCATTTCTGGTTGGAACGTCAGGAGTTGGAAAGTGGTTTCGTAATATGAGGCACCATCTTCTGGTATTACTACTCCTTCACCTACTTCTTCAATATCGGATACATCTATTACAAATCCTAATTCTTCGGAGATATATCCCCCGTATTTTTCTTTAATCTGATGAATTATCGCTTGGTTCAGTTCACTACCGAAATCTTTTGGTGGTACTCTGATGTGATCTTGTACTTTGACTTTGTAAAACAATTTATCCCTCCTTAACGAGGTGTTTTTTCTGCCTCATTACTATCAGTTTTCCTTGATTTTCTTGTATTCGCTCTTTGAGTTCTTTATCCTGGGTGGCTACAAAAGTGTCGTTGTCAGCTATGTCAACTATTGCATCGTCAACGTGGTCATGAGAACCACGCAGGGTTTTTAAGCCTTTCTGCTTAGCCAACTCAATTCCAACTTTGGCTGCTTGAGAGTCTTTTGAATCCCCTTTAGACAATTTTTCTAATTCCTCCAGTGAGCCTTCAAGGATGTATATTTCGAATGGTTCATCCATGATCCTTTCTATCTCACTGAAGATGTCTATGTTGAATTGACCTGGTATGAGTAAAAAGTTTGTATCCAGGATTATTTTCTTTGTGTTCACAGATGTCGGAAAAAAACTTGCTTTAAAAAAGTTGCGGGAAATTTTATATACTTAATTAATAGTGTTATTATACCGATGGTTAGCCTTTTAATAGGAACTTTGGAGTTTGCAAAAGTTCTTATCACAATATTCATCATGTTTTACGCTTATTTTTTCCTAACTCGTACGGAAAAGTATGAGGAAAGGAGGCCGTGGGTTTTTCTTTTCATTGGTTCTATGTTTTTATTCGTGTCTCAAGTTATTACAGCCTTACAGATGTTTAGAGGATTAGTTTTTGACACTATTTTGGTTACTAGTTTGTTGAAATTTGTAGAGTTTGGTTTCTTAACATTTTTCTTGTTCTGTTTCCTTTACCAGCATCATATGCTTCGTAAGAGAGGGGTGATATTGTTAGAGGAGAAAAGTCAGAAAAGGGTGAGGGGAGAAGATGATCCTTGGAATGTTATAACTGAGAAATATACTGAGTTAGAAAAGAAATTATTGGGTGAAGAAAAGGAAGAGAGTGAAGATCCGGAAGAAGAAATGTTAGAGGAAATGGATGGTATGGAGGATGACGAAGAACTTAAAAAGGAAGAAGACGAGATTGAACATATTGTGGAGGAACAGAAAAATGATTGATTATAATTTAGAAGAGAAACCTACTGAAGTAACAGTTATTGAAGGATTTCCAAGTTTTGGTTTGGTGTCTACTATAAGTATAGAATTTTTAATGGATCATCTTGATTTTAGAAAGATTGGTGAATTTGTGTATGATGAGTTGAGGCCTACTGTCGCTATTCATGAGGGTGAGATGGTGCATCCTATGAGTATTTTGTATTCTGATGAACATGACTTGGTTATGCTTCATACGACTATGAATGTTTCTGAAATTGAGTGGGAGATGGCTGAGACTATTTTAGATTTAGCTCATGAATTGAAGGCTGAAGAGATTATAACTTTGGAGGGGGTTCCTGTTGATCAGGAGGGGGATGTCGCTTTCACTTATGAGAATGAGGAGATGGTCGAGGCAGGTGCTGAACCATTAGAAGAGTCTATCCTTGTTGGTATAACAGCTGCTTTGATACTTCGAAGTGATGATATAACTCCGTTGTTTGCTGGGGCTCATTCTCAATTACCTGATGGAGAGGCTGCTGCTAACTTGATAAGAGTTTTAGATAATTATCTGGGGTTAGATGTTGATCCCGAACCATTGATTGAAAAAGCTACCCAGTTTGAAAACAAGTTACAGAAAATAATGCAGCAATCTCAGGAAGCTCAAGAAGAAGCTGATAGTAGAAGGCTTAACTATTTGGGTTAGGTTTAGTTTCTTCGGGTTTTTGTATATCAATGTTGATAAATTCTTCACTGAAACTCACTACTATCGTGGATACTATCAAAGATATTACCATTATCGCCAGCATGTAGTCTAGCATCTGTGCTAAGGCGGGTATGTCTCTCACGGTAAATGAGAAGGCAACGACTGCCATTGCAATCCCTTTTGGTATGTTCAAAGTAGCGAATAATTTCTCTGGGAATGTGTAGGGTTCCTCTCGTAAAGCGTAAAACACTGCGAAGCTTCTACATGCAAGCAGTATTAAGAATAACAGTATTGATTCTAGGTAAAAGCTTACTTCTAGTGGGATTTGTATCATTAATCCTACAAGGACAAATACTAGAATTTCTAGACTGTTTGATAACATGCTGCTGAATTCTTTCAACGTGGTTTTTTGCTTTACATATACGGATCCGAAGAAGAGTCCTAGTGTAGCTACTGAGAGTACTCCGCTTCCTCCCATGTTCGCTGCTAAAATATATGCGAGTAATGCCGCGGTTACAATCCCTACGGGTGATAATTGTTCAGAATAAAAGTTTTTCATAACTTTGAAAACTATAACGCCTATCACCACTCCTGCCCCTATACCTACTACGATTTGTTGTACGAACGGTACTATTTGTTGTAGGAAACTGCTTAGTATATTTGTTTCTCCTATGGTTTCTATCAGGTCAAGTATTACGAAGGGTAGTAGTACGGTTAAGGGAGTATTTATTATACTTTCTAGTTCCATCAAGTTTATTATTCGGTGTTTGACATCTCCCATCATTACGAATAAAGTGCTTGGATCAGTGGCTATCATAGCTGCGGAGAATATCATGCCGTATAGGTAGTTTTTTAGTGAGAATTCTCCAAATACTATCAGCATTGCAACTAGTGAGAATACAACTAGGTTGGCGAGTGTAAACCACCCTGTTAGTTTTAAGCTGGTGACGGATATTTCATCCATTTCTTTCCATCTGAATCGGGAGGTGCTGTCGAAAACTATCATTACAATGGCGAGTATTGAAACGCTTACGAGAAAGGTTGGTGTGAATTGAAATATTCGTTCTCCTCCTACTTCTAGGAATTGAAGTCCTATACCTGCTAATACTAGGAGTAACACGTTTGAAATTTCTAGTTTTTTAGAAATGAGCGTGGTTAGAAGTCCTATGAGAAAGATAAGTGCGATGTTCGTTAAGATGGTTAATCCTTCCATAACTACCTCTTTTTTCGGATTTAATCTTCGAATTACCTTATTAAGTTTTCCCCTACACAAACTTTTTATAGAATTAAATCCTCGATATGAGTGAAAATGGTTGAAGAGGTTCTAGAAAAAGTAAAGGAGAGGTTGGAGCCAGGTAAGACTAACATGGATAATGTTGAAGCCACTGTTAGACGTATAAATAAGAGTTTGGATAAGAATGATGTAAAGGCTGAGTGTATGATAGGGGGTAGTTTTGCGAAAAATACTCATTTGCGTGGGGATCATGATGTTGATTTATTTGTTCGGTTTGATAAGAACAAGTATGATAGTGGCGATATAAGTGACATCCTTGAAGATGTTTTACCTTTTGAAGTTGAAAGGGTTAACGGGAGTAGAGATTATTTTAAAGCTGAAAGATATGGTAATTTAGAGTTTGAAATAGTTCCTGTTTTGAAAGTTTCTAATCATGAAGAAGCTAAGAACATCACAGATATGAGTCCTTTACATGTTGAGTATATCAAGGAACAGGAGAAGAAAATTGATAATTTGAATGAAGGTATTAGGTTGGCCAAGCAGTTTGCTAAAGCGAATCGTGTTTATGGAGCTGAGAGTTACATACAGGGTTTTAGTGGTCATGTAGTTGATTTGTTAGTTGCTTATTATGGTGGTTTTATGAAGTTGGTTAAAGCTGCAGCTGATTGGGGGGATCGTGTCGTTATTGATATGGAGAGTCATTGGAGTAATCCTTTGAAAGAGTTGAATGATAGTAAGTTGGAGAGTCCTTTAGTCTTGGTAGATCCTATCCAGCCGGAGAGAAACGCTGCTGCCGCTCTTAGTAAGGAAAAGTTTGAACTTTTCAAGACGCGTTGTCGACAGTTTTTGGACAGCCCAGATGAAGATTTTTTCAAGGTTAAAGATTTCAGCATTGAAGATTTAGAAGACCAAGCTGGAGAGAATGGGTTAGTTGTTGTCAAGCTTTGGCCTTACAAGGATAAGGAAGATGTTATGGGTTCTAAGTTGAGACAGTGTTATGAGTATATGTTTAGGAAGTTGGAGGAAAGAGAGTGGCCTATTATTGAGAGTGATTGGGAGTTTAGAGAAGGTGAAGATACTGGTAAGGATAGTAGGAAGTTAGAGAATCAGCCTAAAGGATTTTTTTATTTCATAGTGGATGAGGATGCTCCTGAATTTATTGAGAGGAAGGGGCCTCCAGTTACTAAGAAGAAAGATTTGAAGAAATTTACTGACAAGCATTCTAACACGTATGTTGAAGGAGGCAGGGTTTTTGCCAGGATTGATAGAAAGTATGATAGTCCTCGAGATCAGTTAGAAGATGTTGTTGAACACAAGTACATTGAGCGAAGAGTTAAGAAGGTTAAGTTTGAGGTGTGACTTTTGAGAGAGGAATTTCTTATTTTTTTGAAAGGTTTGTTCATGGGCTCTGCGGATATCATTCCAGGAGTTTCGGGAGGGACTATCGCTTTCATAACGGGTATTTACACTAGACTTGTAGATGGAATTTCTTATGTTGCGGATTTATTTAATCCTAGAAATTGGGAGGATATAACTGATTTTGATTCTCATCTTGAAAACTTGAGAGGGATTGACTGGTCTCTATTTGTTCCTCTCTTGTTTGGGATTGGAGTGGCTTTTGCAGTTCTTTCTACTGTTATTGCAGGATTATTGAAGGATTTTAGATTGGTAACTTATTCTTTCTTTTTTGGTTTGATACTTGGATCAGCGGTTTTTCTCTATCAAGATCTTGAAAAGGTGGATAAGTACACTATATTGTATTCTTTTTCAGGGATTTTGTTAGGATTTTTGATAGTGAGTATTAATGGTTTAGGTGCTAGCCATTCTTTGTCTGTATTGTTTTTTAGTGGTGCTTTAGCTATTACGGCTATGATATTGCCTGGTGTTTCAGGTGCTTTTATTCTTTTAATTTTGAATCAGTATGAGTATGTTCTTGAGATGATTAATAATTTTAGAATGGGGGAGATTGCTGTTTTTGGAATTGGCGCTGCGATTGGGTTACTAAGTTTTTCTAAGTTGCTCCATTACTTATTGCATAAGTATAGGAATAAAACTATTGGTTTCTTAACGGGTTTAATGGTTGGTAGTTTGAGACTTCCTGCTGAAGTTATTTGGAATGGGAGTTGGAGAGAGAGTTTGATGGGGGTTATCATGTTTGCTTTTATTGGTTTTGGTTCTGTGTTTGTGGTTGAAAGGCTTGGTCGGTAGCCGAACGCTTAAAAACATATTTATCATTCTCTTTTTTTACATGCTTACGAGACGAGAAGCTATTAAGCAATTGTTGGAAGAGGATTTTTTTAGTTTGCAGGAGATCGCTTTTCATTACCGTGCTCCATTGAAAGAGATAATAGATGATTTTAACTTTATTGAGAATGATATTAAGGGTAGTGGTCAAACTTTGTTTATGAAGCCGGCTCAGTGTAAGAGTTGTGGTTATCAGTATAGGGATAGGAGGAAGGTTGAAACTCCTAGTAAGTGTCCTGATTGTCATAAGGAACAGATTGAACCGGCGAAGTTCAAGATAGAATAATTTTATAAATTTCACATTTTTTTAACTGGGTATGGATGATTTTAAAGAGAATATAGTGGATTCAGATTTAGAGGATATCTTTGGTCAGGAAGGTGTGAAGAAAGAGTTGAAATCTGCTTTGGTTTCTGACCGTCACTTGATACTGGTGGGGGAGCCGGGTATTGGTAAGACTACTTTGGCTAAGAATGTTTCTAAACTGTTGCCTTCGAAAGAGTTGTCTACTTGTGACTTTAGGTGTGATCCTGACAATCCTATTTGTCCGCAGTGTCGTAGTAAGAAGCGTAATGGAGAGGGTGTTGAAACGCGAGAGTATAGTGGTGAAGAATTGTTTGTTCGTATACAGGGGAGTCCTGACTTGACAGCGGAGGATATGCTTGGGGATATTGATCCTATCAAAGCTATCGAGTATGGTCCGTTGTCTTTGGAGGCTTTTACTCCTGGTAAGATTTTCCGTGCTCACCAAGGCGTATTGTTCTTTGATGAAATAAATAGGTGTAGTGAGAAGTTGCAGAATGCTTTGTTGCAGGCTTTGGAAGAAAATCAGGTTACAATTGGGAGTTACTTGGTTGATTTTGACGTTGATTTTATATTTATTGGTACTATGAATCCGGAGGATGTTAGCACGGAGCCTTTGAGTGATGTTTTCCTTGATCGTTTTGATTTGATTCATATGAATTATCCTGAAAGTTTGGAGACTGAGGTTAGGATTGTCAGGGAGAAGGGGAAGGATTTGGTTGACTTCTCTGATGATTTGTTACAAGCTGTTATGAAGTTTGTGCGTGACTTGCGTGAGGATGATAACGTGGAGAAGAAGCCTAGTGTACGGGCTAGTATTGGCTTGTATGAGCGAGCTCAGGCTAACGCTAGAGTTGATGGTAGAGAAAAAGTTAATAGTCAGGATGTTGCGGATGCTGTTGTTTCTGTCTTAGCGCACCGTATGAGTTTGAAGCCTAGTGTTAAGTATTTGAAGAGTGTGGAAGATTACGTGGAGAAACAGTTTGAATCTTTTTCTGAAAACGTTGCGGAAAGCGGTGAGTATCTTTGACAGTCAGGGTGTTGAAATTCCTGATGAAGCACACCCTGTTGAGGAAAAACAAGGTAGTTTGAAGAAGAGTGATGATTTGCAGGAGCGTTTGATGCATTCTATCATTGAAGGTGATAAGGAAGAAGTAGAGGATGGTAGGATGATTGTGGAAAGTATCAATCAGGGTATTACGAGTTTTAATCGTGATATGATGTTTAAGAATTTGGTTAATAATTATAAGATGGCTGAGAACTTGTACGGGGAGACGATGATCAGACAACTTAGTGGTTACGATCCTAGTTTTGTGAAGAAGAATGTTAACATTCCTGAATTTCGTGATGAGTTGCGGAAAAACTTGGAAGATAATATTGACAGATTAAAAGATAAGAAAATGCTTGACAAGGATGGGCAAGTTACGCAGGAAGCGGTTGAGATTAGTAGTTTAATAATGTATATGGAGGAGTTGGATAAGTTGCGTTTGAAAGGTTGGGGTAAGAAGGAGGAGAGGAAGAAGGATGTTTATGGTGAGAAGCATGTAGTTAAGGATTATCATGGTGAGCGTTACAGGGATGTGGCTTTAAAGCAGAGTGTTAAGCAAGCTATTAGGAGGAATCATGATAGGTTGTTGCCTGAAGATTTGAAGGTTCATGAGCGTCGGAAGCAGGGTAAAATTGAGGTTATTTACGCGTTAGATGCTAGTGGTAGTATGAAGGGTGATAAGATTGGCATGGCTAAAAAGTCAGGTATTGCTTTGGCGTATAAGGCGGTGAGGGAGAAGAACAAGGTTGGTTTGATTATTTTCGGCAGTGATATTAAGAGGGTTGTTGAGCCGTGTGAGGATTTCCCGCGCTTGTTGCATGAGTTGGCTAGTACTCAAGCGGGTATGGAGACTAATATTAGTAAGACTATTCGGAAGGCTGTGGATATGTTTTCGGATAGGAGGGTGACGAAGCATTTGATGTTGTTGACGGATGCTTTGCCTACGAGGGGTAGGGAGCCTATTCAGGAAACGTTGGAGGCTGCTAGTTTTGCTCGTAGCAAGGATGTCACGATTAGTTTGTTAGGTATTAATTTGGATAGGGATGGTAGTAAGTTAGCGAGGAAGGTTGTGGAGATTGGTGAGGGTCGTCTTTACAAGGTTAAGAATTTAGAGGATATGGATGGCATGGTTTTAGAAGATTATTATAGTTTTAGCTAGGTTCTTCGTGTAGGAATTCGTGCATGAATTCTTTTACCTCTAGTCTGTGTCGGAATACGTAGATGAAGAATCTTAGGATTATGAAGGCAGCTAAAGTCACAAGCAACACGTACACTAGGCTTAGTAGTTCTCGGTCGTAGAGTAGTATTGCGAGTCCCGCGCTTATTGCGGGTGGATGGAATAGGTTTACCGAGTACAGGATCATGGTTATGGCTATTATTGCTAGGCCAATCCTTACTGGATGAGCTATTTCCACGTGGAGTAGTCCTATACCTACTAGTCCTGCTAGTATGTAGCTTCCTATAATTGTTCTTAACATGGTTAGGTGGTGTCTGTATTCGTGTGTTAGGATGACGGCGCTGGCTCCAATGCTTGCAAACAATGCGATGTTTGATCCGCTCATTTTAAAGAATTCTGAGATTAACGCTACTAAGACGCCTGCTAGAACTCCTGGTATGAAGTGTTCGTGCCATATCTTCCTTTCTTTCTTAAATATTTTCTTTATGTTCATTATTTCTTAATTCTATTTTCGAATTTTTTCTTTAATTGTTTTTCTGTTTTTTCCAACGGGCTAGAATTTTTTATTCATTAAACACAAAAGTTAAATTACTTCGTTTCATCTAATTCTCTGAGGTGTCATCAATGAATATACTTAATGAAAAACAAAAGAAAATGTGTGATGAGGCTCCAGCAGATTATTCTGATCTTAGAGCTTTATTCTTGAATTGTACGCTAAAGCCGTCGCCGAAAGAATCTCACACGCGAGGAGTTATAGATATTTCAAAAGCGATCATGGAAGAAAACGACGTGGATGTAGAAGTGGTCAGACCAGTCGATTACGATCTCGCACCAGGGGTGTGGTTTGACATGACTGAACATGGATTTGAAACAGATAAGTGGCCGCAATTGTATGAAAAAGTGATGGACAGCGATATTGTGGTCATTGGATCTCCCATTTGGCTGGGTGAGAAGTCTTCAGTATGTAGTCAGTTAATCGAAAGGTTATATGCAACTTCCTCGGAACTTAATGAGAAAGGACAATATTGCTATTATGGCAAAGTTGGGGGTTGTCTGCTAACAGGAAATGAGGATGGAGTGAAGCACTGTGCTATGAACATACTTTACTCTTTGCAACATATCGGTTTCACCATACCACCTGCTGTTGATTCTGGTTGGATAGGTGAAATAGGTCCTGGTCCTAGCTATAAAGATGAAGATAGTGGAGCTCAGGAAAATGAGTTTACCAATCGTAACACTACTTTTATGACTTGGAACATGATGCATATGGCGAGAATGCTTAAAGATCAAGGAGGAATACCTGCTCACGGGAATCAGAGGAGTGAGTGGGACGCAGGTTGCAACTTTGACTTTCCCAATCCAGAACATAGATGATAGGAGGAAATCAAAGGTTAGCTATTTTTCATTTTAATATGTTATCTTCAGAAAACATTTCTTTTCAATATAGACAATAAATGTTTGAAACTATATAGTAACAAAAATGTTTAAGTGTGGTGTATTTAAAGAGAAAGTATGTCGGAAGATTTACCACCTCTTACAGAAGAAGATGTAGATAGAAACATTAGCCAGATAGAAGCATTTGCAAAACATGAAGAAATCTCACATACAGAATTTGAACGCCACATCCAAAATTATTATTACTACACGTTTGAAACCACTGAATTAGAACCAGAAGATGTAGGTATAGAAGACTGGGACAAATACCGACACGACCTCTGGCAAACTTATTATAGATTCCACAAAGAACAAGGAGACAAGGTAAAAATGGATTATTTAAAATCTGCATTGAGAATAGCAAAGAACCCTGGATATGGAAACGAAGATGACCTACTTGATGTAATAAGAGAAGCAGATGTACACGCTCCAAGAGGAGTTCCCGAAAGCGTGAAAAATAAGATATTAGAGATATATAATGACCATCATAGAATCTAGAAGATAATCATTCTGTGATCTCTTTTCTTCTTAGAAACCAAAGTTTCAAAAGCTTCCTGCAACTTGTCTTCTCCAACACTAATTTTTCCTTGGACAGGGTCAACCATGCTGAACTTGTTTTTGTAACTATAAACGGCAACATAGTTGGAAACGCTTCCACTATCCCTCAAAGCCCCGGCATTCACTCTCAACAATATTGTATGTCCATCCCTCAAATTATCCTTTACTTCATCTAAGTCGAACTCTCTTTCTTCAATAGGTATATCCATATCTCTGGCTCTTTTGTGATAAATTTTACTTGAAAACTTTGCTTCGTCAATTTCTTTCTTAGTATATCCTTTGAAGCGGTAATCTGGGTATTCATACTCTTTTTCACCTAATACAATTTTTGGATCTAAACCTTGTTTTTTCGCAAAGCATGCTAGTCCGTAAATGCTACAAGCTCGGGTGGGTAGGTTAGCGCTGCTCATCCAAATTTTGAACTCGTTATCTTTGCAAACTTCGAAGCTTTCATCTAAGTGATTGATTGCGAGCATTAAAGAACATGCAGCAGTGGTGTACTCCGTGGTCTGAATGTAAGTTTGCATGGGTAACCCCTCTAAATTCATCCATTATTTAAGGTTTTTGGATTTACTCATTATACCAAGGAATCTGATCGTCAAGGACTGAATCTAATTCTTCAATTCCGAGTCGTTTAGTAGTTTCCCTAGCCAGTTCTGTGGTGCGTTCAGGATTTGGTGAAAAAACAGAAGTTATAACGTGACCGTCATATCTTGCCATTATAGGGAGCACTCCTTCTTTTTCTTGACCTGTAAAAAGTAAACTATCTGGTTCTTCTAACTCATCTGCTAAGCCTGTAAAGTCTTGGTAACCGGCGTCGAAGTTGAACATTAAGATGTAAGGTTGCTGATTGAACCTGTCCGTTAACTCTTCATTCAAATGAGCTATTGGGGAAGCGCCTGTAACCCTAGTGTTATTTTCCGTGGGTACTATCCATCCTTGGTTCAGTATGCTAAAATCTATACTACCCTCGCCTACGTAACCTCTTTTTCTTTCTTCTTCTATCATCGTTCTCGTCATGTTCTTTATACCTTCTTCCTTACGGTCCTCTAGTCCGCTTGGGTAAAAGTTACCTATGTGACCGTTATCTATCAAAATTTGTCCAGACACAGGACTTATCAAGTGTGCTTCATCATCTACTATCCTGTACAATATTGAAGGGTTATGGACTATCCTAGAATATCCTGAATTCAGGTGTGGTTCTATTAAGAATTCTTCGCTCCCTGTGTCGGTGAGCATTGCTTCTACTAGTTCATCTAAATCTTTCTCTCCTTCGTATGAGTAGGTGGATCTTCCTCCTGCTCCTTTTGTTCCTCTGATGAATATTGATCCGAATTCTTCGGTGAATTTTTTTAGTTTATCAATTATTTGTTCTTTGCCTTCTGATTTCTTGACAGAGCTGTAGTCGTGCATGTTTTGAAAGATTTCATGTGTGAGTCTTCGGAATCTAACTTTGTTTCCGAACTGGTCTGCTACTTCTTCATTGGATCCTAAGTATTTCACATCCCATTTATCAGCTAGTTTCTTAGCAATATTGGAGTTGTGATAGGTTTGTATAGCCCCCTCTCCGTTTTTCTGTGTTATTATTTCTTTGCTTATTTCATCGTTTTCTAAGAGTATTTCAGCTAAAGATTGGTATTTTTCTCTTCCTACCGCAAATATGTTTTGGGGTTGGGCTCCTAGCCCGTTGGGTTTGATTGAGTTCAAGTATTTAACTAGGTCTCTATCCCAGTCTTGTCTTCTAACTACTACGTTTTCATCCGAGCCCGCTGTTATTATGGCTCTTTGATCTAGAGCGTCTAATCCTTCTCTTCTTTCCATGGCTGCTTGTACGTTTCCGTGTAAGAAATAGTCCCATATACGGGTCACGTTTAAGTTTTGGATGCCTGTAGAATAGCGTTCTTGCTGTGAGTTTCTTAGGCTTTGTTCTTCTATTTCTAGGTCTGTAACTGCCATTTTTTATCTTTTTACTAATACCTCACCCCTTTTATAAATTCGGATTGTAACTACTATAGAATAGTGATTAAGCTACTTTGTCAGTTGCTTGATCATACCTTAAACCATTCAAAACCTCGCTCGTCCTTACTAGACTCGGCTGATAAATTTCATCATACACAGCCTTCATAAGCTGAGGCCCAGAACTGGCATCATTCAAATCCAAACCTCTGTCACTAGCTAACCTTCTAATCCTATCTGAAGTATTAATACCTGAACTAACCGCCCCTTCAACCGGGTCTAACAATACTTCTTCTCTATCATCCAAACCTTCACGCGCATATTGTAAAACGTCAGCAGTGTAAGACCTGACAGCAGGATCCTTCAAACCATCTCTCTTAGCCCTCTCACTCAACTCTCGCAAAGCCTCAAACTTTTCTTCCCTATCTTCACCAGGCACTCTTTTAATCACGCTATCGCCATTCATAGATCTTTTCAAAGCACCATCCATCATTGCTAAGTATCCGACCATCAATCCGATGTCAGGATTGGCACCTGCTGTTCTAAACTCTAAAGTCCCATATTTTTGATTGTAACTAACAGGCCCACGCAACACGTTATGTGGAGTCATCCCTTCACTAACCTGTCCTAATTCTTCAACTCTATTAATGAAGTATTCAAAGTTACGTTCTAACTCGGCTTCATATTCTTCCCTGTCTTCTTTGAAAGATCTAAGTTTCAAATCAACATCCGAGTCTTCATATAACACCTCTCTATAAGCGTGCACCCTCCAATTATCAAATCCATCTCTTGGACTGCTAGCTGTAAGGGCAATGGCTACCGGATCCAAAGCTTTACCTTCATTAAGTAAAGTTACCAAGTTCTCTTCATCAACTTCTACATGAGTGTGTTGTCCTTGTACTTTTCCTGCTATATTCTTGAACTTTTCAGGACCAAGCACTTCTGCCTTTGCATTATACCTAGGATTTTCTCTCATTTCCGGCGTGAAATCCCCAAATGGCATGTCAATCGGCATTAATGTCAAATCTGCCTTTCTTGCTTTCCGTTCTTCCTTTTTGAGCATCCTTACTAGTTCACTCCCTGTATCCATAACTGATTCGTTTGGACTAGTCACTACTTCCATCATGGACTTTGCAACTTCTGGAGCAGTACCACCTATGTATTCACCATCTTCTTTTTGGATAGGTCTATGACCTTGATACAGTATTTGATCTGCTTCATGAACTGGTTCTAAACCATCTTCATCTTCTCTTGCAACGAGTACTTCCAATTCCGCTCCTTTATTACTCATATTTTTAAGCTCCTGTATATTCATCCCTTGTCTTTCTCAAATGCTCCATAAAGATGTCCTCATCTCCTCTAAATTTCATTACAGTTTCAGGCACTGTATGACCAGAGAGGAGGTAACTTGCTGCTTTTGCAACTCTTTCAGGAGGGTCCGCCTGCGAAGAAGAACCTCCTCTTCTTATGTAACTTGCTAAAATACCTGTTTCATACAATCTTTGTCTTTCTTCATCATTCATATCATCTATTCCGAGTGATCTATCCATAGCTTCATAATTTACGTTTGGACCTCCCAAGTGTTCTCTGATAGCTTCGTCAAGTTCTTCAATATCCATATCCCACCCCATGTAGAGAGCGATTTCTTTCTTGGTAGTAGTGCATGAACTGTTCCTTCCAATCATTTCACGGAACATCCGGTAAACTTGGTTGCGAGCTCCTTCAACCCCTCCAGGAAAATCTTGCGGCGTGCCTGGTTCCGAGAGGGAAGATTCTAACTCATTCATATCCACCCCTACGTGTTGTGCAGCTTCAGGATTAACTCTTACTTCCAAAGTGCCGTGTTCATTTCCTGGTTGATAAACGGCTTCGGCAACCCATTGAGGAGTCTCTTCTACTTCAAAATCTCGGTTAACAATTTCTTGCCAAGTCTACCATATAGCTCCTTTTCTTTGATAGCTCGACTCCTACCTTCTCTAACTTTTTCATCAAAGTATTTATTAACAGTAGTACGCCAGTTTCTACTATTCCTCGACGTAACTTTAACCCCATAAGACACGTTTGAAAACCTATAATCGTCTGGCGAAAAATAACTAGACAAACGTCCAACAATAGCTTCTAAAGGAACATTCCCCCCATCAAGTTCCATTGAAGAACCCATAGACTCTTCTTCCAATCCTTCAGACCCGTTAAGAGGATTCGGATTACTATCTACAACCGCTTTCTGCGCCACTTGTTGAACCATTTTGTATACCTATTCTACAGCGAAAAACAACCGCGCTGCTTTGTTATCACTTGGAATTACTGATTCTCCAACCTTAATACTCTTTAAGTCATATATAAATGTTTTCCTTAAGCAATTTCACATAGTTTAACAAGCTGGAAAACTAGTAAAAAGAACTAATAAGTAGTTAAATAACCTAATAAAGAAGTTTTTACCCAGCAAAAAATTAAATAAAGCTTATTTTAACCTTTTATAGATTAATAACGATTAAAATAGCGTTTTTGGTTATCGATAAAGCTTTAAATATAAGGTAAAGTTACACGAAAAAAATGAAAGTACTCGCATTTACAGACCTTCACGGTGATCATAAAAGTTTAGAGAAAGTTAAGGAAAAATCTGATGAGGCTGACGTGTTAGTCTGCGCAGGTGACATAACTGTTTTTGAAGAAGGACTTGAAGAAATAATACAAGAATTAGATGCTCTTGGAAAGCCTGTGATAATTGTACATGGAAATCATGAATTTGATGATCGCATGAGAGAAGCGTGTAAAAAGACAGAAAACGTGAAGTTCATCCACGAACACCATCATGAAATGGATGAAGTTCTCTTTCTTGGATACGGCGGTGGAGGTTTTAGTTTTGAATCTGAAGATTTCAAAGAAATCGGTGAAAAATTCAAGCAAGAAATTGAAGACCATAAAATCTTATTCTTAATCC
>CAYNLP010000012.1:13312-26594 GCA_964398115.1 uncultured Methanosarcinales archaeon | reverse complement strand
GGGCTTGTAGCTCAGCGGGAGAGCACTGCGCTGAAGACGCAGGTGTCCCCGGTTCAAATCCGGGCAAGCCCACTCATACCATTTGTTCTTGAACATCAACCGCTACACTAGTTAATTGCTCCAAAAAATCCTCCGCTTCCATGTCAAACTCTACAGGAATTTTAGAAGCAACCAAACCTAAAAAGCTACTTAGATAGGCAGGCATTGCAATATCACTGCCAATAATCAATAAGCCATAACTCAAAACATGAACAGTAGCCAGAATTAAAACCAAACTCGCAACATAAGGATGGTTATCCTCCATCTCACCCAACAACTTCACACCACGCTTAACCGCTCCTTTCATATTATCCACGTCAGACTTGAAATTAGGATCTGACAAGATCTTCTTCTCCTTGTTACTCGCCTCGAGATACTCCTTCAACCTACCATTATCCAAGTGATCAACCTCTTCCTTAAAAACTTCATCTAATTCTTCACAAAAGTTGTAAACCTCTTGCAACCACGCCTTCATACTATCAGTAACTTTCCTAGTCTTCCGACGCAAGTTTTCATCCTCAATATGAACGATATCCTCACCTAAAGTTTTGTTATCACAATACTGCCTAAACTTACGAATGCTCTCCAATATCTTCCAAGCACTATGACGCAAAGTAGTCTGATGACGCTTCTCAGCACTCTTACCAAAAACTAACAACTTTTTATCCTCACCAATAATTTCCTTCAAACGCTCAATAACAGAATCATTATAAGCACCAGCACGAAGCTTGTCATCCAACTTTCGCTTCTCCCTAGCCAACTTTCTCAACTTACGAATACGCCGAGGTAAAACCCTACGGAAAGTTTTCAAATACTGCTTCGCATCAACCATTAAAACAAACATCTGCAAAACCTTATATAAAAAACTATCCAAAAAACCTAACTTGTTACTTTCCTAGAATGAAAACAAAACACAGGATTTAAATAACAGCAAATTCTTGACCTAAAAACGATGGTTGGGGGAACCACACAAGAAACCGAAGAAACACAAGTTGTGAGAAGAGCACCAGGGAAAAACCTCCCCGAAATGCTCGCAAACCTCACCAAGCAAGATACAGAAACCAGTATAATCGAACTCATAGCCAATTCTTACGACGCCGACGCCACACAAGTACACCTACAATACAATGAAGAAAACGACCTCTTAGTAGTAGAAGACAACGGCCTCGGCATGACACCAACCGAACTAGAAAACGCTTTCTACAAACTAGGAGACAGTCCAAAACTAGAAGAAAAATACACACCCGAGCTAAACAGAAGAAAGCTGGGAGACCGAGGAATAGGAACCATCCTAATCAAAGCATTAAGCGACGCCTACAAACTCACCACAAGAAAAGACGGCTTAGAAAGCATAGTAGAAGAAGAATTCAACGAAGACATGCTACGAACAGGGAAAGAAATAGAAATACAAACCCAACCCACAAGTGAAGAAAGCGGTACACAAATAGAAATGACCCGCCTAAGGTTCGGACCTGACACAGGATTCAAACTCAAAGAACTAAGAAGAAGGATTAGATGGGAACTCCCCATACTACCTGACTTCGAAGTCTACGTAAACGGAGAAAAAGTACAAAGCAAAAGTATAGAAAAAGCCACCGAATTCGAATTCGACCGAACCGGAAACGAAATGGGACACGTTCACGGAAGCCTCTACTACGCTAACAGCCCAGCAGACATGAGAGGAATCCACGTATACGTACACGGCAGAAGAGTCGGGGATCCCAAAAAAATGTTAGAAGACGTACCAAAAACCGACCGGGCAAGAATTATAGGCATATTACATGCTGACGACTTAGAAGAAGCCATCGCATTCGACAGAAGCCAATTCCAACCCGACCACCCCGGAGTGCAAGAATTCAGAGCAGAACTACGAAGTAGCATGCAAAGAGTAAGAAAATACGCCAAGACCCGGAAGAAAGTGAGGAAAACACAAAAATTCCAAAGTCAGAAAAGCGACGTCCCAAAACAAGCACAGAAGAAACTACGAGGAAGTCCAATAGATGAAGTACACATGCAAACCGAAATAAGATACGACGAAAACCTAGAACAAAACAGCACTTTCAACCATGACGAAGACACGATAATCATCAACCCACATCATCCTAGCCTACAACACATGTCAGGTTTTAGAAAAAGCCACTACGAAATGCAAGTCTTAAACATGGCCGCAAGAGCAATAGCACAACACCGACTAGAAAACCCAACACCAAGCGAATTAGAACAAGAAACCAACAAAATCTGGCAAGCAATCAAAGAAAAGAAAGAAGCCAACACGCAAGAAAAAATGCCCTTATTCCCCAACGTGAAATACACATCAGGAGACCTCGCAAGTAAAACCGGGAAAAAAAGAGGAACACTAAATTACTTAATAAGAACAGGAATGCTAGAATCAGACGAAAACGACAAAGTAACCGGCCACGAATTCCAAAGAGTACAAGAACAAACAACTGGAATGCCAAGTCTCCATCACGCATTAGGACAACATCCCGAAATAGAAGATGAAACCCTCTTTAGAAAAACCAAACAAGTAGCAAACGTACTTTCAAAACAAAACAACTCATACAAACCCTTTGTTAGAAACCTACACACTCCAAAAAGACCATGTTATTTCATCGAAGGAACATGCAGTTTAGAAGTAACAAACTTCATACTCTCAGATAATTTCGATGGTAGACGAATATCTCAAACAGAAGAAAACTGGAAGCATTTCAGAACAAGGCACTACACCCTACCAGACATGAAAGACAGGTTAGGATTATCAACTGAACAAGCAATAGAAATAGTAGACTATTCAGACAACCATGGTATAAATATAAACACCATGTTAGACGGCGGGATGAAATTCCACTACGGCGACTTTATAAACGCATTACAACACTACCGAGGGAACATCTAAAAAAATGGAAGAAATAATCGATGACCTAGATCCAGCAAGTACCTATACAGAAAAAGAACTACAACAAAAAGGACTAGACGAAGAAACACTACAAAGTATTAAAAACGACCCGTACAAAGTAACCAATCAAGGATTCTTCGGCGGCCTGGTCATAAACCATCTCCACAGACAAGGACAAATACCAGAAGAAAAAGCCCAAAATAGTTATACCCCCGCAGTACTGTTCGCAAAATTTGCAGAAAAAGAACTATCACAAATCTGGAAAGCAAGCATAGACGGAAGAAGACTAGTAAAAGAAAAAAGCAACGGCGGTGCAAGAGACTTATACGTAAGCAGTTCGGACATTCACCACCTAGTAGAAAGACGAGAAACGGCGGAAGAAAGCGAGTTAGAAAAAGAAGTAGAACAAGTAGAAAGAGAAAGAAGACCAGAATTCATAGCTAATACTGAATACAACGAAGATCCAGTAGAAACCTACTTCAGCTCAATCACAGAAAGCGAACCCTTAAGTAGAGAAGAAGAACAAAGACTGGGCAGAAGAATCCAAAACGAAGACGACGAAAAAGCACTAGAAAAACTCGTCACGGCAAACCTGAAATTTGTAGCGAGTTACGTCAAGAAATACAGAGGAGAAGGATTAAACTACGAAGAACTCATCAGCCTCGGCAACAAAGGACTCGTAGAAGCAGCAAAGAAATTCAACCCTGACAGAGGAGTGAAATTCATCAGCTACGCAGTCTGGTGGATCAGGCAAAACATACACACCACCCTAGCACGAACAAGCAAACAAGTGAACATACCACAGAACGTTTGGAACGGAGGTAAAGCAGTAAGAAAATACTTAAACAGCCGTATGAGTGGAAGACCAACAGATAAACAAATAAGAGAAGCGATAGAAGAAACAGGCGCGAATATAAGCGTAGACATCTACAAAGACTTCAGTCGCATCGCATTTGGAGAAATAAGCTTGGACAGTCCAAGATACAAAGAAGACGGAGACACCGAAGTCAGCGAAACACTAGCGTTAGAAGAACCAACCGTGCACGAAAAAGCAGAAGAAAGAGACAGAAGAGAACAAATCCAAAAAGCACTCTCCCTATTGAGCGACAGAGAAAGGCAAATAATGGAACTCTACTACGGACTAGACGGACAAGAAGAACTAACCCTCGAACAAATCGGAAGCATAATGGGAGTTACAAGAGAAAGAATACGACAACTCAGAAATAGAGGATTCAAAAAAATAAGAGAAAGCGACGAAGTCCGAAAGTCATTACAACACTACACCCATAGAACTTAACCCCCAACACCAGCCGTCGGCACAATAGTACCCGCGATGACGTTGAACAAAGTCATAACAACTCCTGCAATGAGGCAATAAGTCAAAGTAGTCCTCGTCAAATACTTACCAAGCAAACTCTTCTCCATAACCTTATCCTGACCATTCTTAATCCCATTCACCAACACCGTCAAGATGTAAACAACCTGTACCACATACAAACCCACAATGATCTGGAACCAATAAGTAGGCATTCCTGTACCGAACAAGTTCAACAACTGCCCACCAAAACCAGCCGTGCCACCAGCACTTTGAGCAGTTTCAGTCTGCAACTGACTAATATTCTCACCCAAGCTACCCAAGATTTTAGTGATCATACTCGTAATCCCAACTACTATACCAGCAATAGCCGGAGTCAAAAAACTAATCTGGCTTTGCATATCACTAATAACATCCGCCATCAAGTCACGAAGTCTTTCATCAACACGATGCATCTGCTTGATATATTCAGAAACATTCATCAAAGCCTGACTAGCCACCCTCGGCCCTTTATTCACCGCCTCTACCAAAACTTTCATACTACTCTCAATCAAATCACTAGGATAATACGCCAAAGCACCCTTGTCAGGATCGAAAATAGCTTTTTTCAAACCCATCCCCAACTTTCGAATATTCACACTAACCAGTTCAAAAAACTTACCAGACGTGGTTTCCTGCATAACATTCGCCACTTTTTCAAAAGCAATCTCCGCAGGAATACCATCAGCCAAACGATTACCAAGTTGGAACAAAGCCCCCGCAAATTCCTCCTCCAATTCCTTAGCCTTCTCACGTATTTCTATCAAATCTTTAGTCTTCAACTTATAATACAAGCCAATTCCCAATCCAAAAGCCAACGGTATTAACAAGCTCAAGAGAGTAGCTCCTAAGCCGAAAGGGCCAATGAAAACATCTGTGGTTTCACCATCTTGAATCATAGGCCTATATCCTAAGAAGTAAAAAACCGCGTCTTCACTTGTATAATCACTTATAGTAGAGACTCCACTACTTGTAAAGACGTAATCAAAACCAGGATTCATACTATGCATGACAAGTGGAAAACTTCCAATCAACAATAATGTCGAAAAAATCAAAATAGCAAACCAAGCCGGACTAAAACTTACTTCACTCCCTAAAAAGTTAAAACTAACCTTTTTATACTCTTGCTCATCCACACCGGTGAGTTGAGTCTCTCCATAACCAGTAGGGCGCTTACTCAAAATATTCTTCCCCATGTAAAAAACTCCAATAGGCAACGCCACGTTATACAAAATCATAATATGATACCAGTGAACCCCTCCCATAAAGCTAACAATCAAAGGCAATATAACCAATCCCAGTATAGGCAAAACAATACCAAGCATGTGCAAAGCCTGCAAAGGACTCTTCAAATTATGAGCGTAATGCAACATCTTCTCATAAGTCTCCTGCAACATGATATCCAACGCTTTATCCAACGTGTCGATCCTACGATTCTCACTCGTTTCATACAAGCTAGACTCAATCAAATGCATGCTTTCAATAAACTCTTTATTCCAATCCCTCCAATTCTCCAAATAACTGTCCAAGCTCTCCTTCAAACTATCATGCTTACCTGTTTCAATATCCCAAATTATCTTCTTTAAATCCAAACTCAAAGGCGGATCCAAATGCTTTGCAGCAAAATCAATAGCTAACTCCAAATTACTCGTATGCCTCATAAAAGTAACGACGTAAAAAACGCACAACACCATTTGATTACTAGCCTTCATACGCCAACTATTACTCAAAAACTGAGGCATCTTCTGCAACGGATAAATCATTACCATCCCAGAAATCATTGCAAACAAAACCATGAAAATACTTCCACTAGCCTGCTCCGGCGTAAGCAAAGGCGGAAGTATATAACCAAAAAGTGAAGCCACCACTATAAACAATAACGGACCTAAAATAGCAAAACTCATCGCATCCGTAGGCGTAATATTCAAATGAGTGATGTCAATCGCTTCCTTCATCTCCTCCGCATCTTCTTCATCAGGACTAACCTGTAAGATACTACCAGAAATTTGACAAACTTTCTCATACCAACTCAAAGGCTTAGGCATGTACTCCTGCCTGAACTCACGATACTGTTGAGTTGTAACCTCAGAAATGTCTTCAGGACTTTCACCAAGTTCTTGATTTAAACGTTTCAAATACTTAGACTTGAAATCTTCAATATCCTCCGACAAAAAATCCCACCTCTTTTAATCAGCATTTCGCTTCCTCACTTGACGCTTCAACCACTCATTCCACTCAAAGAAAATACGGTCACTATCCAACTCACCAGTCTTCTCCTTAACCCTATCACTAATCTTATGAAATTTATCATTAGCATTTATTACAAACTCAGCCTCCAACATGTCACCATCATTATATTCATCAGCCACTTCAACCAACCTTTCCTTAATCCTACTCCTTAAATCAATATTCTCCAAAACAGCATCCCAATCACCAGCCCACTCCCGCACGTTAGCAGCGATGTCCTTCAAAACGTCGCTATCACCATTCAACAAAGCATCAGTCGGTTCCAACTGATCCGTTTCAGGATTATACTTCATCAAATCCACAAAACCATTCTCATCACTCGGGTCCTCATCCCAATCCTTCCTAACCTCTGTAATACGCGTGACACGCCTCCAACTATGCAAACCATCAGGGCTCTTAATCGGATTAGCCACTATGATGATGTCAGTCGCTTTAAAACTCGTCCGTGGAACACCTAAGTCATTAACAACACGGTCAAAAACTCCGTAAGGACTTTCACCGTGGATAGTACCCGCAACAACGTTTGCTTGAGCGCCAACACGCATAGCTTCATACAAAGCCTGAGCCTCTTCACTTCTAACTTCGCCTACAATCAAAGCACTATCTCCCATACGCAAAGTCGTCCTTATACCCTGGCTTGCACTAACCTCACTAGTATCCGTACTCAAAGCACCAGCGACTTTCATAGGTTGAATGTTATAACCCAATTTTCTCAAACTATTCGTAGGAAGCTCCATAGTATCCTCAATCGTGATAATCCTGTACTTCCTCATAATCTCCACCAACAAACTACCAAGTAAGCTTGTCTTTCCAGCACTACGAGTACCCGCAATTAGCATGGTTCGATTGCCGTCTACCAAGAAACTTAAGAGACCCGCGGCCATGGGGGAAACCATTTTATTCCTAATAAACAAGGGGAGGGTCCAAGGATGATCCCTATGTCTTCTGAAAGCATAAGCCTGTCCTTGAGGATTCAAAGGCTCCGTTATCACTCCCACACGAGCTTTAGCCACGTTAGGAATTTCAATACCTGTATCAAGTATAGGGTTAGCTTCATCTAAAGGACGACCACTAATCATCCGTAGCTTTGTCGCCCAACTCTCAGCGTCACTCACACTAGGGATAATGTTTGTTTTACATTCTCCATAATCTTGGTGAACAACAAACATTGGTATCTTACCAGTAGGACTGTTTACAGTGATATCCTGAATTTTTTGATCTGACAACAAAACTTCCACCAAGCCAAACCCTACAGTGTACCTGATCAAGATATCACATAACTCTTCAACCTCTTCCGTGGAGAAATCAACGCCTTTGTAATTACCTAGTTCCTCAAGTAGGTCTTCACCAACATTTCTGAAAACTTGCCTCATACGATGGGGATCGACAAACTCTTGCCGGCTAGGCTTATGCTCCGCCATTATATTCCTAGCCATGTCCAAAATTTCATATTTTTCTTGTGTGAGTTTAAACTCTGGTGGTGTCACGTGATACAAGTACTGAACGTCATCTTCTAACTCAAAAATGCTGACCTCGGTGTCATCTATGTTATAGCTGTCAAGTTCGGTAGCTCTTTTAGGAAATTGAGACATCAACTTGGTGAACATAAAGTCTGGTTTGATATTTGGAGCGAAGATTTTCCGATAAACTTCTCTGTCTCCTACGTGATGACCAGCGAGGTATGGCTCAGCTACTGTTATCAACTTAGTGTTCTCCATTTCGTTCAGCAAGTATTGTAAGAGTCTATGATAGCCTTTGTGCAGGGCTTGTTCTTCACCCACGCTTTTATCCAATTCAATCCTTTCACGCCTTTCTAAACGTTTCAACTCTACATAACAACCTACCGGGTCAGATTTCAACTTTTGAAACACTATCTGCTGGATTTCGCTATAAATCTTGTCTGCTTGCTGCTGGTTACCTACACTTGCAATTTCGCTATACTGGAATAATTCCTTATTCCTAACCAGTTTTTTATACAAATCCGCTATTTCATTAAGAAGTTGTGTTTGGCTGTAATCATACTCATATTCTCTTTTTTGTGTGAAGACAACTTTAGTAGTATCAGGGTTTTCAATCAATAAGTCGATAACACGCGCCATAGTTGCAGGGTCGTCTTCTATACTTGGAACTTTAGGTTCGTCCTCGTAGTTAATCTTCAGGATGTTATCCCCGCCTTCACGAATTACTTCATAAGAACCTGTAGTTTCCTTACTGAAAAGTGCCATATAACTCCCTCACCTTACTTTAAATACTTTCTTCTCGAACAAAGTATATAAATATTACCACCGAACAGCAAGAGTTATAAGTCAAAGATACAACATAAAGATAGGTGAACAATGGCAGATCCTGACTTGTTCCCGGACCAACCAGAACCTGAACAACACGTTAGAGAAAAAAGTTCTGACGAAAACGCTTACTCCAATATTTCACAAAACATATCTGCACTTGGGAGCAGGCTTCGAGTGTTAGAAGAACAATACACGACTTTAAGGAATAAGTCTCAATTAGCTGACAACAACTTATTAGAATTTGAAAAAGACTTACGGAGTGATATAAAAGCGATAGAAGAAGACTTGACAGACTTGAAACACATGATTAGAGATTTGAAAGATAAACTCAGCGCTATAACTTCAGAAATGGACAATACTGTTAAAGAACACGAGTTCAAAGTAGTAGAGAAATACATTGACTTATGGAATCCAGGACGGTTTATCACGAGAGAACAACTGAGAAAGAAATTAGAAGAAGTCTTGGAAGAAGAATAAAGGTTCAAAAGGTTTAAATACTCTCACTCGTATTTTCCAGACATGCCTGACCGTCCACAAGACACCCCTACCGACCAAGTTCAAAGGATGAAAGCACAGGGGATGAGCGATGATAAAATCGTAGAAACCTTACAACAAGACGGTTATAAATCATCGCAGATTTTCGATGCGATGTCACAAGCAGATATGGAACCTGCAAAAGAGGTGGAAGAAGTGACTGAAGACTTTCCAGACATTATGCAAAACGTACAAGATGAAAGCCCTCCCCCACAAGGACCGCCACAACCAAGCGGGCCACCAAGCACCAGTACTAACGAAGGCGTAGAAGAGTTAGTAGAAAGCATTATAGATGAAAAATGGGAAGAGATTGAAGAAAACATTCGGAAAGTCGTACAGTGGAAAAAAGACACGGAACAGCGAATACAAGATATGGAAAGTAAAATCAACGACTTGGAAGAAAGATTCGACAAACTACACGACGCCGTCATCGGAAAAGTAGGAGAATATGACAAGAACATCATGAACGTGGGCGCTGAAATTAAAGCTATGGAGAAAGCTTTTTCTAAAATCATTCCTGAATTTGCCAACAGTGTAAGTCAATTAACAGAACTGGTTGAAGATTTAAAAGAAGAGAAAGAAAACTAATTGGTCTTGCTTAAATTACCAACAGTAAAACTCGCTAACAAGAGTAAGAACAACGCTCCTAGAAACTGCGGATTTGTAAATACGCTAGCAATTATGTCTGAAAATCCTTCTTCACTTTCTTGCTGAGTAGTTTGTCCTTGATAACCTTCTTGTTGACCACTTAAACCACTCTGAGTTGTGTTATCCTGAGGAGGAACGTATTGCTGGTTTTGTTGATCCTGATTAGAACCACTGAAGACCCCGCCAAGCCCGAATAATAAGATTACAACAAAAAGAATGCTAACCCAAGTTTTCAAACCTCCATCTGCCCATTCGTGCACATCACTCACGTCATTTCCAAAAGCTACCATTGTGAAAATTAAGAAGAACGCTGCTAAGGCGAGTACTGTAGCCCAAGGAACTATGAATTCAAACAAAGCCCTAGCCTGTCCTGAGAATAAGACGAAAAAGGATAACACGACAGATATCAAAGCGTGTAACCCTTGCTTGTCATCACCCATTGGATTGGTGTATTCCAGAACGCCAAATGTCACTACCCACACTAGCAAGAATGTAAAAATACCTGAAAAGTTCTGCAAAAGTCCAACGTCAAGCAAGGTTGCCATTTTCAGTTACTCGTATACGTCTCCTAAGTCATCGAGGAACTTGGAGAATCCTCCTTCATCATCACTTTCTTCTCCCGTGACGAACTTGATAACCAAGCCGAACACCAGGATGATTATGACCAAGGATTGAATCTGTGGATCGTTCAAAAAGTAGAGAATTGCAGGCATTGCAAACCATCCAGCCGCGTTTCCGAATATTATGAAAACTGCGATCAAGGAGAGAAAAACAGCCCATCCACTAGCGGTTGTACCTGCAAAGCTAACATCTTTTCCGAATATGCCAACCATTAGTAAGAACATCACTATAGCTACCACTACCAGGCTGACCTGTGGCAACGCTCTATTTATAATATCTACGACGCTTGGCCTTCCATACATTCCAAGACTGTGTGGTATGACAACAGCTAAGCCCATTATTAAGGCTATTACTTTGTTGAAACGTTCAGAATCGTCACCTAAAATCTTTGATTTTTTCAACACGGCGTATACTATTGTGAAAACTAGTAAGAAAGGAAGTAAGATTTCATCGACTCCCCAAACTCTCAACCAGTGCATCATGTCATAAAAGTTTACAACCATTTTCAGCTTTCCTCCTGTGCTTCATTTGGTGTTTTAGTTATATAAAACATTAGCCCTATTACCAGTATTATGAGTACAAGACTTGATACGGTAGTGCTGTTCCAATAAGTTGCGAGGTATCCTAACAGTCCTTGCAGCCAACCTAAAGCGTGAAGGAATATTAGTACTACGCCTACAAACATTATCCACATAAATGTTTTGTTCCACCCCCCACTTAGGCTGAATTCTTCATCTCCGTGGAAGCTACCAGCTAAAATCATGAACATTATGGATAAGACAAGTAGTAACATCACGTTTGCCACGGCTTGATTGATAACGCTAACGAGTTGTTTGCTTCCAATAACTAGGAAGGCGGTTACGAACGCGACCATCGCGTTTAAATTCTTCCTCGTGTATTCGTTGCCATCGCTCTCGATAGTTCCGAAAATTTTGCTCTTTTCTAAGATTGCAAATACGATGGTGAAAACTAGAAGAAACGGCAATACTACATCGTATATTCCGAGCCTTGAGAAAAAATCCAAAGCTCCTCTGAAAACTGACGCCATACAGGGTTTGTCTATCTAAACGTATCTATATAAAGGTTTTGGTGAGATTAGAGGAGAACCGGTTTACGTAACATTCTTAAAATCTAAATAATTCCTCCGTTCCTGTGAGGTGGTTATGTTGGTAGATGTTATGGGATTAGATATTGAACGTGTAAACCATGATTGCTTTAGAGTGCGAGGATCAGGGAAAACGGTTTATTTTGACCCTTACAAAGTTGATAGAGAAGATGAAGCCGATGTTGTCTTTGTGAGTCATGAACATTATGATCATTGTAATCCAGAAGATATTGAGAAAGTAAGTGGAGCCAACACTACGTTAGTGGTTAACACCAACAGTGTTAGTAAAGTTTCTAATTTAAACGTTGGTGATTTGAAGTCAGTACAACCTGGACAAAGTTTTAACGTAGCCGGTTTAAGTGTTGAAACCGTAGCGGCGTATAATACTAACAAGTTTAGAGCTCCTGATCAGCCATTCCATCCAAAAGAGGATGGCCACGTTGGTTATGTTGTGGATTTCGACGGTGTCAAACTCTATCACACTGGAGATGCTGATGTCATAGAGGAAATGGAGGGAGTGGATTGCGATATTGCTTTAATTCCTGTGTCCGGTACTTATGTCATGACTGCTGAAGAAGCAGTTGAAGCTGTTGAAAAAATCAAGCCAGATGTGGCCATTCCAATGCACTATGGCGAAGTGGCTGGTGACGAAACAGATGCGCAAACCTTTAGGGATAAAGCAAGTTGTAAAGTAGTTATAGCATGACTTTTTGTTCGTTAGAAAAATCTAGTAGTGGGGAAACTTCAAAGTCTAACAAGTGACTATCGAATTTTTGTCTAATTTTTCTTAGTTTCTTTTCAAAACTTTCGAGTTCTTCTGCTGTCATTATTGTAAAAGTTGTGTGTTCTCCAGTGGTTCGACTGACAAAGGTTGTGTCAAGCATGTTAGAAACAAATTCGTTAATTTCTTTTTCTTCTTTGCTTGTCACTCCGGAAGTTTTTAGACTTACAGCGTATGCTCTTTGATTCAAACTTTCTAAATTATAGACGACACGATAGTTCAAAATTATGTTTTTTTCTTCCAATTTTTGTATCCTGTATCTGACGGCTTCACTACTTAAACCTATTTTTTCTCCTATATCTTTGTTGGAAGTTCTCGCGTCTTTAGTAAGAATTTTTAGGATTTTTTTGTCTTTGTCATCCAATTCTCCAGTGAAATTTCCATGATTTGTTACTTTACCTTCTTGTTTGAATAAGCCTTGAAATGTGTCTTTGTATTCTTCAGAAATAGTTAAGGTTTTATGTCGTTTTAGATCGTCTCCGAAGTAGTCGTATATTTTGTCTTGTATCTCATTTAGTGTTTTATCTTGAGGTATTGAAAAGAAGAAGAGGACGTCCCAATAACCGGACGCCCTCCCTATCCAATGGGGGTATGTTTCTCGCAAGAAATCGAGAACGTGATGTTGTTCCTCCCTCCCTTTCCACCGTTTGAGTTGGAGGAACATGATATGTGAGCTCTTTGTGAATTTTGATAAATTTAGTCTTGCTTGGTACCCCCTTATCACCTCTTCTTCTAATTTTTTCAAACGATAATCGGCTACCTCTCGTGA
>CAYNLP010000012.1:0-13302 GCA_964398115.1 uncultured Methanosarcinales archaeon | reverse complement strand
GGCTTTCGGGCGTTTTCGGTTATCGCTGCAAGTAGCCTCTGGTCTGTGTCGTCCACTGGAACTCGTCGTCACTGAATTGTTTTTGGTAAGTCACTAATCGTATTTTTACAAATCACATAAAGGTTATATAAATTTTTTGGAAAAAACAAGCACTTATTTAAATATAGTTAGGAAAAACAAATAAAATACTAGAAAAATTTGGGAAAAACAAAAAAATAATATAAAATTTTTTTAGAAATACAAAAGTTATTCTTTCATCCAGTCAACTTCGTCATCACTTAAGTCAAAGAAACCTGTAATGTCTGTAGCAAAACTTTCATTCTTATTAAACGGTAACTTAAAGAAAGGGATTGTATCTTGCATCGCTCTACTAATTGAAGTATGAGTTTTTGTTGCAACTTTGTGAGCGATGTCTTTTTTCTTCTTCAACTTATTATTGGCACGCCAAATCTTCAACGGTTTTTGACTCCTCTGATACTTCGTCCAACCTCCATATTTTTCATCTTTCGCTAATGCTATACCTGCACTTAGTAAGTCATAGCAGTATACGTAGAAGCGGTAATGTTGCCATCTTTGAATCCTGCCGTAAAAAACGTCGGCGATAGATAACGCATCATACGCCCTCGCTAAATCTTTTGGCTTCTTATACTCTTTTGGAATGTTTTTCTCCAACCACAAGAATATTTCATCTAAGTCCTCTGCAATTTCGTCATAAGCACCTCTTGCAACGTCTGCATTTGTTGTTTTGAAAACTCTCTTTAAAGCGTCGAAAATGCTGTCCTTTCTTTGCCTCACACCTAAAACTTCCAAGTCTTCTTCTGTTAATTCACCATCTCCAGCAATGGTTTGTAAGTCGTTGATAGCACCCCTCATGTCCCCGTCTGCTCTCCTTGCTAGTTTTTTCAAAGCGTTTTCTTCCCATTCTATTCCTTCGGCTTTCATCACGTCTTTCAACCTAGCCGCTACACTCCTATAGTTTAAATTGCCGAATTGAATCATACGACACTTCCTTCGTAGTTTGGAGAATTTTTGATCATATGGGTCATTCGCGGTGAAGATGATAGGATAGCTGCTGTTTTTCATTAACTTTGTCAAAGCTTGAATTCCTCCTCGGTCTTGATTTCCGCTAAGTCCGTCGATTTCATCAACTAGTATTATTTTTCCTTGACTGAATAAGCTTTGTTGTTCCAACGCGCCGCCAACGACGTCTTTAATGCTTTGCTTGTTTCTCACGTCAGAAGCGTTGACTTCTACAACCTCCAGGTTTAAGTCGCCAGCGATTGCGTAAACCGCGCTAGTCTTTCCCGTACCTGGTGGCCCGTGAAGCAACACTGGTTTGCTGCCTTTCTCATGCTTTTCAACATGGTTTTTCAACTGTCCAACTGGTTTGTTTTGGCCTTGTATTTCATTCACGCTTTTCGGCTGGTACTTTTGAACCCAATCCTCTCCCATGGAAGAAGAAAATAAAACTTTGTATTTAAAACTTGTTTAAAGTAAATTTTAAAACCAACTCCGATTTTTCAGAAGTAAAGTTTGCGGGTGTGCCGGAGCGGTCAAACGGACTGCGTTCAGGGCGCAGGGGCTTAGTGCCTTCGCAGGTTCGAATCCTGCCACCCGCACTTTCTAAAGGTTAGCGAAGAATGGAACGAGTACAGGCACTAGCAAGGTTATGATAAACCCGCTGATGACCGCTATCAATCCAACTTTTCTACCACCGTATTTCTTAATTATTGGCAGTGTTGTGTCCATAGCGGTTGCGCCGCCCATCACGACCAGCGCGTTTTTTGAATACTTGGATAAAAATGCAGTCGTGGCAAAGGTTATGAGTTCTCTTAAGATGTTTGCGACGAATGCTATCGTTCCCAGTTGAGGTCCTAAATTACTTGTTACGAGTACTGTGGTCAGGCTGTAAAATCCCATCCCGCTGCCTATTGCTAACGTTTCGTTCAGTGCCAAATCAGAGATTGTCGAAACGGCTGCTGCTCCTCCTAAACTTCCTATTATGACCGAAGCTGGTATGAGTAATACTTTGAATCCTGTTTGTTTCAAGTCTTTGAAGACGTGTTTGTTCACGCCGATGTCTATCCCTATTATGAATCCCAGGGCTAGTAGGAGGACTTGGCTTATATTGTCTAACAGGTTTTGGGAGAGTATGTTGAAGTATCCGAATAATGCTCCGCTGATGAGGGAGAGAAAGACGTATCGAATCAATTCACCCACCTCTTTATCGATGCGAATATTGCAAAAGATCCTATTATAGGTAGTAGGGCGAGTAGTAATGATTGATATCCGATTTCTACTATTTGGTTAAATATTTCGTGATGGCTGCCTATGCTTGCGCCGATGAAGAACAGCATCAATATTAATAGAGAATTGGTTGTCAAATCTATTTGTTTTTGATATTTTTGTAAAAAGTTGGCAGAAAGTCCTAGTATCAAACCGACTAGGAATATCAGTATGAAGTTCATATTTCTGGTTAGAAAATTATTCCGGTTAAAATTATTTTCGTTCTAGATATCTTTCTGCTTTTTCTATGTCTTCTTTGCTGTATCCTTCTTCTAATAAGTAGTTGTGGATTTCTTCTTCGCTAGTTCCTTCGTTCGTGTAGTATTCAATATAGTTTGCTAGTTTCTTTGTGTAATCACTCACTTGGCTTTGAGAATTCGATTGATTTATTTCGCTACCCCCTCCATCTTTTTCCATTTTGAGATAGTTCGTCATTTCTTTTCTAATATCAGCACTCATTTTTTGAGGCCTGGTTATAGAAGTGTAGAATATGGTGAAGTATATTACTTTGACAGATTCTGTTATTTCTTTGACTATACTGCCGGCGAGGATTACTATGTATAGCATGATTAAGACTGGAATCCAGGAGAAAGTAAATCCGAACACGGTTACAGTGTTTGCAGGTATCAACGTTCCGATCCCTATGCCTATTAAGAGGAATAATATGTAGATCGGCCAGAGTATCGAGCTAACTACGTGTCCAGCGAAGTCTATACCGAAGACGCCTGTTAGAGATGCTGGAACGTTTTCTTTCAAACTTTTAATCCGGGGGAGTACTTCTTTGATACCTTTTTCTTCTACTATCACTGCGGGCATTAGGAAGTGTATCACTAAATCCCAAGCTTCAGTTAGAGCTGCTAGGAATAGGTTGAGTAAAACCCCTGTTATACCTTTAGCTTCGCCTTGTTGGCTTTTCGCAATTTTCATGGCTAAGTCTATACCAGCCATTTTCCTCAAAGTTGATTTTCTTTGTCCGGTGTGTTCGTGTGCTTGGTCTTGGCTGACGTCTTTTCCTATGATTGCATTGTATGTTATCCAGCTTTGATCGGCTTTGTTTCTCACGTCGAAGAAAACTCGGAAGGGCAGGAGTATAAAAAAGTTGAAGAGTAAAGCTGCAATTCCGGTAATTACGTTGTTTCCGGAAAGGAATGTGTAGAACGCGTAGAAGTTAATGGTTATTATGAGAAATGTTAGTAAGGTCATGCGGGTGGTTGGTTTCTTAATATCTTCGTCTTTTGGAACTACTGTAAAAGTGTTTTTTAATAAGTAGAAAGTGTCTTTCAATCGTTCTGTAAGTGGTTTTTTCTTGAATTGGTACATTAGGATTTTTTTATTAAGAACTTTTATTTAAATATTGGTAATATTTTTCCGGTTTTTGTTGAATAAAATATATAAAGTGCAAATACGTGTACATATACATATGGGAACTAAGACTATAAGCATAACGGACGAGGCATACGACTTCCTAAAAAAGATGAAAGGGGACAAAAGCTTCTCAGAAGTCATACTCTCACTCAAAGCAGATAAAAAAGACATAATGAAATACGCCGGCGCCCTAAAAGACGCAGATCTAGACTCTATCAGAAAAAAGAGAAGAGAAGCGAGAAAAGAGTGGAGTGAAAGATGATAGGTGCAGACACCAGCTTTCTCATCGACTTCTTAGATGAAAAAGAAGAAGCCCTCAAGTTCATGAAAGAAAACAAAGAACAAATAAAAATTTGCGAACCAGTAATATTTGAATTCCTTTGCGGAAACCTCACCGAAGAAGAAAAAGAAACCTTCCTAGCTTTCATATCAAGGTTTGAAACTTTCAACCTGGATAGAAATGCAACTTTGAAAAGTTCAGAAATCTATAGGGAAGGGAAAAAACAGGTGACAACATTCCACAACCGGACAGTATAATAGCAGGTACTTACCTTACCAACAACACAGACAAGATAGTTTCTTCTAACAACAAACATTTCAAAGATATAGAAGAAATCAAAACATTAACGTATTAATTTCTAGCATCACTTGTTTGAACGTCCATCCCGCATTGTTGACATAGCATGTTAAACTCTACATCTTCGTGCTTGTACGCCTTGACTTTCTTGCCACAATTTTCGCATTCAAATTCTACTTCTTTAACTTCGCTCATGATATGCGCCTGCCGGGATTTGAACCCGGGCACATGCCTTGGGAAGGCATGATCCTCGCCGCTAGATCACAGGCGCTTGTCATCAAAAGGAGAGAAATTGTTGTTCCTTTTATTCTTTATTTCTTTTCAATATAGATAATAAATGTTTTCGACAAAACGTTAAAAACAGACTCATCTTTTGAATAAAAAAATGAAGGTAGGAGTTTGGGGAAAAGCCAACGTGGGAAAAAGCACTTTTTTCAAAGCAATGACCTTAGCAGATATAGACATGGGCAACTATCCCTTTACCACGATAGATCCAAATCAAGGCGTAGCATTTGTTAAACACCCTTGTCCAGAGCAAGAATTCAACGTAGAATGCGAGCCTAGAGAAGGCAAGTGTGTCAATGGTGAAAGGTTCATCCCTGTCAATTTGATAGACGTTGCAGGCCTAGTACCAGGGGCTCATAAAGGAAAAGGCATGGGTTCTGAATTTCTAAATGACTTAAACCAAGCAGATGTTTTAATCCACATGATAGACGTTAGTGGTAGTACGAATGAAAAGGGGGAGCCGGTTGATCCTGGCAGTTACGACCCTAGTCAAGACATCCGCTATATGGAGATAGAACTCGATCATTGGTATCATGACATACTAGAAGACGGCTGGGATAAGTTTGTTAGGAAGATGAAAGCCGAAAGCCAGCAACTCAGTAAAGCGATTGCTGAACACATGAGCGGCGTTAGGGTGACTGAAGAAATGACCGAACAAGCCTTGAAAGAACTTGACTTGTCAGAAGACATTACCAACTGGAGTGAAGAACAAACGCTAAAACTGGCTAAAAAGTTGAGGATGAAAAGCAAGCCGATGATAATTGCCGCCAACAAGATAGATGTGGAAGGAGCAAGACAAAGCTTGGAAAAATTAAGAGAAGAATTCTCTGAATACGAGTTCATACCTATGAGTGCTGAGACAGAACTTGCCCTGCGAGAAGCGGACGAGAAAGGATTAATCAATTACACGCCAGGAGAAGACGCTTTCGAAATATTAGAAGAAGACAAATTATCGGAACAGCAAAAGAAAGGACTAGAGTTTATGAAAGAAATTCTCAAAGAAAACAATGGAACGGGAGCTCAAAAGGTTTTGAACAAAGCCGTTTTTGAAACCCTAGATTACAAAGTCGCTTACCCTGTGGCGAATTCTGACTTGACAGACAAGGATGGCAACGTGTTGCCTGACGCAGTACTCCTACCAAATGAGGCGACCACGTTAGACTTTGCTTATCAAATACACTCAGACATTGGAGATAATTTCAAGAAAGCGATAGATATGAAAACGAAAAAACCAATCGCGAAAGATAAAACTGTAGAAGACAATTCAGTCATAGAAATAAAGACTTAACCTATTTCAACAAGTCCATCTTGTCCAACAAGGTCTTGTATTTGTCGAAGTCTTCACTATCTTTAAACTCTTTCTTCTTCTTAGCCGGTAGTCTTTCAATCCATTTGTGTGTGATTTTCAAAACCTCTTTGACATCTTCTTCAAACATTAACTTCTCGCTTTCTTCTTCTGCAAATTGTTCTGGGTTGAACTCTTCAATATCTTTGTAGTCATCTTCTGGAACTTTTTCTCCAAAACCTAAGAAGCTTGCAAGTTTTTCGAGAAATCCTGGTTCTGGCACGTCAAGCTCTTCATCCATTTCTTCAATATTTTTATACTCATCCTCAACGTTTTGAGCGTCAACTTCAGCTTCTTCCATATCCGCCAGTTTCTTCTTCTCATGCGGACTAAGTTCTTCTTGATACTCAACTGGTTCTTGCTCTTCTTCATCTTCAAAATGGAAGAAATCGACTATTTTATCCCAGAAGCTACGGCCATCATCATACTCTACAATCATTCCACTTTCGATATCGCCACTCTTTTGAGAAGCTTTTTCTTTATCAACTGCTATGTCGACACTACCAGCCTGTTTTTGCTTACGTCGCTGCGAACGAATGTAATCATCCATTTCTCTGTTAAACCTGTCTTGATCTGCCATAGCTACCCACTCATTACGGTTTATTCCTCACCTTATTTAAATTTAACTCACACATCACTGGACATTCGAAAACGTTTCGTGACGAGAAAAAGTAGCACTGGACAAACACACGCGTGAACTATATATTCAAATCATTCTTAAAAAAAGAGAGAAAAACCAGATGAGAAAGCTGGTAAATGCACCAACCTGCATCTTGCGGGTTCGAATGCATCTAAGCGGGATGCCGAAAATCACGCCTACGGCGCCGTAAAAGAAAAAACATATAAATAAAACGTACGTTAAATAGTACGAAATGAGGGTTTTAATTGAAAGTAAAAGAAGTAAAGATTACAACAGAAGTAGCAGAAAAAGTATTCAAGAAACATCTAATAAAAGAACAAGAAATAAAGAAATCCTTACTTTACAAAGAAAAATACGTAACTAAAACAAAAGATAACAGATACCTAGCCATAGTTAAACATCCACGTTATTTGACCATAATATTTGAATACAAGGAAGGAGCAGCTAAAATAATAACAGCGTATCCTTCATCTGAATGGCAGAAAAAGCTGTATGAAAAGAAAAAATGACTAAAAACAAAATAAGAGAAGAAGACGTGCGGGATGAAGAAATACAATTAGAAGTAGATGAAAACGCGTTTGAAGGCCCCTTTACTTGCTGCGATACAAAAACGGAAAAAACCACAAAGAAAAGGAAATACAAAGGACTGGAATACACATATGAAGTATGGGAATGCCCCAATTGCGGAGAAGAATACTTAGATCCAGAACAAGCAAGTCGTTTAGAAAAATTCTGGATAATTGAAATGCTTCTAGAAGACAAAGAAATAACAATAGAAAGAAGTCTCAACTATGATGGTAAAAACTATTTCTTCCGATTCCCAAAAGATTTAACCCAAAATTGGAATAAGGAAGGAAAAGTGAAAATAAAGGTTCTTGAACCAGACAAATTCCTCGTAGAGATAGAACAATAATCTTTTTCTGAAATTAGAAGTGGGGACGCCCGGAATTTCATGTGAGAGCTGGAACGCTCTGCACTTTTTGAACCGGGATCTGGTGGTGTCTTCCGAAAGAGCTTAATCATCGTCCGAGGACTCATTGCTCCATGTCTGGAGCCACCCATGATGCCGGGTTACACCACGTCCCCATCTGCTGTTTTGTGAGACATTTCTCGAGTTTTTAAACCTTTGTTCGAATCATAAAGTTTAAATATATTCTTTGCCCCGATTTGTTTTCGCAGTGGTTTTAGTGAGTGAGGCGCAGGAATGAAAGGGAATGATGGTTTGCATCCGAAGAAGTATTTCTATGCTAAGGATGGGACCATTATTAAGGATTATGAGGATTTATTTCAAGAGCTTCAGGACATGCCTGAGCACGTTTTTAGGCATCATGTGAATGATGAGAAGAATGACTTCTATCATTGGATTAAGGATGTTTTTGGTGATAGGGGTTTGGCTAGGCGTATTAAGCACGCGGATGAAAAGGAAGAAATTTTGAAACATGTTTTTGTTAGTTTATTCCGTTAAGTCTTCTAAAGTTAGTAGGGATTCTACTTGGACTGGTAGTTTTTGATCGCTGCGGTCGACTACAACGTAGCATCCTTGAACTTTGCCTTTTGTATGTTCTAGCTTATCTACTATTTTTTTGAGGCTGTTTCCTGTTGTGACGACGTCATCTACTACTGCTATGACGTCGTGGTTTTGTGGTTGGTAGCCGTCGATGTGTTTTTCTGTTCCATATCCTTTTCTTTCTTCCCTTATCAAGGTTAAGTTATAGTCGTGTTGGTCTGATAAGGTGGTTGCGAGTGGTATTCCACCGTGTCCACTCGCGGCTAGGGTTGTGACGTTTAATGGTATCTTTTTGTGGAGTTCTTGAGTTATGTGTTTTCTTAGACTAGGGTTGCCGTATGCTTTTTTCAGGTCTACGTAGAGGTGGCTTTGTCCAGCGTGTTTGAGTTCCACCTTTCTTTCTTTGATGATTTGTTCTTGTTTTAGTCGTGTTGCTAAATTGGTCATTTTCGTTTTTGTTTTTAGAATTGTCGTAGTGTTAAATGAGTTTCGGTTTTTTTATTCGCCGAAGTAGTATTCTTTTCCTCTGGGTTCTACTTTGTCTGCTAGGTAGAAGAGTGTGAGGAATATTAGTGCTATGAGTAGGGCGTTGATGCTGGTGCAGTTGGCGAGCCAGTAATCCCACCAGCTTGTTTGTGTTTTTTCTCTTACGTGTAGGGTCATTTCTGGACTGGTGGCGGTTAGTCCTTCTTCGTCGGTTGCTGTGAAGATTATTGTGGTGGTTCCGCTCCATCCGTTTTGTGGTTGTATTTCTGCAATGCTATCTTTCATGACTACTTTGATACTTGCGTTTTTGTAGTCATAGGTTAGTTTGTCTTCGTCTGGGTCTTCGAAGTATCTGCTTAGGTTGAGTTGGTAGTTGTTTCCTTGTTTCCATTCGTGATAGAGTGGGCTTCCGTTCATTTGGCTTGGTTCGTATAGTCTGTCAGCGGTTGTACTATAGGTTGCTGTGAAGAATACTATTCCCATTATGGCTATGATTAGGAAGGCTGTGTTTATTATTTGGAAGTGTGTTCTGTACTGGGTTGTGAATCTTGTGGTTTCTATCACTCCTTGGTTGATTAGGATGGCTACTGCGATGAGTGCTGCTAGTCCTAGGAAGAGTAGTATTGTGCTCCATCCGCACCATCCGATCTTTTTGTACCATTCGCTCTTGACTAGGGTTTGGTACGTCCATGTGAATGCTTTTTCGATAATGTTTGGTCCTTGTATGTTTGTTCCTATCGTGGTTTGGTATTGATTGTCTTTGATTGAGATGGTTAGAGGGTGTAGGTATTCTCCTTCTAGGTTTGTAATGTTTCCTATGTTGATTGTTATGTTTTTACTTTCTCCATTTTTGAGGGTTAGGGTTTGTTGTTCTAGTGTGAGGAAGTCGCTATCTAGGCTTAGTTGGTATGTTCCTCCTCTTATTCCTTCGTTGTTTACCTTTATTTGGAATTGTTTGTCTCTTTTCCTGATGTCGTAGTTGTTTTTGTCGAGTGTTACTTTGTATGCGCTTTGTTGGGTGTGTACGTTTAGTTTCATGTTGGCTTTTTCTGTGATGTGGTTTTGGTCTCGGTTTACTGCTTCTACCATTATGTCGTAGTTTTGATTGCTGCATGGCGCGTTTATAGTCATTGGTATGTTCTTGTTTTCGTTTGGGTCTAGTCTTACTATTTTTTGTTCTAGGTTCATCCACAGGGGTGCTTTGGTTCTGAGTTGGAATTTTTCAGGTTGTGTTCCGTCGTTTCTCACGTTCACGTTTATGGTGTCGTTGCCGCAAATCATTGTGTGAGTTTCTGGCATTGAAACTTGGTGTTCGTAGCAGTTTTCTGCGTTTACTGATATTACTCTTTCTAATTCTATTTGTCCTCTTTGACTGGTTGCGGAGAGTTTGATTTGTTCTTTTCCGGTTTGTGCGTCGCTTGGGTTGAGGGTTATTTCTAACGTTTTAGTTTGACCGGGGTTTAAGGTTACTTCTTTTCTGTTTAGACTTGTGTATTGTGGTCCTTCAAAGTTTAGCTTGTAAGTGTTAGACACGTTGGCGTTGTTGGTTATCGTGACTGGCACGGTTTTTTGTGTTTGTGTGCATGTTTTTACTTGTCCTGAAACTTGTATTTTGTAGTCGTATTCTCTCTTTATGGTTAGGTCTAGGTTGACTTTCTTGGTTTGCCCGTTTTGTTTGCTCTTGACTTGTACTGGTATGGTGTAGTCGCCCCAGATGTGTGGTGCAAACCTTGTGTATACAAATACTTGTTTTTGTTCGTCTTGTCCTAGGGGGAATTGGTTTTCGCTGATTCTTACTTTGTCTTCGTGTTTCAAAGGTTTGATTTCGTATTCGTCTGTGAAGCTTGCTGGGTTCTTTACTGTAAATCTGAACTTGGCTGTTTGTGCTGGGTTTACTATGTCTGTGGTTGCTTTGTCTTTGAGCTCTATGCTGTTACATTTCACAACGTTTAAGGTTCTGTGTAGTCTTTTAGTTCGTCCGTATGTGCTTGATACCTTTATGGTGTAGTCTAATCGGCCTGTGTATGTGAATGGTAGTTTTGTTGTTACTTTTTGTGTGGTTTTTTCGTCAACCCCTAAGTGGAAGCTGGTCTCGCTGAGCGAGAACCAGTCCTTCTCACTTTCTACTTTGATTTCGAACACCCCTTCTACATCCCCAACGTTGTTGATCTCTACTGGTAGTGTGTGGGTGCTTCCTGCGCATGCTTTCCCGTCTATTTTTGAACTGGATAGGCTGAATTCGTTTGTGAATTTGTTTACTTTGATATCTGCTTGTGCAACTGGGAGTAGGAGAATGAGTGCGAGCATCCCGGTTATTATTGTTTTTTTCATTGTTAGTAGTAGCTTTGTATTTCTTCGTCTTCTGTTTGTTTGTTTTTCTTTGTCGGTAGAGATTTTCTTATTTCTCTTATTATGAGTCCTATGATTATGATGGCTACGGTTATTAGGAGGATCCAGGCGATTATTTCGCCGATTGTTTGTAAGATACTTGTTTTGGTTTCTTTGTGTAGTACGTTGGCTGTCATGGCTATGTTTCTTGATGTGTCTTGGTTGCTTATTGTTAGTGTGAATGTGTATTGTCCTTCTTCTATGTCTTCGTTGCTTACGGCGTGTATGTATGCGGTTTTCGTTTCTCCAGGGTTTACTATTATTTCGTTTCCTGGGTCGAATCTGTATGTGCCGAACCTTACGCCTTCTAGGTCTAGTGTGAATCTTTGAGTGGTGTCTGCGTTGTTGGTTATTTTTATGGGGTAAACTGCTCCAGGTCCTCCGGCGAGTATGTCTTGTATTTCTATAGCGTTTATCGTGGCTTGTAGTGTTTGCTTGGTTTGTTGTTCTTGTTGTTGTGTTTGTGTTCCTGGTGCTTTGTAGGTTGGGTCGCATGCGTTTCCTATGCCGTCTAGGTCGCTGTCACTTTGTCTTTTATTAGGTGTTTGTGGGCAGTTGTCTTTTTGGTCTGGTACGTCGTCGCAGTCGTCGTCGCTTAGGAGGCCGTGTCCTGTGCTTATGCTGCATGTGTGTGCAGGGCGGTGGGTGGCGTTTACTCCGGAGCTTAGTATAGTTAGAATTAGTATGGTGGTGATTATTGTGAAGGTTTTCTTCATCTGTTGTGCCTCCCTGGAGTTGTTTTAATCTTGTTTTGTATATAAATGTTTTGATTTTTAACTATTTTATAGTAGTTACTATTTATCTTTGTTTTGTAGAAGGTAAGAAAGCCTTCAAATCTTCTATTTCATTGTCTTTGAAAAACCAGGTTATTAACACGACTAGTATTGCTATTAGGAAGGCAATGGTCCACAGCCATGTATAACTGGATTGTTTTTCTTCATTTGGCAGGATGCTTGCTACTAGCACGATTTGTTCTGCTTCTTTTTCTTTGTTCACTTCGAATACGAACGTTTTTTCGCCTTCCTTTGCTTGTTGGTTGGCGTATACGTTCAAGTAGATTGTTTTTGTTTCACCAGGTTCTATTATGGTTAGACTTCCTGGATCGATGCTGTAGTATCCGAAATCTATTCCTTTCACGTCGAAGGTGTAGCTGTAAGCTCTGTCATGTGTGTTGGTTATCTTGATTGGGTAGACTGCTGTCTTGCCGGGTTTGATGTCTTGTATTTCTTTTACTGCTACTAGGCTGTCTTGTGGTTGTTGTTTGCAAGTTCCTTCTTGTACTTGTATGTTTTTGGATGTGCTTGTGTGTTCTAGTCTATCGGCTACGTGGTATTGTAAGTTTAGGTTTAGGTTGTAAGAGCCTGGCTCAGCTTGGAGGGGGATTCTTGACGTCAGTTCTACACGTTGTGCTGAGCCTGGCTCTAAGTTGTCTATATATTTGGTTTGTTCTAAGGCTAGGTTTTGGCTTGTGAGTGTGGCTTTTACTGTTTTGAATCCTATTTTTCTGTTGTTCGTTATTTGTGCGTTTATGACGGTTGCTCTTCCGCAGGTTAGTTTGTTGTTAGCTATGTCCATTCGTTGTATTGTTATGTCGCATGCGTTTCCTAGGCCGTTTTTGTTTTGGTCTAGTTGTCTGGGATTTGGTGTTTGTGGGCAGTTGTCTTTCTTGTCTGGTATTTTGTCGCAGTCTAGGTCGTCTAGTAGTCCGTGTCCTGTGCTTATCGCGCATGTTTCTGGTGGGTGTGTTTGGTATTGGTCTGGGAAGAATTGTACGCCTTGGAAGTGTGTTCCTCTTGGTGGCCTTGGTGGTCTTGGGTGTTCTGGGTGTGGGTGTGTTATGTTTGAGTCTGTATTTTGGGTTTGTATGCAGTTTTGTACGCTGAATTCTGCTTTGCCTGTGTCTGTTAAGCCGGTTGGGTCTGTTACTCTGAATCCTATGTATTCTGTTCTTGGTTCGCCTTGTGGGTGGTTTATTGTGGCTATGCCGTCTTGTATGTTTATGTTGAAGTCGTAGTTGTCGTATGTTTCGTAGTGCATTTCTGATAGGTTTGTGTCTGGATCTATTGTGTGTGAGTGTAGGTTTATTGTGGAGAATTCTTGGTTGCATTGGATTTTTTGGTCTTGTATTGGTTGTAGGTTTGGTGGTGTTTGTGCTAGTGTTGTATTTGCTAGTAGGAGTATTGTTATGATTGTTGTGATCCCGGTTATTAGTTTGTTTTTCATCGAAACAACCCCGTTTTTTACTACTCTAATGTAACAATAGAATAACTGGTATTTAAATGTTTCGATTTACTACTATATAATAACTACTTAGTCTCGGCTGATACGCCTAAAATCAAACCAGGCCCATACCTAGAAAATAACTGACTCTGAGAAACATCACCATCTTCATACAACCTAGACCTGTTACGAATAGCGTCATG
>CAYNLP010000011.1:19844-28280 GCA_964398115.1 uncultured Methanosarcinales archaeon | reverse complement strand
AAGAAACTCAAGAAATCCACTCTATCTACATAAACTGTTGGCAGAAAAACACCACCTACAAGATATTAATGGAAATCTGCGAACAAATAGGTTACCGGCTCACTCACAATAAGAAAACTAGCGACTTGCAAAACGTAGTATCTAATATAATAAATAAAACCGCTGCAGTGTTCGTATTTGATGAAATAGACAAAGCAGAAGACTACGACTTTCTATACTTCCTCTTAGAAGAGATATACAAAAAATCCATAATAGTAATCACTAACGAAGAAGACTTCCTAGCCCAAATGGACAGCAGGATTAAATCCAGACTCACCCCAGAAGTTATAGAATTCGAACCATACAACAGAAGCGAAACAAAAGACGTTATCAAAAGCAGATTAGAATATGCTTTCTACGACGACGTCTGGGAAGAAGACGCTTTAAATAAAGTCATAAAAAAGACATATCAAATACAAGACATCAGATCAGGAATTTTCTTACTAAAAGAAGCAGCTATAAACGCAGAAAGTAGAAGCTCGAAAAAAATAACAAAGGAAGATGTTTCGAAAGCGATAAAGAAATTAGACCAATTCACAGTGAAAGACAAAGACGAGTTAGGAGACGAGATGCAATTCATACTAGACATTGTCAAAGGTAACAGTGGAGAAAAAATTGGAGACTTATACCAAAAGTACAAAGACCAAGGTGGAGAAAGCACTTACAAAACATTTCAAAGAAAAATCAACAAGTTAGACGAAGGAAAATTCATCCAGACTGAAAAACAAACTGGAGAAGGCGGAAACACCACTATTGTTTCCAAAAAACTAACCGATTACGAATAAAACGTACTTTTTTAAAGAAAACAATTTTCTGAAAACAATCCATGAAAGATCTAAGAGACATACATGAGAACTTAAGAGGAAGATTTGAAGACACCCCAAACTTGTCTTACGAAGAAAAATCGCCCTACTTTATAGTAAATCCAACTCCCTCTTTTGAAATCGCAAAACAGCATTTACAAATTGGAAGGAGAAATCCGAAAGAGAAACTATCACTAGGCTATTTTGGAAGAGAACAAAGTTCTTATATAACAATGGTGGGAGATACACGAGGAGCGATAGAGACTTTAAACGATTTAAACCCTGGAAGTTCGTTTGAACAACATCAAGACTTAGCCGAGACGATTTTATTTCTTATCAAGAAAGGTTTCGAAGAACACGGAAAAGGATCTCAATACGAGATACCCCCTGACGAAATAGGAAGTTTTGAACCTTATCTTGAAGAAATACTAGAATTTTATCAAGAAAATCAGGCTGCTTCAAAATCTACACGACGAGCATCCATTCCCAAAACTCGTTTGTAATCCTCTTTTTCAGTATTGTTATTACGGAATATGTAGTAAACATTCTCTCTATCACCTTTCTTTCCATGCAACAATATCCTAACCGGATCTTTTTTCGTACCTAAATCAATCCAACTGTTTATACTCCTCTCCTTAACATCAGGTCTTTTCTCAAGTAAATTAAACACTTTCTTCAACTCCTTTCTATTTAATTTTTGAATACGATTATAACTAGCGTAATCACTATTTGATTTGTTATATCGATAATATTTTCCCAAACCTATATTTTGATTTAATATATACTTTCTTAACCTTTTATCATCTATAGTTTTAGACTCTGCAATGGCTTTGTGCACGTTTTTAAAAAATAATTCTATCCCTTCAAGGAAGTTGTCTCTCATCTTCGTCTTATAAGAACCACCAAGTTGTAATTTAGACTTGTCTTCAACATTCGCGTACTCTCCTATGAACTCTCTAGCTATCTTAAAAGAAACTTCTGTGACCATTTCATATCCTCTTCTCAAAGATTCAAATTCTTCTCCATTAACTTCATTATAAAACTCGGTAAGTTTCTTTTCATACTTGTCTAAAAACCAAACGTGTTCCTTCAAATTCCCGCTTAAGAATTGTGTGAATAAAGCTTGCCAAACTTCCTCCAAACTATCTTGGCTAATTACTTTTTCAAACCTGTCTCCAAAGAAATATCCTAAATTAGATTTTATCACTTCAAGCTCATCAGTTAGGTTATCAAACCTGTCCTGCCAGTATTTATTGTTATTACTACGACCACTCATACCTTCCATTCTCTCTTAAGAATAATTTATAAATTTTGTTTTTTCAAGACTAGTTCATCTCCAGATTCATCCATCACAACATGATCCACACTCGTACTATTATCATGATATCTTTCAAGAAATAGCAAATCAGAAGGTATTACATTCTCAACCTCTCCATTCAAAACTTTCTCAAAATCAAACCATTTCACTTCACCCTCATCTTGGCTTTCTACGTCAAAACTATCCGCTTCAACTGTTGTTATAATCAATAAAAAGGTGTGTTTAAACCGATCATCTTCCTTAACTCTTTCACAAACTACACCATTAACATCCTTAAATTCAACTTGTAAATTACTCTCTTCTAAAACTTCCCTTTCAATCGCTTGTGGTATAGTTTCACCATTTATTTGTTTACCACCAAACAAACCCCAATAACCTTTGTACGGCATTTTATTCCTTTTAATCAACAAAATTTTATCATTATTCCTAACAATACCCAAAACCACTGGTAACACACCAACTTCTTGCTTGAATATTTGAGAAAAATAAGGAATTAAACGTTGAGCACGTACAGTAAGAGTGTAATCACCACTTTCAGTTTTTTTAACAAAGTTTTTCTCTTTCATCTTCTCCAACTGATAACTCAATTTATTACTCTGCAAACCAGTATAGTCCTTTATACTGTTAAAATTCAACTCTTTCTCCTCAGTAAGAACCTTAAATATCTTCTTCCTTTCCTCATGACTCAGTATGAAATCTCCCATGTAAAACTGTAAGAAGAAGGGTTTTAAATAAGTGTAAGTCAATAATTCCTGACTTAAGCCTATAAAAAACAATTTATATTTCTTAACTAAATATGGAATTACACTTCATAGCTGGAAAGCCAGCAAGTGGAAAAGACACTACTGCAGATATTATAACACGATTGACCAAGGCTAGAAAAATCTCCATGAGCGAACATTTACTAAAACCGTTAGTAAAGAGTGATTCTTTCCGAAGTGAAATTTCTGAAGAGATAGATGTAAAATTACCTAATAACTTACGTTTTTACAATACCAACCAAAGAGCGGATTTAATACTTTTAGGGGATGTACTAAATAGATTATTAAAGAAAAAGTCAAATTACAACCATTTCTCTGATCTAGCCATTGTCCATTATGATGAATCACTAGTCATACCATCTTTCCGACAGGAAGAAATGCTTCAATTCCCTGAACGTGCTGGAATACCCCACGATAAATATTGGATTAAATGCTCAGATAGTATTCGATATAGAAGATGGAAAGAAAGAGATGAAATTTCTCATTCGAGAATAGTCGAAGAAGATGAAGTTGAAAATAGAAAGTATTGGAATCCTTTGAAGGAAAAAGTCGATTTTGATCACGTTTTAGATAATTCCAGCACTGTTTCCGATTTAGAAAAGCAAGTTAAAGTTCTTTATGACCAGAAATAGCACTGGACACACTGGACATTTAGGCGTGTGAGCCTTATAAATGATTTCTACTCAAATCAAGGATAGAATAATCGCGCTAGCACCTCCGTGAAAAAAAAAGAGACAAAAGGTGATTACAATGATGCCAACCAATGGGCACAATCAAGAAGAAATCGAGGAATTACTGTTTGAACAAGTCAAGACAACATCAGGAGCAACTACAAAAGCAACTGCGAAGGTGAAATTATGCTCTGCTCTGAACTAAACCGCAAAGTCTACCCAAAAAACATAGTAAACACCCTTTTGCGCCACAACTTAATTAACCCAACAGAAGAGGAGGACTACATCCAATTTCTCCGCGGCACCATCCGCGGGGATTAACTTTTTATACTCCTTCTACATCCTCCTCTTCTTATGAGGGTAATCACAAAACAAGAATTTAAAAAAGAAAGAATAAAGATAGTCAGAGAACTTAGAGATTGCCTTTTCATCCACCCAACAGATACAGTCTACGGTATAGGTTGTAACGCTACTGACAGAAACTTAGTTAAAGACTTGAGAAAAGCAAAGGAACAATTCTCCAGACCTTTATCTGTTATCGCTCCCAGCATGGATTGGATTAGAGAAAATTGTGAGATTAACGAAAAAAGTGAAGAGTGGATTGATAAACTTCCTGGACCTTACACTTTCATCTTGAATTTGGAAAATAAAGACGCGGTCTGTCGAAATACAAATCTTGGACTTGACACTATAGGAGTTAGGAGACCGGATCATTGGTTTACTTCTGTAGTTGAAGATATGAAAGTTCCTGTTATCACCACTTCTGCAAATGTCACGGGTAGTAATTTTATGAAGGAGATTGATGATTTGGATGACCAGTTAGAGAAAGCTTGTGATTATAGCATTTATGAAGGACCTATAGAAGGGACTCCTTCGAAGATAATTGACTTGACTAAAGAAGAAGCTGAAGTTTTAAGAGATTAACCTTTGATAACTCCTAATGGTCTTAGTTGAACGGCTGGTTTTGCAATACCGGCTTTTTCTACAACTTTTATAACTTCGTCAACGTCTTTGTAAGCACCAGGGGCTTCTTCTGTAACTCCTTTCTTTGAAGCGCTTTTCACATAAATGCTGTCTTGTTCTAATTCATCTTCTATTTGTTTTTTATCAAATCGTCTGGTTGCTTCTCTACGGCTCATGACTCGACCTGCTCCATGACAGGTACTTCCAAAACTTTCGTTCATACCTTTTCTTGTCCCAGTAAGTATGTAAGAGCTTGTACCCATACTTCCAGGTATCAAGACGGGTTGACCTACATCTTTGTAGTCTTCAGGAATTTCTGGATGACCTGGTGGAAAAGCTCGTGTTGCTCCCTTTCTATGAACATAGGCTTTCTTCTTTTCACCATCGATTTCATACTCTTCTAATTTGGCTATGTTGTGAGCGACATCGTAAACTGTGTATAAACCGTCGTCTCCTAGTACTTTCTGAAAAGCTTTCCTAGCATGGTGTCCCATTAGATGTCTGTTGCTCCATGCGAAGTGAGCTGCTGCACACATGGCACCAAAGTAATCTTTTGCCATTTGACTGTTTATAGGAGCGTAGGCTAAATCTTTATCTGGCAAGTTCCCCATTATGTTCGGAAAGCTGTCTTCTATTTTTCTAAGATAGTCTGTACATACTTGATGTCCTAATCCTCTACTCCCACTGTGAATCATTATCAGTACTTGTCCTTCTTGATTTATCCCCATAGCGTGTGCTGCTTCTTCATCTAATATTTTATCGACGTATTGTACTTCTAAGAAGTGATTTCCTCCTCCTAAAGTACCTACTTGTTTTCTTCCTCTACTCTTAGCCCTTCTGGAAACTTTATTCGCGTCTGCATGTTTTAATCTGCCGTTTGCCTCGCAGTGTTTTAAGTCTTCCTCTCTTCCGTATCCTTCTTCAACTAGCCATTCAGGTCCTTTCTCTAAAAGTTCTTCAAGTTCTTCATTTGTGAGTTTTAATTCGCTACTTCTTCCAACTCCGCATGGAATTCTGTCAAATAATTCTTGTAGTAATTCTTGTATTTTTGGTAAGACTTCATCCCTAGTAAAGTTGGATGCTAGTACTCTTATCCCGCAGTTAATGTCGAAACCAATCCCTCCTGGGCTTATCACTCCTTCTTCTGCGTCAAATGCTGCTACTCCACCTACTGGAAAGCCGTATCCCATATGAGCGTCAGGCATAGCTATGGAGTGTTTTAGAATCCCTGGTAAAGTGGCCATGTTTATCGTTTGTTGTATAGTTTTCTCTTCTATTAAATCTCTTAGTTTGTCATTTATGTAGAAAGTGGCAGGGACATTCATATCTCCTTGTTTTTCAACTTCATATTTGTAGTCGTTTACTTTTTTCATCTTTTCTTTAGCCATGTCCCTTTCACCTACCTGTGTCGAAGTAGTTCTGCGTTTTAAATCTTTACGGTGAAATTTGAGGGAAAACTATTAATAGCAAAAACCAAGATAAACACCTTTATGGAGATTAAAATAGATACTACAAAGGATAGTAAAGAAGATATTCAAAAGACAATCAGGTTCTTACAAAAGTTGGTTGATGAAGACTTGGATGTTGAAGAGGTTGATGAAAGTGGTGGCATGTTTGGAATATTCGATGATTCCGAAAGTTCTGAAGAAGAAAAGGAAGAGTCGAGTGGTAATCCTATGAACATGTTTGATGATTCCAGTAATTCAGAAGATGATGGTGTTTCTGGAGGTTTATTTGAAGAAGACGAAGATGAAACTGAACTGTTTGATGAGGAGAATGTTAATGTTTTAGAGGAAGAAGACGAGGATGAGAGGGATATTTTCGGGAATAAAATAAGAGGAGATAATGATGAGGATGCGGAAGTAATTCCGTATGATGAATAACTTTATAAAATTTGTAAAATTTTATTTTCTCCTATGGCAGATGAAGCTTGGGAGAATGCAAAACAGATGTTCTTGGAAGCAGCTCATGAAGTTGAGCTGGATAATGACATTATCGATGTTTTCCTGAAGCCTGAAAGGGCAATGCATGTTTCTATACCAGTACGTATGGATGATGGATCAGTTGAAACATTTGACGGTTTCCGTATACAATTTAATAGTGTAAGAGGACCTACCAAAGGTGGTATAAGATATCATCCCTCTGTAGACATGGATGAAGTCAAAGCTTTGAGTTTTTTGATGACGTGGAAGTGTGCAGTAGTTGACATTCCCTACGGCGGCGCGAAAGGAGGAATCAAAGTTGATCCAAACAAGCTTTCAGTACAAGAAAAAGAAAATCTAACAAGAGGATATGTCGAAAAAGTCCAAGATATTATCGGACCTGACAAAGACATTCCAGCACCTGATGTTTACACTAATGAACAAGTAATGGCTTGGATTGTCGATGAATACGAAAGACATAACGGCCCTGGAAATGAAGGAGTGGTAACTGGTAAACCATTACAATTAGGTGGGAGTAAAGGACGAAGTACAGCCACGGCACAAGGCGGTTTTTACGTGCTAGAAGAAGCTATGAAGAAAAGAGGTTTAGAAACCCCTACCGTTGCAATCCAAGGTTATGGAAACGCTGGTAGTGTGATGGCTAGGTTAGCTGATGAAGCAGGTTATGATGTCGTAGCTGTTTCGGACAGTAAAGGCGGAATTTATAACCAACACGGTTTGGACATTCAAAGAGTAGATGAGGTCAAAGCTGAAACGGGTAGAGTAAAAGACTATGAAGATGGAGAAGAAATAAGCAATAATGAATTGTTAACACTGGATTGTGACGTTCTAGTACCTGCAGCTCTCGCTAATCAAATTACTTCTGAAAATGTAGAAGATGTCAACGCAGAAATCGTTTTAGAATTAGCGAACGGGCCAGTTACTAGAGAGGCTAGAAAAAGTTTATATGAAATGGATGTAATGTGCATTCCGGATATCTTGGCTAACGCAGGAGGGGTAACGGTTAGTTACTTTGAATGGGTTCAGAACAGACAAGGTTATCAGTGGAGTGAAGAAAAGGTTAAAAATCGTTTGAAGGATAAAATGGTTGACGCATTTAAAGATGTGCATGCAACGGCGGAGGGCAACGATGTTCATTTAGGAACTGCAGCTTTCATTCTAGCAATTGAAAGGGTTATGAATGTTTTGGAATTGAAAGGTTGAATCGATAAGTTTTAATAACTGTTTTGAGAACTTCTTTGTTATGCCAGATTTTAATTGTATAATATGTGGTATGGACATGTATAAGAGTCATTGCAAGGTTAAATGTCCTAATTGTGGTTATAAGATGGATTGCACAGACCTTTTTTAAAACCTAACTGTGTATTTCTTCTTAAAATGCGTTTTGAATATATGGATCACACGTCTGAAGAGCAATTCAAAGCTTATGGTAAGTCATTAGAGGAAGCTTTTGCAAATGCTGGTTTGGCAATGACGAACATCATGGTAGACGTGGATGAAGTTAAGAAGGTCAAAAGCATAGAAATCAAGGTGGAGAGTGATAAGTTAGAGAGTTTACTATATGATTTCTTGGATGAGATTTTGTTCATTAGGGATGTGGATAACATTTTCATATCTGAATTTAAGGATTTAAAGATTTCAGAAAATAAAGACTCTTATGTCCTCACAGCAACTTGCATGGGTGATGACATATTAAATTACGAAACCGCAGGTGATGTTAAAGCACCTACTTATGATGAAATGAAGATTGTTGAAAACGATGAGTGGGTGGTAGAAGCAGTTGTTGATGTTTAATAAAGTGGGCCCGACCGGAGTCGAACCGGTGACCTTCTCCGTGTCGGGGAGACGTCATAGCCACTAGACCACGGGCCCTCCAGTCGTGGAGAAACGACGAGTTTCTTATAAAGGTTGCGGAACTGCATATTTTTAAAAAACGTT
>CAYNLP010000011.1:2681-19834 GCA_964398115.1 uncultured Methanosarcinales archaeon | reverse complement strand
GCCCAAACAGTGAAAACAATAAGCGGATTGTTTATAAAGATTGCTATCAGCAAAGCTTAAATTACTTCATTACTTTCTCCACTATGATGGTAGAAACTTATTATGATCAAATCGCAAGTAGTTACAATCAACTTCATGGAGAGGAGCAAAGACGGAAGTTAAAGCACATATCTGATTTTATTAGTGAGGAAAAGGATGATTACTTATTAGATGTAGGATGTGGTACTGGTTTAGCACAAGATTTTTTTGATTGTAATTATTACGGGATAGATCCTTCATTTGAATTATTAAAAAAAGCAAATGGGAATGTTGTTCAGGCCAAAGCTGAAAGAATACCTTTTGAAAATTCAATTTTTGATATAGTCCTCTGTGTCAGTGCAATTCATAATTTTCAGAATTCAAACAAAGCAATTAGAGAGATGAAGAGAGTGGGAAAAGATAATTTTGTAATCACTGTTTTAAAGAAAGGTATCAATGAAGAAAAAGTGGAGAGGTTAATAGAGTTGTTAAACGAGGAGTTTATTGTAGATGAGAAAGTTGAAGATAAGCATGATTACATCTTTTTTTGTAAGACATGATTTATAAAAAATGAATGTTTTCGTGAAACACGATGAAACAGACGAAAATAATTTGTACTTTGGGACCATCTACGAATGATAGATATGTGTTAGCAGATATGATGAAAGAAGGTATGGATGTTGCACGTCTAAATTTTTCTCATAGCAATAAGGAACAGCATGAAAAAACGATTAATTTGTTAAAAAAGACTCGTAAAGAGGAAGATAAATTCATTCCTTTATTAGCTGATACTAAAGGACCTGAAATCCGGACGGGTTTTGTAGAAGGATATGATGAAGATGAAGAAGCATTTATTGAATTAGAAAAAGGTGATTTTGTAGATTTGATTTGTGACAGTAAAGCTGCTGTTTTAGAGGGTGAAAGATGTACTAGTGAGGAGATTTATGTTACGTATGATTATTTAACTGAAGATGTGGAAGAAGGTCAGAAGATACTCATTGATGATGGATCTATAGAGTTAGAGGTTGTTGAAATTTTTGATAGTCGTTTAAAAACTAAGGTGTTGACAAACGGTGAATTAGAAAGTAGAAAAGGTGTTAATGTGCCTAATGCTGAAATTAGACTTCCCACGCTTTCGAGAAAGGATAAAGAAGATATCAAGTTTGCTATTGAGAAAGGCGCTGATTTCATTGCGTTGAGTTTCGTTCGGAATGCAGAGAATGTAGTGAAAGCGAGAAGTTTTATCGATGAGAATGGTGGTGAAGATATTAAGATAATTTCTAAGATTGAGAATAAAGAGGGCGTTAATAACATGGCTGAAATTCTTGACTTATCAGATGGTTTAATGATTGCTCGTGGAGACTTAGGAGTTGAAATACCTTATAGTTCTGTTCCTGGCGCTCAGCAGAGATTAATAGATAGAGCTTTAGAGGCTAGAAAGACGGTTATTACAGCTACGGAAATGTTAGACAGTATGAGAAAAAATCCTACCCCTACTAGGGCTGAGGTGAGTGATGTTTATAACGCTGTACGACAGGGAACGACTTGTGTCATGCTTTCTGGAGAAACCGCTACGGGAGATTATCCTGTAGAGTCTGTTAAGGCTATGGCAAGTACTATAAAATCTGCTGAAAGAGATATTGATTATCAAAAAGCTTTTTACAACTTAAATTTTGACGCAAGAGGTCACGTCACTACTTCTGTATGTCATGCAGTGGTTGACACAGCTTATAACGTAAATGCGGAATGCATCGTAGCTTTTAGTAATTCAGGTCATACGGCTAGAAATGTGAGCGCGTTCAGGCCTAAGGTTCCTATAGTGGTGGTTTCTCCTCGGAAGAGGGTTGTACGTCAATGTCATATGATGTGGGGAGTACAACCTGTTTTGAAAGAAGAAGCTGATACAATAGAAGGTTTGTTTGAAAACGCTTCTGAAGTGGTAAAAAAATTAGGATTTGCAGAGCCAGGGGACAGCATTGTTTCAGTTGCAGGGACGCCTGTTGGGGTGCCCGGATCTACAAATACTTTGCGAGTTATAAAAATGGGTGAGGTTTTGGTTAAAGGATATCCGTTTAGCAAAGGAAAGGTTGAGGGTAAGGTTAAGATTTGTAGGTCGCCTTCGGAAGCTTCTAAAATTGAAGAAGGGGATATTGCTGTCTTTTTCAAGTTGGACAGTGGTTATGAGGAATTTTTTGACAAAGCTGGTGCTGTTCTTGTGGCGAGTAGTAATTATGATAAAAAAGTTATTGAAAAGGCTAATGAAAAAGAGATTCCTGTCTTGGTGGATGTTAGAAGCGTTACTGAAAGGTTGGAGGATGGTATGGAGGTTGTGGTTAGAGCGGATAAGGGCGCTGTTCTGAAATCATAAGGTTTTATATATGAGTGAAGATAATTAGAGGGGTATGAGGTTAAAGGAGTATTTTAAGCTTATCTGGTATAGCTTAAATCCTAATAAGCATAGGAAAGTTGCTCAAAGACCGTTTTTTGATCTTGTCAAGTATTTTTTCTTCGTTGTTTTGTTGTCAGTCTTGTTCTCTGTTGTTTTGATGATTCCTTCTCTGGCAGGTTATCAGAGTAGTTTGCAGAAGGAGTTGTCAGCTTTTGGCAATTTCAGCGTTGATGTTGAGGCTAGTTTGGATGAATCTATAACTATTTTGAAAAAGCCTCAGGTTGAAGTTGATTTTTCTAGGGGGAACTTAACTGATGAATTCATTTTGGTTACTGATGATCGTGTGATGTATAACAAGTTTATCTTTTTTGGGGAGGAACAGGCTGTTTTCGAGGATTATAGGAGTGTTAAGAGTGATAAGAGTACTAATTTGTATAGTAAGGTGGTAATTTTCGTGTTGCCTGCTATAATCTTTTGGGTTACTATTTTATTTTTGATTAAGGATTTCTTTTTTATGGCTTTGTTTGCGGTTTTGGGTTGGGTGTTCTTTATATCTAGTAAGAATAAGGTTACTATTCAGAATTCTTTGAAGACTTCGGTTTTTGCTGCGACTCCTATGGTGTTCTTGGATTTGGCGTTGTGGCCGTGGGTTATAATGTATTATATCCCGTTAATCATTTATTTGATTTATTTCTTCATTGGTTTGGTTATGGTGAGTGAAAGAGAGTATGAGGAATAAATTTATATATCGTTTTCGTTTAGGTGGTTTTCATGGCAGAGGATGTTGATGAATTAGCAGAGAAGTTGTTGAAAGGTGGTATTGCTCATTCTGAGTCTCATGCTAGGGAGATGGCTGAGGATATTAGCAGTACGGGTAAAAAGGTTGATAAGGAGTATAGGGAAAATTTAGAGGAAGCTACCTCTGATGATGGTGAGGGGGAGACTCCTTCGGATATTTATACTGATGTTGATATCGATGGGGTGGATGAGGGTACTAGTTTGAAGGATTTGATGTCTGATTCTTAAAAACCCAAAACTTTAAATACAAGTTATACTACTCTTTAGTAACAACTAAGAGGTTTTTAGTGTGAAATATAAAATAATAAACTACCTCCTAACACTACTAATAATCGCCATACCAGTAGTAAGCGCATACCAAACCCCTGTATATGGCGTGCTCCCAGACGAAGGAGTATTTTATAAGAGATACTCAACATACGACACGACTCACTTGGGCGACACCCAAATATACGACAGACATTCAATCTACCACGTATACAAAGGAGCTCCCGACTACCATCCCAGAAAAGGATGGTATACAAGACCAAGATTTACAATAACCCACCACCTTCACAGACCCAAACTATACCCAGGAATATACAAGACACACCCGATATGGTGAATATGATGAAGAAAACAATAATCCTCGGACTAGTACTCTTAACCTTAGCAAGCGCTACAGCCGCTTACCACTTAGATAACATTCCTAGAAAAAATCCTAGATACTCGAATTACTTCGATCATAATGAGCACTTGAGAGAAGACAAGTTCCGAAATGCCATTAAAAGATTTAGATATCAAAAAGCTATGAGCCCCTACATTTTAGTAAGAAGCCCTTACGGAAAGAAACCATGGAAAAAACCATACGGAGATAATAAGCCACGAGAAGAGAAAATGAAGCCATCATACAACCCCTTCTACGGATTCTCACACATTAAAAGATACCATTGTCACAACCCTCACAGATGCCACTATCACAACCAATTCCCAAACTAACTATTTAAGAAATCTTCCATCTCGTCAACGAAATCCTTCGCCTCGTCATACAATTCTTCATACTTACCACCATCAATTTTTTTACCACCACGAGTTATATCCTTCATTAAATCATAAAACTTCTGCATTATCTCAGCATATCTAGCATCTACCACACCCGGTTTTACAAGCTTCTTCTCAATCATTTCACTAACGTGATCAGGGCTAGGAGGAACCTCATTCAACTTCATCAAAGCCGCATGAGCAGCGTCGATAACAGCCCAATAAAGATCTATAACAGCTTGATTGATATGCCACTTACTACTTTGCAAACTCTTAGGCGCCTTCTTGAAATAACTCCAAACACTTTCCGGACTAGGCCTTATCCTCCCCTGGCTTAACAAAGCCTGTAACGGTTCGAAAAATCCTGTGTCAAGTATTGGAACTCCATCTCTTAAAACATTAACCGCTACGGGATCACCTGACCTTACGTACTCCCAAAAGCTTGTGAATTTCAAAGTTATAACGTGTAAGTCATCACTGACCCGTCTCACCATCCTCTCAACCATCAATCTATAGGTCTGAACCAGTTCTTTAGTAAGTTTAAAACTAACATCATCAACTATTATCAGAATGTCAATATCATTACTTTCAGATTTTTCACCTTCTTCACCAGTTATCTTCCCTCCTAACTCACTCTTCTTCTTCGTATCTGCAGGGCTTTTATTCCTGGCTACACTTCCAAACAGAACTAAGGCTTTAATAAATCCAGAGAGTTCTTCATGAACTTTTTTAGCAAAGTCATACGCTATGTCTATATCTTCATCTGGGTAGTCTTCTGCGTTTTGTAAACTTTGTTTCTTAACAGGAAACTCCAATTCCAACCCACCTCTTTAGTTCAACTCTGCTTTATTGATATAAAAAGTTTGTCATATTTCGGGTTCGTATTTAATTATAGGCATTTGATTTACCCAAACAGTTTTACCTTTTTTCAACTTTCTCGGTTGGTAAACTTGGTTGTAAACAAAAACTTCTCCCTCGACTTCACGTGCTATTTTCTCTTCTAGTGATCTGAAGAAAGCTTTGTCTGGATATATGAATATTAGGTCGTAATCTGAGAAGTTGTGATTCATGAAGTCTTTACAGTGGAATTCTGCTTGTAAACCTAATTCATCACGTATTTCTTCACTCTTCTTAACTAATTTTTCATCCCCTTCAACACCTTCAGCTTCTGTAAAAAGAGAAGCTAAGAGTACGACGCGGCCATCTCCGCTTCCAAGATCAATGAATTTGTCATATTTTTCTAAATTTATTTTCTGGAAGAATTCGAAAATATTGAATATAGAGGCGGTGCCGAAGAAGCCGTAATCGGTGCTACGCATGGGCACCTCTCCATCCTTTACTTTGTCTTGAAAAATTTCGTCATATCTTTCTCTAATCCTTTTGAAATGATTAATTCGATCCATCATTCCAACCGTGTTTTACTCCAAAGGTCGGAAATTTGATAACTTGTAACGTATTGTTGCAATCCCAGGTGTGCGTTGTGTATTTGATCATAGGTAACGTTTTCGCTTACTTTCATTTCTAAACCTGCCATGGCATCTCGCAACGTCATTCAAGTTGCACCTCACTCCACAGTTTCCACTCGTTACTTGGTGCGTATGCTCCCACTACATAGAAGGGCGGAGCATTGTAGCCGAAATGTTGTTGATGTACTTGTTGGAATCCTGCACCTCTACCTCCACCCCCTCCTTTGGCCACATCGTATATCGGGCTTCCAAAGTAGCTGAAAGTGTCTTCCACCACATCTACTGGATTGAAACTTCCTGCTTCTACGATTATGTCATCCATGTCAGCTTCTTCAATTATGTCCATAACTTCATCAATTGGTACTGTTCCTTCTCCCGGACTTAAATGCTCATCGTCAAATCCCATGTTATCCGTTATGTGAACTTGACCTATCTTACCGCTTTTAACCAAATCTTCAACTTGCTCTAGATACCATTTGTTAAATTCTTTCTCTTTTTGTTCAGGGCTTAAATCCTTACCTTCAGGATCAAAATGTTGCCTCCACATGTTAAAGTGTCCAACGTCTAACGTGCCCTTTATATGCTCGTTCGCGAGTTCTTTCGCTTTTGCTTCACCAAACGTATCTTTCATCTCATCCACGAATTGTTCTCTTGACTGATCTATCAATTCTCTAATCTCATCAGGATGACTTCCATATTGTTCAGGCATGAAACTTTCAGGACTCACATATATCGGCCTTTCAGGATTGTTCTGCCTGGTCTTTTGCCATGCATACCTTGCCGCTCTCGCCACAGTATCTGCACTTTTTTCTAAACCATAATCTGCTATAGGCTCTATGTTTTCAAAATCTTCTCTTGCTCTTTCTGCTTGCATTTTATAGCTAGTCGCGGTTTCTTCTCTATGAGCCAGTTGCTGATCAATTCTTTCCTTTGCTTGTTGTAAAATCTCGGATGGTTCTTTTCTTTCCGTAGAAGTTGAAATTCCTAAGTCTTGAAGTCCTCTTGGCATTTTCGATCTTTCTTTCATTATTTTCCATTTCTCTTCTTCTGGCATGCTATCTTCTAATTGTTCATAAAATTCTAGTGCTTCATTTATTGCTTCTCTTTGTTCTCTTAGTTCATCGTAGTTACCTAGGTAGTGTGCTTGGAGACCTTCTGATTGTAGTAGTTGTTGTTGTTTGTTTATTCTGAAGAATTCTTCTTCTGGTTTTATTCCTCTTTCTTTAGCCCTTTGCTCTATATCTTTCCATTTTAACCTTTCTAGTTCTGGCTCGCCTTCTTCGTTGAATTTGGGCTTGGCGTAGAAGAGTTGTTCAGGATCGCTTGGGTCTATTGGGTTTCCTTCTATATCAATAATGTTTCCTTCTTCATCAGTCGCGTATTTTGGAGCGTATAATGTGTCGCTTTTTCTTACTGTTCCTTTCACTTCTCCTGTTCTTTTGTCTACCATGTGTAGTGTGGCTTGGTTTTCTTCTTCGGGATAGTTTTCGAACATTTTGTCTTTGTTCCATTTCGCTTCTGAAAATGGTCTAGGCCATTCTCCTGTGTGGAACACTACTGGTCCGCCTTGTATGTCGCTTGCGAAGTCTATTGCTTTCTTTATTTCTTTTAATGTGTTTTCTCTTTGTTGTTCGTTGAATCCTCCTTGGCTTAGTCCTGCTAGTCCTTGTATGTTTGTGCTGGCGTGTGTGCTTATCTTTGCTTCGTTTATCTCTGCGAGTTCTCGGATGTCTCTTCTTTCTTTTTTAGAAATACTTTCTGGCGTGTATCTTTCTTTGTTTCCTTTTCCTTGTCCGAAGAATGGTATGTCGATGTATCCGACTCCTTGTTTTAACCTGGCGTTTACTGCTTCTATTGGTCTTTGGAAAGGATTACTGCCAAATCCTATCTCGTCTACTCCGTAGCTACTTTCTGACATCGCCCCGTGGGGATTTGGATCGAGGTCGTCGCTGCTTTGTTCTCCTTCTTCTATATGGTATCCTCGGTCCATGCTGTGATAGTAGCTTTGGTTAAATTTCATCCTCTTTTTTTCTTAAATGTTAGAATTAGTTTATATACTTTTATGTGTGGTCAGGTTGATTGTTATTGCTTTGGTACATTCCTTTTTCTGTTCCTTGTTCAAAAGTTTCTATTAAGGTGTTTAGTCGTTGCATGTATTGTTGGTCTTCTTGATCCTCCGCGATGGCTTGTTGGGCTTCATCACTGAATTGCTGTGCTTCTGCAGGAGCGTTTGTGAGTTCATATATCATTTGTCTTGCCCTGTCTACGTGGAATTCGTCTGCTTCTCCTTCTACTGCTTGTCTGACATTATCGTATACGTCGCCCAAGTTTTGAACCATTTCTTCAACTTCGCTAGTGTTCATCTCATACACTGGCCCGCCTTCTCTTCTTTGCTGTTGACTCCTTTGGGTTTGTATTGTTTCTTCCAAACTTTCAGGCTCTTCTTCGGATTCATCTGACTCGTCTTCTTCAGTTTCTTCATCTTCTTCTCGAGAAAGAATTATTTCTTCTTCAGTCTCCATTAATTCTACTATCAAGTTTTCTAATTGATCTTCTATATTTTCCAGTTCTTCCTTCTTTTCTTCTTCAAGTTGTTGCAGTTCTTCCTCTGTCTTTTCTTTTTCTTCCTGTAATCTTTCTAGAAGATGTAATCGTCTTTCATGATCTTGCCTGACCATATTGGTAGAATAAGACGTTCTAGTTTATAATTTTTACCAAGCTAGCATTCCATGACTTTTCTTGTAATTCTTGTAGGTTATCCACATTGGTGCAAACACGTCGTGGGCAATGTCTTTCTTTGTGGATAGTGAAGGTCTATTTGTACCTTCGCTTTTGCTTTCAAACATTTTTTGCACTCCGAACGCTCCGAATAATTCTTTAAAACCTCCGAAAATGCTTGTGAAAGGTTTGGCTACGTCCCCAAATCCTCCTTCCGGCCTTTCTTCTTCCTCTTCTTCTCCCCATTCTATACCGTATTTTTCTAGTTTTTCATCTGCCTTGTCTAAATATTTGTAAAGGTCATCTCCTAAAGCGTCCATAGCTGCGGCTACGCTATCGTCAATTATTTTTATGAGTTCCATGTCTTCATCTCTCTTTAGCTTTTGGAACATTTCAATATCGTGCTCTGTCCATCCATAAGCTCGTAGGTGGAACTCTACCTGTCCTATGTGGAGTGGTCCTCTGTGTTGGTATTGTTCTTGGCTGTAGTTCATCTCTGGTTGGGTGGTGTATCTCATGCTTATCAATACGCACGGGTGTATTCCTTTCTTCTTGGGTTGCATTGCTAGGACTTCTACTTCGGTAATGCTTGTTTCGAAACTGCTTATTATTTCTTCATCTTCCATGTGTTCTTCGCTCATTCTCATTCTTTGAACGTTTTTCATATATGGCTTGACCCAGTTCATATACATTTTTATTGTGCCCCAATGTTGTCTTAAATAGCGTAGTGTGAATTTGAATCTACTTTTGAGTTCGTCATGTGTTCTTTCTTTCCAGTTTAAGAAGCTGTATAGTTTTCTTTTCAACACGTTTTTCACTTGCGTATTGTATTTCATATTGTCTACTTTTTCATCCACTTTGGATTTGTCATGTATATGTGTGTTGAAGAAAAGATCGGGTAGACTTGTAAATCCTACTTGCTGTGCTATTCCGTATACCGAGCTTGGGTTTTTCGCTCCTCCTTCTACCATGTCGATATATAGTCCTTTGAGGCTGACGTCTGCGCTATGACTCTTTGGTGCTTTCTGATATAGTTCAAGTCTTTCTTCTATTATTCTTAATTCTCTAACGAGTTGGAAGAGGTCTTTTGTCATTTTTCCTATTGTGGCCATGTATTCTCTTGCTCTATCCTGCTGTAGGCCGAGTCTTTGTTGTGCTTGTCCCCACATACTGCTTTGTTCGCTCGCGCTGAAAATGTCAGTTATTTTCTTGAAGTGTGGAAATCCTAGGTCTCTTCTGAAACTGTCGAGAATCCAGTAGTAGCTTTCTTCTAGGCTTGCACTTGGACTTTTGTATATCAGCCTGTATTTTTTAGGAGTGTCGGGGTATCCTGTTTTGACGTATTCAACGTTTGGTCCGAAGAATCCTGGAAGGACAGGGCTTTCTTCATGTCTTTCCTCATCGGCGTGGCTCGGATCGTAGTTTTCTGGATCACCTTCTTTCCTTACATAGTAGCCTTTAGTTTCATCGTATTCATACTTATCCTTGGCAGAATCTTTGATAAAGCCGTATTTTACGAGTTTTTTACTGCGATCTTTTATTCCTAGTACCATCTGTTACTTTCTCCCTTTATATTTTTAAATTACTTTCGGTCAAATCCCTCGTTGGCTGTGTCCGTGATGAGGATGAATTTCTTGCCGTTCTCTCAACTCATCAATGTGTTCGAGTTTTTTCTCAATTAAGTTGTCAACATCTTCTGTCATGTCTTCCAATAAGAGACTTGCGTGTTCTCCTCCTAACAAGTGTGGTAGGACTACGTAGTCGGCTCCTTCGTCATATAGTTCTAATGCGTCTTCTACTTGTTCCGCCACTATTATGACGATAATACTTGGGTTTACTTCTTTCGCTTTTTTCATGAGTTGCAGGTTGTCTTCCATGTCTGGAGCTGTGCTTATAACCATCTCTGCTTTTTCCAAGTCTACTTCTTCAATTACTTGTGGATCACCTATGTCTCCGTAAATGCAAGGTATGCCTTTTTCTCGTAGGTGTTTAATAATATCTGGATCGAAGTCCACCACGAGAGTTTCTTGATCCATCTCTGCAAGTTTGTTAACAATTCCGAAACCCACTCTGTGGTAGCCGACTACTATGATGTGATCTTCAAAGTCTTGTTCTGAATGATCGATTTCAAGTTCTGTTTCTCTTTCGAAAAAACCTAGGTATCCTTGCAGGTGATAATAGATTTTGTGGCTGTACTTTATCATATAAGCTGATACCGTTATGGTTATAACTCCTACTCCTGTTACTAAGCTTACTACTTCACTTCCTATATGACCTACTTCTTTCCCGAGCGCTACAAGTACTAGGCTGAATTCGCTTATCTGAGCTACTGTCAAGCCGGTGAGGAAACTTGTTTTTTTCTTATACCCTAGCGCTCCCATAAGTATTAATATTATCAGAGGAGTTCCTACGAGGACTAGAAAAGATAGTGCTATTAGAGGAGCTACTAATTCTCCTGTAAGAGAGAAACTCATTTCTGTTCCTAGAGTTATAAAGAATATTACTACGAAGAAGTCTCTTAATGGTTCTATCTTATGATCTATTTGTATATGATATGGTAAAGTTCCTAATGAAAGTCCAGCGAGAAAAGCTCCTATTTCAATGCTTAATCCCATGAAGTCTGAAGCTATGGCTAGTAGGAAACAGTAGCTGATGCTTGACATGAATAGTAGTTCTTGATTTTTAGCCAGTCGGTCAAATATGGGCTTAAGTAAGTATATTGTGAAGACACTGACGGCGATTATCAAAAGTGCAGCCTTAAGGAGGGTGACGCTTAACCCTGTCACTAACCCCTTTCCTCCTTGCATTCCTGCTACCATCACAAGGGCTAGTATAGCAAGGAAATCCTGTACTAAGAGGAAACCTACAGATATCCTCCCATGTAAGCTGCTTAAGTCGTTGTGTTCACTCAACATCTTCACTATGATGATAGTGCTGCTAAAAGCTAAGCTGACTCCAATGTAGAAGCTGGATAAGGGTGAAAAACCGAAGTAAGTGCTTATGACGAAACCTGATAATCCTAAAACTGCTACTTGTCCTATTCCTGTTATTAATGAAACCAGCCCTAGTTCTTTCAAGTTATCTAGGTCTAAGTGAAGCCCCACTGTGAATAGTAGGAAGGTTATTCCCATCTCAGATAAAAGTAGGACAGGATCCTCATCGCTTATAAGTCCAAAAACTGCTGGTCCTAAGAGAAATCCTGTTATGATATAAGCTAGTACTAGTGGTTGTTTAAATAGACGGGAGAAGTATCCTATAAAACTTGCCGCGATTATCGCAATCCCTAAGAGTAAGAAGACGTTTTCCATGGTCACCTCTTTTTAATAATATGTTCTTCAGAAATTAGTATTTAAAGATTGCGCAACAGAATAAAAATATTTTAAGTCATAAACTCTTTTTCAGAAGTCATGTCAGACCTAGAAAAAGATAAAGAAGTTTTGGATGACAAGTTAAGAGATGTTCCTTTCACTCCCTTCATTTTTGATCAAGGAGGTTTAATTTTTCATCCTGACATGGACGTGAATAAACTAGATGTAGCTTTTCCAGATGCTCGATTAAAAGATGGTGACTTGTCAGTTACTTATTCCGCGGATTTCTATAAAGATAAATCGAATGGCAGTGAAGTTCTTACACTTGGTAAATTCTTAACTCAGAATGGTTTTGATTATGTAGACTTGCAAGTGAGGGAGGACCTTGCCGTTTTGGAATTTAGTAAGGGAGTTTCAGATTATGAAGATGTGGTTAATTCTTTACAAGCTTATACTAGTGCTCTAACCCGAAAGGTTAAATAAATCTCTAAAATATGAATGTTTTCTATGGGTTTAAAAGAGGAATTGAAAAGTTTCGGCGAAAGTTACAAAGAGTTACAAAAGGAAGCTTTTAAGATTTTAAGAGCAGTAGATTCCGAAGTAGAGTTTGATAGAAAAGAGTGGGATCATGATGTCAGCAAAGTGTTAGAATTAGCTGAAGAACATGATATTAGTACTGAAAGGATCAAAAGTTTAAAAGAAGAATATGTAGAGATTTGGGAAAGGTTGAAGGAAAAAGCGAGTGTTTTGAAAGAACAAGGTTTAGAAAACATCCGGGTTGGTCCTAAAACTATATTGGCTGAAGGAGAAAAAGACTGTTTGGTTATTATCGAGATCGAAGATGAGAGTTTAACCGTAGATGTCAGCCCGCAAAAACTGGAAGAGTGGGATGAAGAATTCGACGAATTCGCGAGAGAATTAGAAGAAGAAGTTGAAGAATTGATTAAGAATTAATTTTCTAATTTCGTTTGCAAAGTATTGAGATTTTTTTATCGTGTATAGCTTGTTGTTGCATCTCTCTTTCAGTATTTGCCCAAACCTACATTTTTTTACTTTGAGAGATGTGAGTTGATGTTATTTCCATACTCTATTCATTCTCCGAATATTTCTGGTATGTCGAATTCTCCGAAGTCTAGTGTGGTTATCGGGTATGGGATTTCTATGTCGTTCTCGTTGAATGCTTGCTTTATTGCCATTATGGCTTGACTCTTGGAGTCTAGGAAACTGGCTTGTTTTTGTGCGTAGTTGATCCAGAAGCGGAGTGAGAATTTTATGCTGCTCCCGCCGAATTCGGTGTAGAAGAGTTCTACTCCTCTGTCTTCTTCGACAAAATCTAAATCTTCTATTGTGTTTATAGCTACTTCTTTCACTTTTTCTAAGTTATCTTCGTAGGACACTCCGAGTTCGAGGTCTACTCTTCTCTCACCTTTCTCGCTATAGTTTATTAATGGATTGCCGAAAACTTGCTTGTTGGGTAGTAGGACTTGGTTGCCTTGGAAAGTTTCTATCTCTGTGCTTCTCAAGTTTATCTTTCTTATCGTTCCTTGGTAACTATTGCTTTCTACAACGTCTCCTATTTTGAAAGGCCTCGTTATCGCAATTATCACACCTGATATGAAGTTTGCGGCTATGTCTTGGAATGCGAATCCTAATGCGAGGCCGACTATTCCTGCTCCTGCGAGGAGTGAGGTGACTGCTTTGTCGAGATTCATTACTCCTAGGGCGATGAAGAGGCCGAAGAATATTATGACTACATAGGTTATGGTTCCTAAGAGTTTGTTCAAGGCTTGGTTATCACTTAAGTTGCGGCCGGCTCTTTGTACGCCTTTCTTTGCGTATTTTGCGATGAAGTAGAATATTATTAGTATTATTACAGCTAGTACTATATTGGGTAGCATATCAACTAGTTGTGTGCTCCACTCAGACGCTTTGGTTACAGCGCTTGTGTATGCTTGTTGGAAAATCCCCATTTTGTCATTTGACAAGTTTTCTTTGAAATTATTTTACTTCTACTCCGCCTGCTGGTAGTATTCTTATTATGTCATCTAGGTCGGCGTTGATTTTTTTCTTAATATATTTTGCCACGTCTGAGGTTTTTTTCCTTCCTTGTTTTATTTCCACGTATTTGTTGCATTGTTTTTTCACAGCACTAGTTGGTCCTCCCATTGCTTTCCCAGGGTCATCTTCACTTTCTTTGTAGAGACCTACTGCAAAGCTTATCTCGACATCGACGTAGTTGGTGTCTCCGTATATCATGAATGCTCCTTTGCCGAGGTATTCTCCTGCTTTTGCTTCTTTACTTACTTGGTCTGGTTTGACATAGAAGACGTCTGCTGTTTGTAGGCCTTGTTTCCACGCTTTGCTGTAGGCGAGTGTGAATTGTGCGGCTTCTTTTTTGGTTTGTTCTGGAATTTCTTTTCCTTCGGCTTTTACTACTACAAAAGGAGATCCACTCATGTCTGTGTGGAATACTAAGTCGCCGGTTTGTGCGTGTTTTTTAATAACGTGTTCGTTGGTTGAAGCATCTCGTCCCCCTATTACTAGGAAGTCATCACTTGAATAGAACCAGTGGTATTTTTCATACCATTCTTTTTCTCGCTTTTTACGATCTTCAACCTTGGTGGGTTTTTCTATTTCTTCTTGTTTCACTTGTTCTAATTTACGTTTACTTTCCTCTAATGCTTCTTTTGCACCTTCTAGTTTCTTTCTTGCCTTTTTTGCTTTTTCGAAGTATTTCTCAGCGTTTTTTTCAACGCTTTCTTCAAGGTCTAAGCTTATCCTCATTGTACACACGGTGGAAGTCCTGATTTGTTAAATGCTGGTTGTGGACATGCTTGATTTTCTTCATCCAGTTTAACCTTGGGTATCAATAAAACTACTGGATTGGTTGTTCTACTCGCCGGTACTTCTTGACTCATTGCTCCTTGAGGATCTAGTTTTTGTTTAAGCTCATACTGTTGGTCATATTCTTCTCCTTTTATTTCAAGAATCAAAGATTGGATGGTTTCGGTTCCAGAATTCTTCACATCTATTTTTACGTTACCGTTTTTATAGCAGAGCTGTCCTCGCATCTCTATTTTGGCTTGTTCACAAACGTTAGCAAGTTGATCGCCTGCCACTATGGTACTACCCCATGTCATTATCATCGCGCCCAACGCTACAGCGAATGCTATGAGGAGAATAGTGGCGATTATGGGCGACATCCCTTTCTTTCCCACCATGGTTTGAAAATAACCGCAGAGTGTATATAAAGGTTTCGAATTGTCTCACGTCGGTAGTATCACTGCCATAGCTGTAGTGCTTCTTCTTCTAAAAAGTGCATTTCTCCGGGTATTATCAGGCTATATGGTGGCATTCCAAAATCTTCATTTTCTAACTCTTCCGCATTCCCTGCTTTTATAGTTGCGTCGTTGCTTCCGAGACGTGCGCATCCTATACAAAGTGTTTGTCGGGTGAAGTCTTCTTCGCTCACTCTTAACAAGTATTGTATGGCTTCTCCTATGGTCATGTATTCTTCTTCATCTGGTTTCAAGTCGAGTAAGAATAAGGTGTGTAATCCAATTTTTTGGTTGTTTTTATATACTTCATAAGGTGCAGTTACGTCTTTGTTGTGGAATGGTATGCTTGCTGTTCTTCCGAACTTGTATAGTTGTAACCCCGTTTGGCCTACAGCGTTTAGTATTGATGCGTTGTTTATCGTTTTTACATCTATATTTTTTTCTTTTGCTTCTTTGTATATTTGGAAGTGTGTTGTGGCTGAGAATATGTCTCCCATTACGAGTAGTGCTACATGTTGTTTTTGTGCTTTTTCTAATATTTCTCCGCTTTGCTCTACGAGTTTTCTGTCTGCTTTGATAATGTCATTTTCGTAGAATTTTTCTAGTTCTTCCACGCTGCATTGAAGTTTTGACGTGTACGTTTCTAGATATATTTTGTCACAATTTTTTATAGCTTCTAGTCCTTTCACAGTGATGTCTTTTTCGTCGTTTAGTCCTATTCCTATGATGTATAACATTTTTTGTTGGAGAAATTTATGTTTGTTATAAAAGTTTATCTTTGTTTTATAAGGTATTCATCTAGGTTGGCTATTACTCTGACTGTTTCGTTTGCTTTTTGTTTATATAGGTCATATGTTTCGCCCATTGACCAGAGGAGGCCTCCGGTTAGCATGCCTGCCGCAATGTATGGTGTTAATCTTTCTCTTATTGGAGGTTTTGGATACTGGTTTTCAATTTCTTCTAGGTTGTCGTCTATTGACATTTTGTTATAGAAAAAAGTCTTGTGTTATTTATTCTTTACTGTTTTCTGCTACGGCTTGTACTTCTTCTTCGCTTATGTCTGATTGTTGCATTACCATTAGGTCTTCTGTGGTTAAGGTTTCGCCTTGTTTAATTTTTTGTTGTACTTGTTTTTCTCTTTCTTTTAAGTCCATTTTTTGTTCTTCACTGACGGTTGGGCTTTCTGTCTTGGTTTCTATTCCTAGTTCGTCTTTTATGTTGTGCAGTTGGTCAAGTTTTTGGTCAAGTTTTTGTCTGAGTTTTTTGTATTCTTCTTTTTTCTCTGTGAATTTTTCTTGTGCTTTGTCTTCTTTTTCTCTGAGTTCATCTACTATTTCGCTTTGGTCGAGCATTTTTTCGTGGTAGTCTTGGCTTTCCTCTGCGAGTTGTTGCATTTTGTTGTGGTATTTGTTGGCTTTTGATTTGAGTTTGTCGATGTGTTTGCTTTTCTTGTCGATTTTGTTTCCGAGTTTTTCTACTTCTTCCATTTCGTCTAGTTGTTGTTTTAGTTCTTTGATTTGTCTGTTCATTTGTTTTTCTTTGTCGAAGCTCATTGGCTCAGTTTGCATTTTAAACTCTAGGTTTTGTATTTGGTTTTTGATACTTTCGGGTGATTTGTTGATATCTTTTTGAGAAAGGAGTTGTTTGTGTTTTTTCTTCATGTCTTTTATTTTTTCAATTTCACTTGCTATTTCGTCGTTTAGTTTGTCTCTTTTATCTTTGTATTCTTGTACTTTGTCGGTGCGTTTGTTTCGTTCTTCTTTGTAGTTGGTTAGGGTGTTTATCTTGTTGGCTATCTTGTTACCTATTTCTTCTCGTTTTTGATAAGCTGTTTCTTTTTCTTCGTGTAGCTCGTCAAGTTCGTCTTTTATTTTGTCGACTTCGTCGTTTACTTGTTTTAGTTGTTTGACCAAGTCTGGATTTTCTTCTGCCATTGTCACCTTGCCTTTGTTCTTAATAAATTAAAGGGAAAAAATAAAAGTTGGTTTTTTATTCGAACAGGTTTCCGAGGCCTTCAGCCGCCTCTTCTTCAGAGACGTCGTCCTCTTCTTCCGGCTCGCCGCTTTCGTCGGATTCAGCTTCGTCGGATTCTCCTTCTTCTGCTTCGTCGCCGCTTGGGGCGCCTCCGCTGGATCCTCCGCTTGGAGCTGCTGGGGCG
>CAYNLP010000011.1:0-2671 GCA_964398115.1 uncultured Methanosarcinales archaeon | reverse complement strand
CCGCCTGCTCTATTGCTTCGTCTATGTCAACGCCGTCTAGTGCAGCGACTAAGGCTTTTACTCTGCCTTCGTCTGGACTTGCACCTGCGGCTTCTAGGACGTCAGTGACTGATTCTTCAGTGACGTCTTGACCAGTTTTGTGAAGCAACATTGCAGCGTATACGTATTCCATTTTATCTACCTCCTGTTGATTTTGAATAGGTTGTCTTCATATTAACTTTCCTTTTCTTCTTCGCCAGATTCATCTTGTTCTGTTTTATCTTCAGACTCGTCTTCTGATTCGTCTTTGGTTTCTTGCTCTTTTTCATCATCTTCATCGTTTTCATCTTCTTCAGATTCTTCTGTTTGTTCTTCATTGTCCTCGCTTTCTTCTTTTACTTCTTCCGCGAGTTCTTGTAGGCTTCCTTCAAGGTCGAGTTTTTCTTCTAAAGCTTGCATTTGTCCTTCTGCTTTGTTCAGTATTTCTTCTACTGTTTCGTCGGTGAGGATGTCTTCTTCTCTTACCAAACCGAGTGCGTCGTTGTGTGCTTTGGTAACCATGGTTTTGATTGTTTCTGTTGTGGCAAATCCTGCGTTGACTGCGAGGTTGAATGCTTCGCTTGCCGCTGTTTTGAAGTTTTGTGTGTATTGTTCTGTGTCTATGTCTAGCACGTCGTCTGTGATTACTTCGCCGTCTTCCCATACTGCTACTAGGTCGAGTCCTACTTCCATTGGTTCGATTCCTAGTCTGGTTAGTATGTTGGCGAGTTCTGCGCTTACTTCTTCTCCTTCTTCTGCTACGACTGTGTCGTTTTGGATGGCTACTTTTCCTTCCTAGTTCTCCTATGATTGGCCCGGGTGGGAAGCTTGTTGGTCCTTCTTTAACTTCGATATCGTGTGGTGCTTCTTGTCCTCCTTTGATTGGAGCGCTGGATTTGTTTTCTTTTAGTATTTGGTATAGTTTGAAGGGGTTTTCGTTACTGAAGAGCATGGCTGGCATGCCTTCCAGGTGATTTTCGAGTTCTTCGATGTTGGTGCTGTCTGCTTTTTCTATAGCTCTTGTCATGACGCTGATCTTCGTCATTTTCATTGTGAATTTGTCTCTGAGGTCGCCTCGAATGTCTTGTAGTTGTGGTGCTGGTAGGTTTTTCATGTTCACGATTCCGACGACTTTGTGATCGTCGATTAGCTCGGCGAATTCGTCTACTGCGTCTTTTTTCCATTGTTTGACTTTGGGTTGGTAGTTCATGACATCTTCACCGGTGGTCCCATTGTTAGTTTTATGTAGCTGTCTTTGATGTTGTTGTTTTCTTTTGGTAGTTTGTGTACTAGTTGGTCGAATATGTACCATGCGTTGTCTGCTAGTTTTTCGTCGTCTAGGTCTTCTTTTCCTACTATTACGTGGACGACTGGGTCGTCTTTTGCTTCTACCCTTACTGTGTTTTGTAATTTTTCATATAGTGGTGCTAGGTCTGCATTGGGTGGAACTACACTTCCGGCGTCTGGATTAGGCATTTTTCCTTGTGGTCCTAGGTATTTACCGAACGTGCTTGCTACTTTAGGCATTATATTGGCTTGTGCTACGAAGTAGTCGTATTCTTTGGCTAGGTTTTTAGCTTCTTTTGGTTCTATACTGTCAAAGTTAGATTGTGGAATTACTTCGTCGCAGTGTTCTTCTGCTTCGTCTTCTAGTTCTGGTCCGACGAATGCGCAGATTTTTCTTTCCATATCCATGTCATTTGGTAGTCGGACGAAGAAGTCTACTTGGTCGTCCGGGTCTTTCATGTTTAGGTCTTTTAGATTTATGATAAATTCGACTGTTTGTCTAAAGTTACGTTGTGGACTTTCAGATTTCGCCTTTTCTACGTATTCTTGTATTTCTTCTTTATCCATTGTGTCCCTCCTACCAAAGGTAGTCTTAGCGGGTTATAGCGTTGGGAAAAGGGAGTGTTTTATAAAGGTTATGCTTCCCACCACTTTTATTGTCTATATGGAAAATAAATAGTGGTTGCGTCAGGTTTAAATACTCACTTTGGAGAAAACAAAAACATGGTTGATTTATTCACACAAATATCAATTCTCATTTCAGGCTTAGCCCTGCTTTGGCTAGCGGGTGATAAAACCGTCCGTTACGCGATTGAACTCGCCGAGATCTTAAACGTTTCAAATTTCGTAGTTGGATTCCTAATAATGAGTGTGAGCACTGGCTTGCCAGAGATAGTCACTGCCATTATTTCCAGCGCGAGCCAAGCATCTGCTCTATCCGTTGGCAACTTGTTTGGAGCTAGTTTTATCAACATGACCCTAATATTAGGGATTTCAATTCTTGCGGCAGGAGTTTTAGAAGTTAAAAGAAAAGACGAGATGAGCTTGTTGAAAATTTTAGCGATTTGTATCGCTCTAACTTCTATCATAGTATTTACTTCCGAACTTACAATAATTCATGGATTCATATTGATAGCGGCGTATGCAGGTAGTATTTACTTTTTGAACAAAAAAGGAATCATCCAGAAAATTGTAGAAGAGGAAGAGGAGGAAGCGAGGAGAGAGATTGAAGAAGATGTTTGGACGACGGGAATTGCCACTGTTATGAAGTTCTTGGGTTCTCTAGCCCTAGTTATCCTGGGTGCGAAGGTCACTGTTGACAGTGCCATAAATATGGCGAGTTATTGGGGTGCAAGTTTAGAGACAG
>CAYNLP010000010.1:23057-29944 GCA_964398115.1 uncultured Methanosarcinales archaeon | reverse complement strand
TAAAAGATTTGAAAAAAACGACATACCAAGTGTTTTAATCAGTACATACGAAACTACCACTCCAACCATTCTATTAAACGCTCACTTTGACGTAGTTCCAGCCATAGAGAATTTGTTCACACCCCAAATAGACGGTAATTTAATGCATGGAAGAGGCGTGTTAGATGACAAAGGACCACTAGCCATCCTTATGGTATTAGTTAAAGAACTTTCAAAGATGGAAAACAAGCCAAACATTGCATTATTAGCAACAGGAGATGAAGAACAAGGAGGATACAATGGAGTCGGGCACGTACTAGGTCAAGGTTTGAATTGTGACTTTGCCATTGTAAGCGACGGTGGAAGCCTAAACCGGTATGTTACTAAAGCTAAAGGCGTACTTCAAGTTAAATTAACTGCTCATAGCAGTGGAGGTCATGGTAGCAGACCGTGGGAAGGAGTAAATGCTTTGGAGCAATTGATGAAAGCATACAACATTGTAAAAGAAGATTTCAAACCTCACGAAAGCGGTTCATGGGAGCGCACTTTAAATTTGTCCATGATGAACGGAGGGGAAGCTCCTAACAAGATACCTGGCGAGGCACAAATGCTCTTTGACATAAGATATACTGATTTTGAAACACCTGGTGAGATAATTGATAAGATTAAAAGCATATGTGAGGAAATCGGTAATGTTGAAGTAGAGGTTTTAGAAAGCGCCCCGGTTTTCCTAACAGATGAAGAAAACCCGTACATTCAGGAATTGCTTGATGTAAGCGAGGAAATAATGGAAGAAGAACCAGTTCTAACTTTCGACCATGGTGGTAGCGATGCAAGATTATTCTCACAGGCTGGGATACCCGCGGTCTTGACAAATCCTTTAGGTGGTAACATCCATAGCGATCAGGAATATTTGAATATAGATAAAATCGATGAATATTATAGCATATTGTACAATTTCCTAACCCGCGCTTGTTAGGGTTAAATTTAAAAAGTTGATATTCTAGCATTTAGCTGAAATGAGTTTAAAAGACAAACTCTCTAGACTTGATAAATATGATTTGGAAAGTTTAGAAGAAATACTTCAAGAGGTAAGGATTGATGTAGTTGAGCAAATTTACAATCCGCCACTTTTTAGATATAGCTCTAGTGATTTCGTAGACATCCATGAAGGTGAGGAAGTAGAACTTTTGGATTATAGAAAGGAAGATCTAGATAAGGAAAGTTTCGGCTTTGGCAGATTCGGCCAAGCTGTTAATGACTTCGCTCAATCTTGGTATAGGCGCGAAAATAGTTTAGATCATCACTACGCGTATGGTTTGATAATAATCCCTCCTGGAGTTTCACACAGTAGGTTTTTCCGCTGGCAGGATGTTAATACTGACACTTTGAGAAATGATGATATCGGAACTTTACTAATGATGGAACACGGTGGTAGAGGTGTTTTAGAACAAGATTGGCCAGGAGAAGTTAATGTGAGAGAAAAGGTTAGAAGTTATCTTCCTCCTATAACTATGGATACTTTGAGAGCGCCTGGAAAGTGGGTTGAAGAAGATGGTGAGTTTAAACCTTTTGTCAAGGCTAAAACTACTCATAACGGACCGGAGAGGGTTTTAAAGAGGGAGCAAGCTCGATTAGATTATGATAGATAATTATTGATTTAATTCTTCTCTGTAATCTTGTATAAACCTATCTGCTCTTCCAAGCTTCATTCTCATGCCTTTGTATTGCTTCTTAGCGTTTTCGTAACCAGCGTAGTTATCTACTTCTACAAGTCCTCCAACTCCTAAACTTGAGCCACCTCCGACTAATAGGAGTTCAGACCAAGGGCCTTGATCTCCCCATAGTGATAAACCAGTTAACATGGTTACGCTACCTAATCCATATAATCCTAGTGTTAGCAAAGATCTATTTCGGTATCTTCTCAGATTAGACTGTAAAATATTGGCTTGGAGATGGCCTCCTGGGAATCCATCTTTCATTCCTTTAATTTTATATCCTTGTGCGTTGTCGAAATCTAAGTTTCTTTCACTTTCTAATCTTCGTCTTTCAAAAGTGCTGGCTAGGTCTAGTTCATCAGTTAGTTCTTTATAATCAACTAGTCTTTCTTCATAATCGTCTCTTAGTTGGGGAACTACAAACCTGCTTTTTTCTTGTTGTTTATCGTTGGAGAAAAAGTAAAATAATTCATCTAAGCCTTTTACTAAGGGTTTTCCGTCTTTTAGTCTTTCTTCTAAAGGCTTGTTGTCTTCGGCTAAGTGTCTAATTTTTGTTATGTTATCTTTTTCGATTCTTTCATTGAGGTTTAGTTGTCTTTGAGTCATTATTTGTTATGGAAAGAAAAATACATATATAAAAGCTACTATTATTAACCACTATAAAGTAATAAAAAGGCAAAGTTTATAAAGGAAAAGGTTACTTCCATAAAATGAAAATGACAAGGCCAAAAACACTAGACAAACTAAAACCACAATACATCACACAAGTATTCCCAAGAAACAAATCAATAAGTCCAATACCATACAAAGATAGCGAAAACGAACTCCTAAGAGACTGCATTAAGAAAGACATGCAAACACTCTCAGACATTTGCAAAAAACTAGAAGACAAAGGAAGATGGGACGGAAATGGACTAAGTTCAGAACATGTCAAAACAGCGATAAGAATAGGAAAAAAAGAACACATCTCAAAAGCCGCACTCTTTCTCCACCTAAACCAAAGCAATTATAACCTAGATAAACCTTACAAAAAATAATGCCCTACCAAGAAAACTTTGTAAAAATATACGACTACCTCCGATCTGAAAAATATTACCAAGAAACTGTAGAAAAACTAGACGAAATATTCTCAGAAAATGATGTAAAAACCGTGTTAGACGTGGGATGCGGTACAGGACGAATACCCAAACTCCTCAACGATAAAGGATACAAAGTTATAGGAATTGACAAAAGCAAGAACATGATAGAATACGCACGAAAAAAATACCCCAAACTAGAATTCCACGTTGGCGATGTCAAAGAATTCTCCTTAGAAAAGTACGACGCAGTCATAGCCATGGACAGCGTACTCAGCTACGTACAAGAAGATTTTGAAAAAGCACTAGAAAACATGGACCAACACGCAACAAAAATTTTAGTATTCGACATAGCCTTCACCGAAAATTTAATCCCTAACAATTTCAACGACAACTTTGGAGAATTCAAAGAAGTAAGTATGAAAAGAAAAGGAGACAAGCTAATCTCAGATATAGAGATAAAAAGCCAAGACGTACACGAAATACACAAACACCATATTGTAAAAGAAGAACAAGTCGTGAACACTTTAGAAAAACTAGGATACACAGTAAAAACGAGAGGAAACAATAGAGAAGAACATGAAAATTTGAAAGTTATCGCATTCAAGAACTAACAGGTAAGATGGAAAACGCCGACAACTCCATCGCCTTGCCTTTCGTTAAACTCTTCCACAGCCTCAGTGCTTTTCTTAGCAATGTAATCAATACCCTCACTTTCCAACCTTTCAATAACTTCATCACTAACTTTCATACGACCATTATAACCCTGTCCGATTATTAACAAGTCAGGTTCGTATTCAAAAACATCTTCTAAATCCTGAACTTGTAACAAGTGACCCTCGTCACGCCACCAATTACCTTTCACCGTTTCAGGAAAAATTTTCAAATCATTCGTGTGACTTTCACCATCAACGTTCATACGTCCAAAATCATAGCTTTCAATCATAACAAAAGAGTGTATGTGAAAAGAAATATTTAAATTTTAATCTGCAAACAAATCCTTCCTATCTGCTTCTCTCAATAACAACTCATACATTTCAAGAACTTCATCATCATGCTCCATATGACCCCTCTTTATACTTTCAATATCCTCATAACTTATTTCATCAACTTCCCAACTCTTACCACCACTACAAATGTTTTGAATTATAGGAAGCATCTTATCTAAACTATTAACCAACTTCGCTTCCCTAGAACTCTTACCTTCATACTCTTCAAATAATCTAAAAAATTCTTTTTCGAAACTCTCAGGAAGTTCACCAAACAATTCCTTAGCAGCTTTTCTCTCCCTCTCTTCCTTACCTTTCCTAGCCTCAAAATCAAAAGCAGAAACATCACCAGTTATTACTTCAACCAGGTCATGCATAACGGCAAGTTTCAACATTTTCTCTAAGTCAGCATCAAACTTCTCTGCAAACAACATACAAGCCAAGGCAAGGTGCCAACTATGTTCTGCAGTGCTCTCATGCCTATCTCCTTCGGAAACGTATAAGGAACGATAAACGTTTTTCAAATCTTCACATTCTTTCAAAAAATCTAACAACTTTTCTACATTCATGTTTTTCCTTAATAAAGTGTGTTTTTATTAATCCTCTTTTTTTCGAAAAAAATATATACCATCTTCATAAAAGAATTTGTGAGGTGAGTTTTTCAGGGAGTTGAATAAATGAAGAATTGGAAGAAATGGTTGATTACAGGCTTAGCGAGTGCAGGAATCGCTACCACATCGATGATTACAGAAAGCGAATCAGAAAAACTCCAAAATTATGTTGAGAATGACCTCGAACAGATAGTTAAGAGTCAAGAAGAAACGTTCAATATTGACTTGCAACCACCTCCTATAACGGTTTCTCATAAAGAATTAAATCTAAACGGAAAATATGAGGATGAAGATAGAGAAAGAATAACATTATACGCACCCAGCATATTGAGTGACACCTCTAGAGGTAAATTTACAGAAAAGGAAAAAAGACAAACTCGTATTGTTCTTAGACATGAATTAGCACACGCTTACGCTGACAGGCGTAGTGAAGAATTAAAAAACGTCTCTTGGCCGAAATCCTACTTTCCAAGTATCACCACATCCACCGTTGCTATGATAAGCCTTTCTAATATGAAAATTTGGCCAAAGGATATATGGAAGGAGATTGAACTGGATTACATGACGGTAAATATGATAAGTGAAGGTATAGCGACTTACATGCAAAAAGATGGAGGTTCTTCTCGAGAACATTTGGATTTGTCTCAAGGATTGGATGAATTAAACAGTTTCAAATTAAGATATCATACCGGTTATGAAATTGTAGAGCCTATATTGGATAAATACGGCAGGGAAGGACTTGATTACCTCGTAACTCACCCCCCACAAGTTAATAGTTTAGAAGATATGTGGAGATATCAAAAGGATGTTCTGACAGCTTTACAAGAAAGACATGATGATTTACCAGGGTGGTGAAGCGTCAAACCTAACGTTTATTTCCTCAATACGGGCTTGTACGAATTCCTCCAAATCACTATCCGAAGTGTAAAACAATTCTCTTTTCGTACTGTTGCCTCCACGATTAGCCATGATGACTTGATTAACTTCTGAGTTGAACTTTCTAACTGCGTCGTCTAACACAATACTGGATAATCCGTTATCAGCTTCCTCCACTAAACTTATAATATCTTTTCTCCTTTTTGATCTACTCTTAGGAAGTAAATAGGTAGAAACAACACTATCAAAGTCTACCAAGAATAAAGGATGATATTCGTCTATGACAGAATATAAACCTTCCTGCAAAGGATTAGCAACTCTATTTACATTTGTCTTTCGAAACTTTCCAGTCGCATTTAATTGTCCATGTTCTCTGCAAATACTTACAACTTCGTCAACTAGCGCCTGGTAAAATTCACTCTCTTCCGCGTATCCTTTCGGTTTAAAATCATCTCTTACGTTTCTTATCATGTTTAAAACGTATGATTTAGCCTCTTAAATAACTTTCATCAATATTTTTTGGAATAATTTTTTATAAAATAGATTACTAAGTTCCAGTCTATGAGTTACAGTATGAAGTCCAATCTGGATTTTAAAGAATGTTCCGAAAAAGCAAAAGTGTTACTCGAAAATTCAGGTTTTGAAATTAGTGATATGAAGAAGTTCGAACACCACATTCAATATCGCCTGCAAAAAGATGATAAGCCGTGCGGTCATCTTCGTTTTTACAAGTCTAAGTCAGGTACTACGGTGGATGACAGTCAAGTTTCTAAAAGTTGTAGGGAAATAGTTAAAGAAGCAGTTTCTGAATTGGTAGATATTAAGGAGAAGAAAAAGTCGAAAGCTAAAGATGTTCAAGACTACAACGTTATTGGTACTGATGAAAGTGGCAAAGGTGATTTTTTTGGACCTTTAGTCATCGCCGCCGTCTACGTAAAAGATAAAGATACTAGAGACACTTTATTGAAGTGGGGGATTACTGATAGCAAGAAGATAAGTGATGACAAAGTGGCTAAGTTGGCGGATAGGATCAAGGGGATGTGTAATTACAGCCTTGTCAGGTTACCGCCGGAGACGTATAACCGTTTGTATGAAGATTTTGGTAATTTGAATTATTTAATGGGTTGGGCGCATGCTCGTGCGATGGAAGACTTGTTGGAAGAGGGGGTGGAGCCGGACGCGGTTATTAGCGACAAGTTTGGTAGTGAAAGTCATATCAGGGATGAGTTGATGGAGCATGGTAAAGATGTTAGATTAGTTCAGGAAGTCAGAGCCGAGCAAAACGTGGCTGTGGCCGCGGCTTCCATCCTCGCCAGGAGTGAATTCTTGATGAAACTCTCCGGATTGGGCATGAATTGGAACGTGGAGTTGCCGAAAGGTGCGGGAGGAAACGTTGTTGAAGCGGGGAAAGAATTTGTGAAAAAACATTCTGAACAAGACTTGGAGAAAGTAGCAAAGTTACACTTCAAGACTAAAAACAAGATTTTGAAATAGTTTCAGAATCCAATGATTTTTACTTCGTCCTTTTCTGTATCGTATACTGCATATGAAGGTTTTCCTTTTCGTCCAACTATCTCACCTGGATTTACAACCCACGTCTTTTTTATTCTTTCTTTCCTCGCAATGTGGGTGTGGCCG
>CAYNLP010000010.1:0-23047 GCA_964398115.1 uncultured Methanosarcinales archaeon | reverse complement strand
GATACAGATGATCCGCTTCTTTTCTATATATATCTGTTCCGACTTTAACATTGATATTTTGGCGGGGGATGACACCCCAAAATACATCGTTTTGTTTCATAATTATTTTGTTTTAAGAAACAGGGTTTCATTACTTACTCCCCTGTTTCTGCCATTTCCTCAGCTTTTCTAGGATAATGGTTGAAGAAAACGTTTTTATCATCAACTTTTATACTTCCTTTCCCCCCATGCATTTTTACACCTTCAACTTTTACCTCTTTCAAACTTCTACGGTCCATATTTCCAAGGCAGGTGTGAACTTTTCCATTGAAATTTGACAAAGCTTTAATCATGGTGTCGTTGCAGTGATCACCACAGTGTATTAGTACTTCGCAGTCTTTCAATCCGTTCATGGCAGTCTTCAAATTATCTTTGTTGTTATGACTGTCTGAGAGTATTCCAACTTTCATATTTGGTGTAGTATTGTTTGAGTATTTTATTTGTTTGGGAATAATTCTTTTCTGTATAGACAATAATTATTTTGTAAAATTTTTCAATAGATTTAAAAAGGACAAGGATTAAATCAAGGGCATGGAATTAACAAACTGCCCATTTTGCGACAGCACGAACGTGACGCCCGTCAACGAAAGCCTTTTTGAATGTTTGGACTGTGAAAGACAGTTCACACCGGACGACATGATGGACAAACAGATGGAGAAAGAACTTCAAGATGAAGAAGAAGCCGGTGAAATAACTCCTGGCGAAGCAGGTTTCGTACGAGGATACGAACAAGCCAGAACTGAAGACAGAGAAGGCGTCTAAAAACAATCTTTAACTTAAACTTATTTCATTTTCTTCTTTTTCTGATAGCAAAGTCCATAAAGCACCTATTCCTAGTGAAAAAAGTAATACTATAACCCGCATTGCACCATCTGCGCTTACTCCAACTCCAAAATTGAAGAATTGTATAATCCCTTCTCTACCGACGTTCATCATAGCCTCGCCCATGTTGTAGAAAACCATAGCTGGTGCGCGGATGAATAGATGTTCCAAGGGTATAATTTTCTAAAAACCATAGAAAACCAGTTACTACCAAGTAAAGAGGTATTATCGAAAATCCTTTCACAAATTTATCAAAACTTTTTTCACCCATTTTATAGTATAAGACGACGTATAAACCGCCTAAAATTAAAAGGTTGAGGAATAGACCGAACCAGAATAATTGGTTATAATTGGGTAATGCTCCAGCCCAACTTCCTTCTAGGGCGTAGAACGGAAATCCATAAGAAAGAACATCTGGATTTTGAATATTGCATGACTTATATGAGGGCATTAACGCGATGAGAAATATTGAAATGAGTAAATATCGACGTTCTTTGAAAAATTTGATTACCATACCTGTTTATTTGTTAAAACCTTTATTTAACGTTTTCGAGAGTTTTTAACGAGTTCAGGGAATGCATCTTGTAATGATAACTGTAGAGCTTTTGTTGCTATTTGACTTGTGTACTCATTGCATTTAGGTGTTTCTTCATATTTTTTCATGGAAGCATCATCCCATTCTCCTCTTGGAACGTAGCATTCTTTTCCGTCAAAGTTTACTTTGATCCTATATTGACCTGTTAATTTTCTCGGTACGTTTCCAATTTTGTCCTTCTCTGGTGGATTAAGAAAGTGGTTGAAGTTACCTTGTAGAGTGGTTTCTAAATCTCCTGCATTAGCGGTTAGAGTTCCACTGTTTTTGTCTCCCTCTAGAGTGTATTCTATCTCGGTATTTTCTACCTCGTCTTGTAAGGTTTGTTCCGGACCGCATGCTATTACGATTGGGATTGAAGCTATTGCAACGATGTCTCTCAAAGACTTCATTTTCACCACTTAGTAACAACAACTTTCTTTTAAAGGTTTCGGTTAAAGAACACGACCACTAGAAAACTAACAACTAAACTTGCAAAACCCAAAAACAGATAGTCCGAATCATCCAAACCAGGGATATGACTTAAATCACCACTTCCGTCACCAACTACTAACTGCATCTTCATACCTTTATCCTCATGTTGAGAAACCCCACAATGAACCCTATAAGTCTTATCTTCACCCGGGACGATGAAAGTACCCGTTTCATTACCAGGCCCAGTCACCTCTACCGTGAACATATTCATAGGATAAGTATCACCAGGCAAGCCATGAACCATCCATTGATGCCTCACATCATCCTCATTCACCAAAGTAACCGTTAACTTAGTACACGGCTCAACCTCTACCTCTGGTCTGTCATAAGTAAAAATAGCAGAGTCATTCCGTGCAAACATTTCCCCCGCTCTTACCACAATACTCTCACTACCACTTATTTCTTCACAACCCTTCGGCAATTCGTCAGTATTTTCATTCATAACAATTCCATGAACCGGAACTATCAAAACTAAGAATAATATGAAGTATTCAATTTTCATAGTACCACTCCAAACCAATAGCCGTTCCAAAAATCAATCCTAGCAAAAGAAATAACACTTCCAAGTTTGAATCTTTACGCTCTTCAAACATTCCACCACTATATTCCTCCCAAACAGGAATTTCTCGTTCATAAAAACTTTCATTAAACAACTTATCTAAACCAACACCGAAAGTAGTAGGCATCCCATTTGGTTTCAAAAACTTCTCATAAGTTATTAACGAAACCGTACCTCCAGGACTCATACCATCATTAGTAACACCCTGCTCTCGATGATCATGCATGAACCAAACACCTTCATCATAACTATTCAAACCATCATTCGTCGTGTTCAAAATAATATCTGCTCGTTGAGCAGCAGTCAAACCTAAAACATCACGGTAATACTTATCCTCTAGTTCAACACCATCTAAACTATCAACCAAGAACTTGTGACCATGCGTGTGCAAACTAATCGTTTCACTACCTCCATTTAAAACTCTCAAACGATAACTTTTATTCGGCTCCACAATCACTTGGCTTTCACGCAACGTGTAAGGAAAACTCCTCCCATTAAGCAAAAAGTAATCAGAGGTTCTCTCAGTAACGTCATACTCACGATTAATCTTTCTCGCAATGACAGCGGCGTCATTACTACTTTTAGGAATTTCATGTAATTCTTTATCAACACCTTGATAGTGTAAGTCATATTCTGACAAACGTCCTCTGTCATGCCTTACCTTACCAGCTCCTGGATTTAAAGTTTGTAAAGTGTTATTATTCAAATTCTCTTCAACTATGAACATGCCTTGCAAACCCATTAATACATGTGTGTCTGGCTGGACATGACAATGATAAAAATTAGTTCCAGTAACCCTAGGCTTTATATCGTAAACCCTACGTTCCCCTGGAAGCAAAGGATTTTCACTAGCATGAGGAACTCCATCGTTACCTTCCCCCATTTTATCTAAGAATTCATGATCTACACCATGCAAATGAATCGTATGAGGCATGTAATGAGTGTTTTCTAATATGACATTGATATCATCACCTTTTTCCACCCTTATACTCGGAGCAGGCATCCTTAATAATCCACTAGCCGCACCCTCACTAGCCATACCTCTCGTCTTAGGAGCAAACGTCCAAAAGCTTGGTTGTATCCCCGGAGCAATCGCATAAGGAAGGCTTTGATTACGTCCCTCATTCAAACCTATAACTTCTAAAGTTATGTTTATCTTATCAGGGTCGCCATCCCCATCAACATCTTCACCTTTCACCACAGCGTCTTTAGACAAACCAGAATCCATCAAAGTATTTTTAGAAACTTTATTAGTACCTTTCACAACACTCGCTACTACATAAGGATTATCTGGTTCACAACTAGGATCCGCCTCGACATCTACACCATCAATGTTTAAATCCTCTCTCCATTGAGGATTGTCAAAATTGCACGGTTGCCCACTATTTTCAAAGTGTGCTGTATGCGCCCCCACTAACGGCAACACCATCACCAATACCATTATGTGATATTTATTCATAAAATAAAGGAAAAATGGAGCGGTATAAAAATGTTTACCACTAATTATTCTTCTATATAGACAATAAACATTTAGAAAAAGTTGTTTTCACTCAAAAGTAAACAAGAATAGAAAAAGTTATAAACAAAAGATTTTTCTCTAAAACTGACATGTTCAAAAACGACACAAACATACTAGAAAACTTCAAAGTCGAAGAGATAAACTTAGACTCCACAATCGAAATAAGAAACAATCCAAAATTCAAATCATTCTTAGGACACTTAGAAACTATTCTATCTGGAAAACCAGCAGATAAAAAAACACTAGCAGAGATAACCCAATCTATAGACACAACACAAATAAAAGACGAAGAACAAGCACAATACACCAGAGAAGCCCTACTATGGGCAACACTATACAACAACTACCTAAGAGAAAACAAAGGACTAGGACAAAACATACTCTCAACCAAACCCAGACTCAAACCAAAAACAGAAAAATTCCTAAAATACTTCAAAAACACATACACCCCATAATATATAAAGTTCTAAATCTGAACATTCACAACCGTGAAACTCAAAAGCAGACCAGTAAAAAGCTACGACTCTGGATACAAAAACAAGATCAGAATTCTCAGCGGCGACGTTTACGGAGTAGACGGTCTCCAAGGAATCCTAAACAAAGTAGACGGAGCCAGCAAATACGACCAACGATTCATACTACTAGCCAGAAAACAAGACAAAGTCATAATCCACGACAAACAATACGACAAAGAATGGGTGAAATACTTAAACACAATAGGATTCGGACCAAAACCCGGAAACATAATAGCTGTAGGAGATAGTGAAGACAACACACCAGTGATGAAAAGACTATCAGAAGACAATGATCTCAAAAGCGAAGTAGCCCAAAAGATAAAGAAAGACACAATCGGAAAACCAAAAGTAGTAATACCATTCAGTAGCTCCGACCACGTAAAAGAATTCGCACAATACATAGGAGCAGAATACTCAGGAACCACAACCAAGTTAAGCCAAAAATTTAACGACAAAGTCTACTTCAAAAAACTCTGCGACGAACTAGACATCACCACACTACCACACAAAATAATAGAAAACAAAAAAGAGAAAGAGATAAAGAAAAAATTAAAACAAGCATTCGAAGAATACGGAGACAAAATATTCATACGAGGAAACATCGGTGCAAGCAGTAGCGCAAACAAAACCTGTACCAAAAACGAAATAAAAGAAACGATAAAGTTCATCAAAAACGACGACGAAGCAGACAAGTTCCTAATAGAACCCTACCACGAAGCAGAAGTCAGTCCCAGCCAAATATTCAGAGTAAAGAAAAAAGGAATAGAAGTCTTAAGCCCAGTAAGCGGACAAGTACTAGATGAAAACCACGTACACCTAGGAAACTTCTACCCAAGCGGACTACCAAAAAAAGACGAAGACTACCTCTTCAAAACAGGAAAGAAACTAGCCGATGCCATGAGAAGAAGAGGATTCAAAGGAGAAACCGTCGGTTTCGACTTCATAAAAACACCACAACTAGACACCGACCACCCACCATACGTCCCAACAGAATGCAACGCCAGAATGACCGGAGCAAGCCCCATAGCCTACGTATACGAGAAACTGCAAGAAAGACACGAAAATGTCCAACTCGTAAGCTACAACGTACAAACCAATCCAGGAACTTTCAAAGACTTAAAACAAAAACTCGGCAACACACTCTACAATAAAAAATTCCCAGAAGGAAACATACCAGGAAATATGGGACCATACAGCGAAATAGGGAAATTCCGAATGATAAGCTTCGCGAAAAAACCAGAAAGGCTAAAAAGAATAGTCAAAGCCTCTTGCAAAAAACTAGATGACAAAGAAACATACGAAAACGTGAAAAAATCTATTCCCTGGCTAGTGGAGTAGTAAAAGGACTTTCAATAATAATCCTATGAGGAGGAGTCTCCAAAACCTCCTCCCAACCCACACTTTCCAAACTTTCTAAATATCCTTCAACAATGTAATAACCAATACTATAACCAATCCAATGCGGATAATCCCCAGTACCATAAAAAACTTCCTTATAAACCTCACGATCCTGACTGGCAAAATCATTTTTTATTTCATCCAAATGATCCAAAGCCTCCTCCTTAGTGAATTTTTCAACCCAATTAGCTTTTTCACCACCAACAAAATACTCTCTAAAATGCTCCGCCAAACCTTCAAAAACCAAGCCATCTTTCAAATCATCCCACTCAAAATCATTCAACCTGATAGCATGACAAGCCTCATGAACGACACACTCCTTCAAAGCCCTACGCCACCCACTAACAGGATTGACAAATAATAAAATAGTGTTACGCCACTGACAATAACCACTCACACCATTCATCTCCTCCAAAATAAACTCATTAAAAGTAGGGAAAACAAAAATGAACAAATCATTCTTAAACAAGTGCTCACACTCCCTCAAACCATCCTTCAAAATATCCAAGTACTCAGGAACTTCATACTCTTCAAACTCACCACTGTCACTAAAGACATGACTTCTTAACTGAGCCATCAAACCCTGCTTTTGCGCATAACCACCAAAGCCGATATCGCCAATCTCCGGCACTTTATCAACCACCCTCTCAACATATTCATCCTCATCATCACCCACGGGCTCATCCAAATAATCATAAACCCAACCAGTGTGGCTTCCAAGATCAAAGCTTTCCTTCCTCATACAAAATCCTCTATAACCTCTAAGTAATCTTCATTCAAACCCCCAAGGCGAAAAATAATAGCCTCGTTAACACCATTACTCTCAGCCAATTCTAAATCTTCTCTTAAATCACTAGGCTCAAAAACCCTATCCGTCGGCCCCACACCTTTAGCGATCAAGCCAAGACCCACAGCTCTACTATCCAACTTTTTCAAAGCACTCTTCGCACCAGGAACAAAACTAGTATAGCACATCGGAGTCTTAATAACGTTTTCATCAAAAGAAACACCCAAAGCTTTCATCAACCACTCATGACTAAAAAATTCCGCACTATAAAAAGTCAATTCACCAGACTTCTCAGATAAAAAATTTCTAATCTTTCTCTTATTCCTAAAGAAATAAATCAGATTCTTCCAGAAAAGACTACTCCGCAAAAAAGGAAGTTCAGCATCCCACAAAACCTTCAAATCCTTTTCTTCTCGCAGTTCATCAATAACCCTGTCCAAAGCTTCAGGGTCGCTAAAAGGACTCATCCAATAACCCTCACTCTCTTTCAAAACAGGCCAATAAGCACACTCAACACCTTCATTAATACCTTTAACTTTTTCCTCTAATTCACGAAATTCTGAAACGCTTTCACAAGCCAGAAAGACAGTAGTATCGAAACCAACCATTTCCAACTTTTCCAAATTCTCTATTTCAGGAAATTCTTCGAAAAAACTGATTTTCATACGTTAAAAGAAAAAAACTTGTTTCATTAAAAGTTTTTACTATTTCGTCTTAACCCGACCTGTCAAGAAATTATAAACTCCTCGCACAAGATAAGAAACATCCGTCAAAACAGGATTTTCATCCTTCCTGTCAAAATACTCAATACTACATTCTAAAATATCTTCAGGATCAGAAACACCCTCTGCAAGGTATGGAGGAACCAAGCCAGGCTTGTAATCAATCCATCTCTCCTGAAAACTATCTGGCCAAGTTTCAAATACTTCAGGTGTCACTGGCCGCGGACCTACAACACTCATCTCACCCTTACAAACATTAACTAACTGAGGGATTTCATCAATACCCCAACGTCTCAAATACTTACCCCAAGGAGTGATTCTAGGATCATCTTCTACTTTACCATAAGGATTATTATTCCACGCATTTCTTAATCTTTCATCAGAAACTTCCACGTCAGGGTCCATAGTCCTGATCTTGTAGATCATAAAAGACTCGCCATTCTCGCCAACTCTTTCTTGCTTGAAAAGAATTTTATCAATTAACTCTTCTAACATCATGCTGGACTTCTAAAGATAGGAGGCCTGTTCTTATCCTCTATGTAGATATCCACTGTTTTAGTATTTTCCAACCTTCCATCACTAGCTCTTACAGTCACGGTATAGTGAGCCGTACAACCTTTAACATTACAACCACCGGGGTAAGCGTCGTCATAAGTCGCGGTGTAAGACTCGCTTGTCATAAATCCAGAAATTTCAACATCAACATCGTCATCCTCTCTATCGAAAGTCTGAATATCTAACGTTATTCTGTCACCTTCCTCTACTCTAATCTCATCCTGAACTTCAAGACGCGGAGCAGTATTTTTAACCGCTAAGTCAACTTGGAAAACTTTCTTAACAACATTTTCCCCATCTGTCACGACAACGCTAGAATTGTACTTGCCGGCATCGCCAATTTCAGTATTCCATACACCATCGTCATTAAACGGTTCGCTATATTGAATACTTACATTATCTCCATCAGGATCAGTAACGTTAGGCTGGACACTAACAACATCTCCTTCTTTAGCATTAATAACTCTTCCAAAGTCAAAACTAACCTTGGGTTCCCTATTCAAATCTTTAACCACAACCTTAACCGTTTCTTCAACTTTCTCATTCACGTTTTTCTTATCCCAGCTAGTCACATAAACCTCGTGAGTTCCTTCATCATCGAAAGTTGTCTGGTACCTCTTAGTAGTCATAAAACCCCTATATATAGTAACGACTTCATCTCCTTCCGGATCTTGAATATTACAGTTTATGGTAACGTATTCTGTTTCCGTAACGGTAATCTTATCAGGACAACTCACATGAGGTTTTCTATTCTTCCTCTCTATTTCAACCAAGACTTTTTGCCTAGTAGTTGCCTCACCATCAAATGCACTGACAGTAACTAAGTACCGTCCTGCATCTCCAAGTTCAGTCTTCCACTCTCCCTCCTCGTTAAATGGTTTAGTATAATTAAAGCTTACAACATCTCCATCAGGATCAATCGCTTCAGGTTCTAACTTTATAAGTTCACCTTCAACACCTGTTACGACAACTGAATAATTAGATTCGTTTATTTTAACCCCCCTATCCACTCTTATAGGTGACAAGTTATCCTCACTATATCCATTATCCGGAGTGTAGTTTTCAGAATTGTTTACAGAAGTGTTCGTTCCAAAAGAAGCATTCGTCTGATTAGTATTATTTATATTTACAGACCCTGGTTGACAAGATACTATAAACACTGAGAATATTACAGTTGCCAATAGTAGCTTCTTGTTTAGCATATACCTGCAAAAAACCAAACAGATTTAAAAAGTTTTCTATTCAAGAGTAGTTAATCACTTGAAAAGTTTATAGAAAACCGTTTCTTCTCCTCTAATAACTCCTTATAATCCGGCACTGTATCCTTCTCAAAACTAATCACGCCCTCCACAGTCTTATAATGAGAAGTCAAACTCTTTAACACATGGAACGGCATGGTACAAACATCAGCCCCGGCAAGCATGAATTCACGAACCTGCCTCGTATTCCTAGTCGAAGCAGCCAAGACTTTACAATCAAAATCATAAGTGTCAAAGATTTGACTAATTTTCCAAACCATGTCAACACCGCTCACAACACCATTGTCATGAGCCACTGTACCATCATCTTTCTGACGACCTTCACTAGGATAATACTCCCACTTTTCAAAATCTTCACCTCTCTCCCTACCATGCTCAGTCCTACGAATGTAATCATCAATACGACCAGCAAACGGGCTTACATAATCAGCACCTGCTTTAGCAGCCAAAACAGCCTGCTCAGGACTCATAACAACCGTAGTATTAATAGGAATTCCATCCTCAGAAAGTTCTTTAATCAATTTCAAACCTTCAAAACTCTCAGGATTATCATAATCATCACTAGGATTAACAGGAATTTTAACAACGTGATTCCCCTTACGCTTAAACATTTTATTCAACTGTTTAGCTTCTTTCTTCATACCCTCATAACTGGTTTCCGTAACTTCTAAACTAACTGGGAGGTCACCACAAACATCCAATATTTGAGAAATGTAGTCCTCCATATCCTCAATTTCGTACTCTCTCTGAGCTTTTTTAATCAAGCTAGGATTTGTCGTAACACCATCTACAACTCCAGAATCTATAGCTTCCTTAATTTCTTCAATATCAGCCGTGTCAACAAAAATTTCCACCTTCAAACACCCCCTCGGTTATTACTTTACAAGTAACAGTTTAAATACTTTATTCTTTAGTCAAATACTTATAAGCCCAACTTCCAATTAAAGGAAGTTCTTCCTTTCGTCCAGTAACAGAGTAAAATATCCCTATCAAATCCAAAACCACTAGTAAAGCAGCCACTATAGGCGCCAAGACAACTGTTATCATCATAACAGAAAGCAATAATATACCTCCACCAATAGTTATCAAAAACAAATTAAACGCTTGTTTAGCATGAAACCGAACAAAATCATCATCCTGCAATTGTTTATCAAAAATGTACCAGAACAAACCTATAAAGAGATAGCACAAAGCTGAAGCAACCTTTTCTTTTTCCATAAAACTGTAGAAAAAACCTTCTTTTAAATTATTTCCTTCTTAACACAAAATCAACTAGTTTCTTATCCCAACCGCTCTCTACCAAGCGCTCTCTCAAGTCCTTCTTACTATAACCTTTTTTCAAAGCTTCATCTACAAACTCTTCCAAACGCTGCATATGAGCCTTTACAACTTTATGATCTTCCAACTCTTCACCTGAAGGACTCACACTTATAGATACATAATACGTTAAAATCCCCAAAACCAGTATTATAAAAATCCCGATAATCCACCAATACCAAGGCAATCCACTTTCTTCACTACTCTCCTCCGTCTGGACTTGTTCAGTAGTGTTAACTTCCGTACTTTCATTACTTGAACCCTCAGCTTCAGCTATCTCTATATCTCTTACAGCTTCATCTACACTTTCTTTCTCCTCTTTCTCCGCAGCTACGGCAAAAATACTGAATCCGTTACTCAAAGATTGATAAGTATGTAACAACGCTCCTTCATCCTCTAAACTAGTAGGTAACTGCCTCCAACCATCTTTTCCTTCATACCTGTAAAGCGCGATACTTTCAGTATTAATGTCATTATCCTGCAACCATACTTGACTAACTTCAAACCTAATTTTCACCCACCTTATCAAATGAGAAGGGGCGTTTTCTTCATCTATCTGATAGTATTCAAAAACGCTACTGTTACTCGGCCTTGAACCATTCAACCAAGACGGCGAAGTATTGCTGGATCGGATGTCCAACTTAACATTCCTAATATCTTCCCTCACGTTTATAATTAACTTCCTAATATTCATGTCAAAATTACCGATGTTAACCTCCGCGGGTTCCTCACTACTAATACTAGAAATCCCATGACTATAATTCAAACCTTTCAAAACTTTATTCGTAAAATTCCTTCCTTGAGCCACAATTTTCTCAAGTGACTTTTCTTGACTTTCATTTTCCTCACCGCCTTCAGTCATGAAGTTACCCGTAGATCTAAAATCAGTTTGGTCTTTCCTATCCGCCCAATCTGTTCCAATCACTTGAACCACGTATTCTGTAGCAGGAGAAAGATTAGAAAGTTTAAAATTAAACGTGTTCACAAAACCGTCTCCATGGCTAATACTTGTAGCGTTAGCACCACCTAAAACTTTGTACTCCAAACTATCAATCCTGAAAGCCTCAGTGCTGTTAATAGTAACGTTAGCTGACGTGTTAGTCACATGATCAAAGCTCATCTTCAAATTTGGTGGCGTACTGTCAACAACTACAAAATTAGAAGAAACCTCATAATCTTCCTCTTCATCACCTCTTTGACAAACTAAGCTCAACCTGTATTCACCGTCGTGCACGCCAGTCAATCTCTTACCTATCAAAGTGTGAACTTGTCCACTTTTGTTGAAATCATCATCCGCAAGATTACCACTTTGATTAACAAGATTATTTTCATCATACAAGAAGTAATTACACGCGCTCAAACCTTTCCCACCAGTGTCAATCGTGACATCAAAAGGAAAAACACTATTCTCCAAAACAGAACCATTAGCAGGACTAGAAATATTTATCTTGAAACTATCAGTTCCATTATCAGTCCCGTCTGTTGTCTCTGCTACCTCTAAAGTCTTCGAAAACCAATCATTGTTATCGGCTTCATCAAAAGCTTCAATCTGAATTGAGCAATTACTGTTAGCATCACATCCCAAATCATTTGGAGTGGTAGTAACTTCCCAACTACTTCCTGAATCAGAAAGATTAACATTAATACTTTCAATACTATCTTCTCCAGCTCTTACATAATCTAAGAAAGTATCATTAATTCTCAGACTAATTTCAAATGATTTATTATGGCCAACTTTTGTGTCATTGAATATGTCAGAAGGTGATAAGCCTTCAGGTAGTCGCGGGTCTTTTGTATCTATCTTGATAGAATCATTTACTTCAGAATCTTGTGATTCACTAAATTCAGCCGTTGCTTCGATAGTAAACTTTCCTTCTGTATTAGAAGTTGGTATAGATGCCGTTACTGCGCCCGTTCCATTCCCTAATTCCGAATTATTGAAAAAAATACTTACATTAGCATTAGAATTATTCGCTTCAGCAGTCGCGTCAAAAGGCGAGGTGTAGAAACCATTAGTTTGAGGAGAGTCAATACTTAAATTAACACTTACTGCATTAACTCCTGGTATTAATATAAAGAGTGTGACTGTCAACAGTAACTTCTTCATGTGAAACTCCCACCTCGTGTATGCGTTTACTAAAATGTGCTATATAAAGGTTGCTACTGACAAAGTTTTTAAACCAATTAGCTTTTTCTCGTCATTATGGGACAATTACCGTTTGAAAGAAAAGAATCAAAGCTTTTAATAAGAGAAAAAGCTGAAACCAGCGAAAAATTCGGGTGTGACCCTTACGAAAGACCCATGCACGACATGATAGAGTACGGCATGTTCAACCTAGATAAGCCCAGCGGCCCAACCAGCCATGAAGTCACAAGTTACGTCAAGAAAATACTAGGTATAGACAAAGCTGGTCATTCAGGAACTCTAGATCCCAAAGTCACCGGAGTACTACCAGTAGGGCTCGGCAAAGGAGCAAGACTGGCACACCCCCTCCTCCAAGCAGGAAAAGAATACGTCACGTTAATGCACATCCACGACGAAATAGAAGAGTCAAAAATTCTAAACGTGTTAGAAGAATTCAAAGGAAGAATAAGCCAGATGGTTCCAGTACGGAGTGCGGTGAAAAGAAGAGAAAGGGAAAGAGACATTTACTACATAGACGTTTTAGAAATTAAAGATAGAGACGTGTTGTTCAAAGTCGGAACACAAGCCGGGACTTATATAAGAAAATTATGCCACGACATAGGAGAAGAAATAGGTCCAGGAGCTCACATGGCCGAATTAAGAAGAACAAAAGTCGGGCCTTTCAACGAAGAAACGTTAGGAACTTTACAAGACTTGAAAGATGCATTTCACGTGTGGAAAGAAGAAAATAACGAAATACCCTTGAAGAGACTAATACAACCTGTGGAGAGAGCAGTAGACCACCTACCACAAGTGTTCGTATTTGACACCTCTGTAGATACCTTATGCCATGGAGCGAGTTTGAAAGTACCCGGTATAAGCAAACTAACCTCAGGAATAAAAGAAGACGACACAGTAGCAGTCATGACACTCAAAGGAGAACTCATAATGATAGGAACCGCCCAACTAAACAGTAAAGAAATGAAAAATCAAGAAAGAGGCGTAGCCGTCAAACCCAATCAAGTATACATGAAACCCGACACTTACCCAAAATATGAAAGTTAATCAGTGGTAAACAACCTATTATCATTTACGTCAAAAATGTCAAGAACAGCACCCGTATCCAACCAGCCATGCGCATAATTCAAAGCCGCAAACGCGTTAACTCGATCACCACTTTCTTCAAAATGACGAGCATCACTTAAATAACGACCAACCATGTCTATAATCCTCTTAGCCTCACTTCCTCTCTCCTCATTAACGTTATCCCTCGCCACATCTAAAGCTTCCTCAGTCACTTCAAAATACTCCCTCAACTTTTCATCTGAAATCTCCATAATAGAACGACCTTGTACAACTTTAAATAGATTTGGAAAGACATAAAAACTAGCTTTATGTGAGGTTAAACATGGCAGAAAGACTACAAATGGGGGGTATGGCAGTAACAGAAGGCGTTCTAATGAAATCAAAAGATAAAGCTGCAGCTGCCGTCAGAACAAACGAAGGAAACATAGAAACCACCGATTTCGGATTCACCTCATTAACTAACAAACACTTCTTCAGCTGGCCATTCATCCGAGGCGTATTCATAATGATAGAGACAGTATACCTCGGACTAAAAGCAATAAGCTGGTCAACCAACAAAGTAGCAGAAGAAGAGGAAGAACTAACCAGAACAGAAATCATCGCCACCATCATATTCTCACTACTCTTCGCTATGATACTATTCAAACTAATACCCCTAAGCATAGCATCACTAATACCACAAGCAGAGTCAAACAACTTATTATTCAACACCATCGACGGCATAGCCAAAGTACTAATCCTCGTAGCCTACATCTGGCTAATCTCACAAATGGAAGATATCAAAAAAATATTCCAATACCACGGTGCAGAACACAAAACCATAAACGCCTTCGACCACGGACTAGAACTAACCACTGAAAACGTTCAGAAACAACCAAAAGAACACCCCGCATGCGGGACAAGCTTCATACTCCTAGTACTCCTCCTAAGCATACTATTCTACATGATAATACCCATCACATCAGGATTCTGGATCAAATACCTCTACAGGATACTCCTCCTACCCGCCATAGCCGGAGTAAGCTACGAAGTTATCAAACTCGCCCATAAAAAACCCGACAACATCTTATTCAAAATAATAACCTACCCAGGCATAATGCTACAATGGATCACCACCAGAGAACCAGAAGACCAGATGATAGAAGTAGCAAAAGCCGCACTAGAAGAAGTCAATTCTTAATATCCTCAACCATACGCCTAAAATCCTTATGAGTAGCAAGTTTCTCAAGATTCCAATCATCAACCTTCCTTTTCAAACGATCAAACGCGCCCTCTCTCGTAACCATTTTAAATTCTTGAATAACAGCCTTGAGATTATCAGAAAGTTCACGAGCATCCTCACGAACACGATTCATTTCCCGCCTCAAATCTTCAAGCTCCTCTCTAAACTCCTCACCCGAACTTTCAATATCCCTGATCTGACCATTAATCTTCTCCTGTAACTCTTCAGATTTAACCTCTAAACTTGCAATCCTTTCAGCTATACCCCTCAAGTAAGAGTTCATATCCGAACGGTCAAAATCTGCCATACACCAATTACTCTACCAAAGGTCTTTTAAAAATATACAGCATTATTGCCAAGTAACAAAAGATATTTATATAAAGGTTGAACCAAGTAAAGATAGCAAAGGGAAAAAAGAGGGGGTTGAAACATGAATTTCGACAAATTACTCAGTGACAAAAAAGGCGGCTTATTCTCAAAAATATTCAACAAAGACGACTCTGAAGGTGAAACAACTAGAGAAGGAAATACACAAGAACTACAATCTCCACCCAAATTCAAAGAAAGCGCTCAAGAAGACGTAGAAAATATGACAAACGAAATAGAAAAAGAAATGGACAGCGTTAAGAAAAGACTAGGAATGGAAGGGACAAAACCCCCCACACCTCCAAAAGAAGAAAAAGATCTTCCAGAAATTGAAGAAGATATAGATGAAACCCCTCCAAGCCCTGAAAAGACAAGTACTGAAGAGTTTGAAGAAGAACCACCAACGCCAGAAGATATAGAAGAACCAGAAGAAGATTTAGAAAAACCACCACTTCCAGAAGAAACTTCTGAAGAAGAAACTGACATACAGCAACCTCCAGAAAAACCTGAAAAACCACCAATGTCAGAAGAAAGCTCAGAAAAAGAAACTGACATACAAGAACCACCCGAAAAAATAGAAGAACCAACTACTGAAAATCAAGAACCAGAAGAAATAGAACAACCCAGTACTGAAGAAACACAAGAAGAAAGTTCTGAAGAAATAGACTTCACCAAAGACCCTGAAGAATTCGAAAAAGACATGGAAGACGATTTCAAACAACCAGAAAAGCCAGAAGGTACAGAAGAAAACTTAGAAAGCCAACTAGAAAAAGCAAGTAAAGAAGACTTTGGAGACGAAGGTCAAATAACCCCTCCTGAAGAGCCAGAAGCAGAAGGAGAAAAAGAAGACATGCTAGGTTTAGAAGGAGAAAAAGGAGTAGAAGAAGAACCAAGCCCTGAAGAAATAAAAGAAGCAGAAGACGATTTCGAAAAGCTAGTAAGAGAAATAATAGAACATCCTGAAGATATAAGCGAAAAAGATATTTTCTCAAAAGAAGCTCATCCAGAACACCAATTTGTATTGAAAAACGGAGAAAGGTTGAAAGATCTCCACGACTTAATGAATGCACTAGAAGAAATGGATGAGGAAACATTCCAACATCACGTGACAGAAGACCGTAACGACTTTGCAAACTGGGTTGAAGACGCGCTAGAACATGAAAAAATCGCGGAGAAAATCCGGAATAAAAAAGCTAGACACGAACTCAAACAAATACTAGAGGATCATCATGAACAAATACAAAACGAGATTGAAAAGATAAAACTAGGAAAAGCTGCTGACAACCTGCAAGAAAAAAGAGAAGAACTTGAAAGAAGGAAAAGAGAGTTACAAGATGAAAAACACGAATATGAAACCAGGCTGGAAGAGGTAGAAAAAAAGCAAGAAGAACTAGAACAGAAACAGCAAGAGTTGGAAGAAAGACAACAACAAATTGAACAGAGAGAACAAGAACTTCAAGAGTGGGAAGACCACCTTAACAAGAGAGAGGAAGATATTAATAACAGACATGAAGAAGTTGAAGACCACGTACAAAGTAAGAAAGAAGAATTACAACAACAGATAGAAAGAGAAAGAAAAGAACACCAACAAGAACTTGAAGAAGAAAGAAGGAAACATCAGGAAGAGTTAGAAGAAGAAAAGAGAAAACATGAAGAAGAACTAGAACAGCAAAGACAGGAATTCCAAGAACAAATACAAAATAAAAGAGAAGAAGTTGAAGAAGATCTCGAACAGAAGAGAGAAGAAATACAAAGAGAAAGAGAAAAGTTCGAACAAGAAAAAGAACAAAAACTAAACGAGATAGAACAAGAACGACAAGAACTAGAAGAAGAAAAACAAGCGTTTGAAGAAAGAAAAGACGAAATCTATTCAGATATTGAAGAAGAAAGAGAAAAACTTGACGGTAAAAAACACGAATTAGAAGAATGGGATAACAGGCTAGAAAACAGAGAAGCCGAGATTAACAGAAAAGAACAAAAACTTCAAGAAAGAAAAGAAAGACTAGAAAACTCTAGTCAAAGACTAGATGAAAGAGAAAAAGAAATTCAAGAATTAGAAAAAGAATTAGAACAACGAAAAGAAGAATTAAAAGAAGAAGAAAGGAGAGCTGAAGAAAGAATTCAAGAGCTCAAAGAAAACATCGACAAGTTAGAAGAAAAGAGAAAAGCAGAGGAAGAAGCAGCCGCTGCATACAGAGATGAAAAGAAACAACTAGAAGAAGAAATAAGCAGGTTAGAACAAGCACAACAAGAAATGAAAAAAAGCGCGAAGTCAAAAACAAAAACTAAATCTAAGTCTAAAACTTCTAAAAAACCAAAGAAGAAAGAAAAGAAAGTAGAGACAAAATTTGACAGAGATATAAAGAAAGCAAGTAGCGACCCTATGGCAGAATTAGAAGCACACTTACCACCAGAAGATCAAAGAACTAATCCACACGTTTATAGACTCATAAAAGAATGTCGTATGCTGATAGAAAAAGGAAAGTTAGATGAAGCAAAAGAGAAATACTATGATTTGAAAGATGCGTACAGCGATGCAGACTTTGAAGGAAAAGAAAAATCAAGTGTTTACTACGCCATCCGAGAAATATACGACGACATAAACTTAGCCATGTTAACCGAGTGAACACTTAACAACCTGTCCATCAATTTCAAAGCTAGCATTGGTGAATTTCTCAGCAACGTAAATGTTAGACCTAGTATGGTCAGTTATTTCACTAGTTTTTACACTACCACCGCTGAAAGCAAGGTATGGAATTATTTGATCAGCTGTGTATTTGTCAACACCAGCACCACTCTTCATTTCAGACATCAATTCTTTCGCAGCTTGTTCACCAACTTCACTCGCTTTCTTCTTCGGCTCACCCAAACTATCCCCTCCAAGAATAACTGGGTTGTCAAAATCTACACCATCGTCATCACCGTAAACACTCCATAAAACCACTCCAGAACCCGTACTTGACGTTCGACTATACTCCCTCCTTATATCAACAGGGACGTCAATATCTGAAAGTATAAGCTCAGCACTTTTAGCCTGTCTTTCACTCACTTCTCTTCCAGCCAAGTCTCGACTCGCATGACTAACACCTTTTATCTGAAACAATTCCTTCTGTTCAGCCAATCTTATAGGCATTTCAGGATCTCCATTACCTTCAACAACAACTTTAACCTTACCATCACCTTTAGGATAATACCCTCTTTTTTGTAAGTCCAAAGATACGTCTCCAAATTTCTTTAAATGCGGTAAGAAAACGTTCTGATAATAATCAATCGGAGGAGACCATTTCACATCAGTACCACCTTCAATTTCAAACTTGAACTTTTGTAAACTAAGAACAGCTGGCATCATCAAAGCTTGCAACAATAAGGTAATACTACCCGCAGTTTCAATATCGATTTTTAAACTGCTACCTTTCAAAGTCTCCGGCTCAAAAGTGACTTCAGTACTTCCTTCACGATTACCTTCTACTTTAGCGTTGCTTATTTGTTGAGCAGCATTCAAAGCTTTCAAGTGCTGCATTTTCACACCAGGATTTTCTCTGTCAATTCTGACGTTCTCCATATGGAAAGACTTTTGAGTGTGCAAACTGAAAGCAATCGCTTGCCTAAGAACAGCTCCTCCACCTTCTCCATAAGAACCATTAAGTTCTATCATGTGCAAAACATTCAGGTTTTTTACGTATAAAAAATTATGCCCTCCAGCAAAACATTTATAAATCCGAATGGTGTCCCGAGATAGTAGAGGGATTAACAATGGCTATACTAGGTTTTAACTATACTAAACTTAACGCGGAAAAAATGAAACCTGCTTCAGGCAAGGTTAACATAAACAACAACGTTTCTATTTCAGACTGTGAAGAACAAGACATCTCAGTCACTGATCAAAGCGGGCTTAAAATTGAATTCACTTACAATTCCAGCTACGAACCAGAAGTTGCTAAGATTCAAATAAAAGGCAACCTGTTATACGCAGATGAAGACGATGTCATTGAAGAAATGAAAGAAGAATGGGAAGAAAACAACAGTTTCTCAAAAGAAAAGATGAAAGAAATAATCAATTACGTCCTTGGAAAGTGCAATGTTCAAGCAATAACTATGAGCAAAGATTTGAACATTCCAAGTCCAATCCCATTACCAAAAGTTGGCGATCAGGAATAATACATGCGTAGCTACACTCGAGAATTAACTTTTAACACAAAAGATGAACAGAGCATTCTCAACATAACTGAAAAGATTCAGGAAGAACTTGAAAAGAGTGGGATAAAAGACGGTTTCTGCCTTATAAGCTCTAAACACAACACTAGTTCAATCTTTGTAAACGATGAAGACCCTGGATTTTGGCAAGACATTCATGACTTCATGGAGGAAATAGCTCCTTGGGAAGAACATCCAGGGACAGAAGAAGACTACTTGCACAATAGAGAGAGTGAAAACAACGCCGCCGCTCACTTCAGAAGTTTATTGTTCGGAAATCAAACTACTATACCAATTACTGACCGAAACTTAGACTTGGGACCTTGGCAACAAATAATTTACGGCGAGTGGGATGGAGAACGTCCAAAACAAGTCATTGTTAAAATAATTGGAGAGTAAACCTATTTCTTAAAAGATGATCAATTGATATTTCAAAAAATTTAAATATCATCTACTGACATAACATTTATCGTTGGGGTGACAGAAGTTGGGAAGGCAACGTTGGGATTCAAGACTAGCGTTCATACTAGCAGCGGTTGGAAGCGCTGCAGGGCTAGGGAACATTTGGAGATTTCCATACCTCGCTGGTAAATACGGTGGAGGAGCATTCTTATTCCCTTACTTAATAGCTCTTTTTGTTATAGGAGTCCCATTGTTAATGCTAGAATTCTCGGTAGGGCAGAAAATGCAGCAGGGAGCTATTGGAAGTTTTGAAAAACTTCATACCAAGTTCGGCGGACTAGGACTTTTTGCCCTTATTACAAGCTTTATCATCGTTTCTTATTACGGCGCTGTCATGGCGTGGTCTCTTATATATACTATATCTTCTCCTGGAGTTGAATGGGCTGGCAATGCTCAAGGACACTTCTTTAATAATGTTTTAGAAGTAACTGAAGGAATAGGAGTTATTGGGGGGATAAACTGGACCATATTTGCAGCTCTTATCGCTGTTTGGGCTTTAATATATTTCTGCGTGTTTAAAGGTCCTAAAAGTGTTGGTAAAGTCGTCAAATGGTCTGTGCCTCTTCCAATAATCTTCCTTCTAATATTTTTAGTTAGAGCTATGACACTTCCAGGATTCATGGAGGGATGGGCGGTTTACTTAACTCCTGTCTGGAGCGCCTTACTCGATCCGGAAGTTTGGATACAAGCAATAGCACAAATATTCTTTACACTAAGCTTAGCGTTCGGCATAATGGTCGCTTACGCTAGCTACAGAGAAGAAGATGAAGACGTGGTTCAAGACAGTTGGATAACTGCCCTTGCAAACTCTGCCATTAGCTTGTTAGCAGGTTTCGTAGTTTTCGGCATTTTAGGATATATGTCTACACAAACCGGCACGCCTGTGAAAGAACTAGCAGGGGAATCTGGAGTTGGCTTAGCCTTTGTAGTATTCCCCAAAGCGCTAGAGTTAATGCCACTTGCTGGACTTTTTGGAATCCTATTCTTCCTAACATTACTTACACTCGGAATCGATAGTGCATTTTCACTAGTAGAAGCTGTAAATACAGGAGTCAGAGACAAAACTGACCGTTGGAGCACTTCCCACATGGCCTTTATAATAAGCATATTAGCAATCCTAGCAGGTATAATATTCACCACAAGAGGAGGGATACACTTCCTCGACGTAATTGATCATTTCCTCACAACTTACAACCTTGTTATTATAGGACTCATAGAAACTATATTAGTTGGTTGGGTTTACGGAGCCGACAAGATGCGAAATATGATAAATGAAACAAGCGATTGGCATCTGGGAAGATGGTGGAATTACACTATAAAATTTGTGATACCCATCGCTTTAACCGGTCTACTAGTCAAGAATTTCATTACAGAAATCCAACAACCATATGGTGGATATCCAGGATGGGCTATCGGTATTGGATGGGCAGTCGTGATAGTACCAGCGTTATTCTTCCTATACTTCCTTATCACAAAGCAACACACAGAAAAACCTAGTTAAAACATTACGGTAAATTCTTCATCTCTAACCTCATCCTTTAATTCGTGGTCATAGCTTTCGCTAACACTTTCACTAATCTCAAGAGTTTCAGCACCAACCTTATCCATTATTTCCTCCCTATAATTCTCCAAGACGTCAACAAGTCCAGGAGCTTCTATCACCAAGTCAATACGATCCTCTTTTTCTAAACCAGTTTCTTTCCTTAACTGCTGCACACGTCTCGTAACTTCTCTCATATAACCTTCATCTGCCAATTCTTCCGTAAGTTGCGTGTTTAAGTAAATAGCTCCATGATTGAAATCAGCAACTTCAAAACCTTCGGGAGGAACTTTTTCAACTTCTAAATATTCTTTACTTATTTCAAAATCCTCCAGTTTAAATACTTCCTCACCCTCTTTCAAGCCTTCTTCTATCTCTTCCTTACTATTCTTTATCAAGTTCGCAACGTCTGCTGTTTCCTGACCAAATTCTGGTCCAAGTTTATCATAAGCAGGGCTAACTTCAAGATCAGGCTGTACCTTTTTCACCACGACACTTCTAACATTTGTCTGTCTTTCAATTATGTCACTTAACTTTCTTAAAGTTTTTTCAACAACTTTTTCATCCGTATCCAGTATTACTTCTTGCAGCGGCCACCTAACACCTATCTGTGCCTTATCTCTACAACTCAAAGCTGAGGCTATTATGTCTTGTGCTATTTCCATCATCTCTTCCAGTTCAGGATTACTTTCACCAGGTCTCGGCAACCTATCCAGGTGAACACTTTGTTCCAAATCCTTATTTATCTCTTTCAAATCTTGATATATTTTCTCACTCACATGAGGAATGATAGGAGCTGTCAATTTAGTAATTTCCAATAAGCAATAGTTCAAGACATCCACAGGGGTATTATCTTCCTCCAAACGTTCTCTAACCATCTGAACATAACTCCTACTGAGATCATCCACGACAAAGTTATATATTGCTCTACCTGCTTCGTGAAGTTCAAAATCTTCCAAAGCTCTCCTTGAATTTCTTATCACTGTGTTAAGCCTTGAAACAATCCACTCGTCTTCTTTCTCGTAAAGTTCGGGCTCTCCCGCTTCAACATTTTGAGAAAGCAAGTAATTGTGTAAGTTCCAGTAGATGTTGAAAAACTTGTAAACCTCAGTTTCTATAGTACTCAAATCAAACTTCATAGTACTATAAGGGGCGCTGTCCCAACAATAATAGAATCTTACCGGATCAGCTCCTTGTTCTTCAATAGCGTCTTTTGCCCACACCACGTTACCTTTCGACTTGCTCATCTTGTCACCTTTCGCATCTAGCAACCAACCAGGCATGCTAACTTTTTGATAAGGTGATTGTTCGAATAAGCTAGTACTGACAAACATCAAGCTGTAGAACCAACCTCTTACTTGATCTTGACTCTCGCTTATACGATTAGGTGGAAAGTATTTCTCGAAAGTTTCTTTCTTTTGATATGGATATCCCATGCTTGCAAATGGCGCGCATCCGCTGTCAAACCATACATCGAATATGTGAGGTAACCTC
>CAYNLP010000009.1:0-31959 GCA_964398115.1 uncultured Methanosarcinales archaeon | reverse complement strand
AAAGCCACAACCTCATCAGCATAGGAACAAACTGCGACAACCAAATAACACAAGAAATAATGCAAATACAAAACTGCAACCACTTCAAAAACGGGACCGGATACATCTACCTATACGAAAGCGACCTAGGCAAAGACTGGATGATAGTCGCCGGAGGAACACCACAAGACACAGCCAAAGCAGCAACCGTACTCGCCAAATACAAAAACTACGGACTAAAAGGAAACGCAGTAAAAATTACAGGAGAAAATGAACGATACAACATAGAAAAAACCACACTACCAAAACAAGAAGAGGAAGAACTCAACATTTCAGAAAAGACCGTAACCGACACCATGCCCAACGAAACAAAAACAGATATTAACACTTCATCCAACATAACCATAGACACAAACGATACAAACCTAACCAGCGGCGACGAACTAAACAAGAAAATAAGAGAACTCACAGAAAACGACACCAACCAAACCCGGGAAAAAGAGGCCAACAAAGAACAACCAAAACAGCAAGAAAAGGAAAAACAATCAGAAAGTCTCGTACAAAACGCGTGGGAAGGCTTCAAAAACTGGCTAAACTGGTTCTTCCAAATATAATATAAACCAACACTTCTTAAATAACAAAAGTGATGAAAGACATCGTAATACCAGACGGAAACGAAGAAGAATTCCAAGAAATGAGCGAAAAACTCGGCATAAACAACCTAGTCTATCTCTACACAAAACAACCTAAAGAAAGAAAAGGAAAAACTGCATTTCTAGCACAAAAAAGACAAGACACTAACAAAAACGAATACGACCTAATCCTAGCAGAAAGAAAAAAATGGGCGTTCCAAGAACCAAAAGTAGACATAATATTCAACCTAGAAAACACAGACAAAGAAGACTTCGTACACCACAGAGCCAGCGGGCTAAACCAAAAACTAGCCAAACAAGCACGAGAAAACAACACAGCCATAGCATTCAACCTAAGCCAACTCTACAACCAAGAAAAAGCCAGCCAAACCCTAGGAAGAATGCAACAAAACGTACGGATATGCAGAAAATACAACGTAGACATGATAATCGCAAGCTTCGCCATAGAACCATACGACATGCGAGCACCAAAAGAACTAGAAGCCTTAGGAAAAACCATAGGAATGCACCCAAAAGAAGCACAACAAGCCACCAACTGGTGACGAAACAATTATATAACACAAAACCAAAAAAACAAAACAAGAGAAAAGAGGACACCACTTTATGAAAAAAACCACAACCATACTAACAATACTATTCTCAACACTACTCCTAACAACCATAGTACAAGCAGGACCACTCCCCGCGTATTCACAAGGCACAGAAATAAACTACGAGTCTTGTGGATCTCCTGGAGAAAACCAATGGTGCCCGGAACCGTCAGTAGATAACCCTTACATGACAAACACTAGCTACTGGTATAACACTGGAGACACTTACTGGGGACTTAACTTTGATGGTGAAGAGGCATGGGGGATTCATTGTGGAGAAGGATTCATAGCAGGAATAAGCTCAAAATATGATGATGACGCCAACGCACGAATGTTCATGGTAAAATGTGGATACAATCAAGGAATGGACAATGGATCCGTAGAAATATGTCGTGATCAAGGCGACGACCCCGATGACTTCTGTACTGTTTCAGGAGAAACTGCTCCAGGAGTTACATGTAATGATTGGACGACAGAAAACCAAGAAGATTACAGTTCCGGAATTGACTGTGGTCAAGGTTACCTAGCAGGAGTAAAAGCATATGATCAAGATACAGACTTTGGATCTTCAGCTGACGATAGTAAATGGCAATATCAATGCTGCTATCCAGAAGGGATGAATGAAAACTCACAGGATCACTGTCGGGGTGAATTAAACGCTGATAGTGGAGATGATCAAGCTTGTATGAGCACCGATGCAAATAACGATCCTTACAACATTACAAGTTGGACTTCTCCAAATGAATGGAGGCAAGGATCTGCAGTAGATTGTGGAAACGGCTTTTTAGTTGGGATGAGATCGTACCATAGTGGGGAGCCAGAAGAGGACAGAAAATTCAGATACCAATGTGCCTTGAGAACGGTAAACACAGAAAAAAGAGAGTACTGTCTAGCTAACGGTAATGATTGGAGTCAGAAAGTAAATGAAACGGATCCAAGCCTGGCATGTTGTGGAAACGATCCAGAAGACAATGCTACATACGTGGTGACTAATGGAAATAATCAATTTTGTATAAATAAATCCTGGAAACGAGCGTCAAAAGATTATTGTAATCAAGTTTTCTTAGAAAGACACGGTTTAGACATAGTAGATTTACCTACACAAATGTGTAAGGGAGAAATACTACGAGATCACCAGAACACAAATGCTTCACTCCTTTCAAAAAGAGCGGATTGGCAACCCGCTCCAGGCAGGTGCGACGTCATCACAACTTGGAACAGCCAATATTTAGATGTTAAACCTAACCCTGATGCAGACGCTCCAAAATACATAACAGGAACTAGTGCGTCATGCAATGAAGACACTTGTACCTGGAATAACATCGGTTGTAATACAAGTTCACCAGCGGGAGGAACGCATTGTGGAAAAGGATACATGCTTCAGAGATTAGAATGTAGTGATTCAGACTGTTCCACACAATACCAGTGCACTTTCGATCCAGAAAATTGTGATCCTTTACCTGGAGGTCCAGCGTCAAAAGATACTAACACTGAGGATGCTAGAAAAGCTGCTTCCACAATCCCTCTAGTTTCAGCATCAGACGGAAGTAATCATTACTGCACCTGTTACCAAAGCGGAAGCAAATATGTTCAGAACGTTACAGAATGCGCTGCTGATGATTATCCCTCCTGTGATCCAAGCGCACCAGACAATTGTAGATGCGTTAGCGAAGGAAACACTGAGAATGATTCCGCAGTATCTCACACCGGAAATAGAAAAGAAGCACCAACAGAATACCCATACTGGGCAGAATGTCAAGGAACAGCAACAGATAGAATAAGCTGGAACAACCTACAAACACCACGCCATCTTGGAGGCATAAACTATAACCATACTAGCTCAGCAGTTAACGTGCCAAATGCCACCGTAGCGTGCTACGATGAAAGCGCAGGACAATACATACCCTATACCTGTGTTTACAATGCAGAAACTCAACGAGGAGAGTGGGTGAGAGACCCCGTTTTGAAAAGAAGCATGGACGAAACAGAAAGAGGCTACTGTCCTGAAGAAAACCAATGCTTGCTAGGTTTAGAATTAGATGAAGGGTGTAGAGACACAAGATATTGGCAGGATAACAATTATTGCCTCAATGGTAATTGGACATCAAGGACTAGAATGGTTGCAGAAAAACTACTAACACAAGTAGACTTAAACAATGACAATTTCAAACTATACTGTGACGATAAAGCAAGAAGCTTAATAACTACAGCCAACACAGGGGAAACGAGTGAATACTGCGCGTTGGTAAGAGAAGACCAACCGGCGTTAGTAGCTACGCATATCGGCAATGAACAAGATGACAACGCCATAAGTAATTATATGGATAACTTAAGAGCAGAATACATTAGCAGGAATCCAAACGCCAATCCGGAAGAGTGGGAAAACAACTGCGACAACGAAACTTTCGGATTCGAAGAATGTGCCGTCATGCCCAACCTAGCAGTATACTACGACGCTAACAGCAAAATAATAATGCTATCAAAAGAACCTGGAAGCTATAGTGGAGGATTCTTCGCTACTGACGGAAATACATGGGATAAAATAGTAAGATTCTTCCAATCCCTAATCGGCATAGAACAGGAATTCAGCGCACGACTACAAGACTTTGACAAGATATACTTACAACAAAGAGGGGATCAAAGGATAAAAGTTTTGATGGAAAACACGTATGACATAGAGAATCAGGAAAGAGTGAATTACATGACAGTAGAATACCAAAATATTGGAGTGAGTTACGAAGAAATTAATAACTCTGTGAGGGCAGAAAGTTCCAGAATAACTGACAACGAACTCATCTTGAAAAATCCGGAAAGTCAAGCTTGGAACCTTCTCAGCGGCCGTACTCAACTAAGATAAAGAGGTGACCTATGCGTAAAGGACAATTCACAATTCTCGTAGTATTTGGGCTCCTCGCACTCATAGCCATAGCCATCGTATACTTCGCAACCACCAGCATACAATCCGAAACAAACAAGGAAGAAGCAGAACAAGCCGTACAAGAATTCCTCGATAGCAACAGCGTAAGAAGCTACGTGAAAAGCTGCATACAAAGCGTCAGCGAAAACGCCTTACAACTAGCAGGATACCAAGGAGGAATATTATGGAAAGAACAAAACGGCACCGTAGAAAAAACAGGAACGCCAGGAACAAACTACGCTCAAGTCAAGCCAGAAACACAAGACAGGAAATACAACGTAACATACCTTCTAAAAAACATCACCTACACCGGATGCCCAAATATAAACTCACAACCGCCACAATACCCTAAAGATGGGGCGAACATAACACAACTCAAATCATTACAGTATTGGAACGAACAATGCCCGTTATACACAAATTCAGGATTCGCAGGATATCGAAACACCCACCGTCTCTGTACTATAAACGGATCTAATTGGAAAGGAAACATCAACCGACCAGAAGTCTACAGCACATGCGAAGGACGATACGGCAGACCGTCAGAAAACCCGGTCCAACTACAACTGAAAAACTATACACAGACACACCTGCCAAGATGCGCAAACTTCGACGATTTCGAAGAAAAGCAAGGATACCAAATCGACGTGTTAAACAAGCCTAGAGTCACCTACACGTTTGGAAAGACAGACGTAAAAGTCAACGTCACATACCCCGTCGAAGTAAGCAGAGCAGGACAACCACCCGTCACCCTCAACATAAACTTCGAACATAGGATAGACGCTAGATTCAAACAACTATACGAATACACGAGAGACATACTAAAACAAGAAGTACGCAACATCACCTACAACCTCTCACAAGGAAAAAGCCCCCTCCGCAGAGAAGGCTTCGAAGTAAACGTGCTCAAAAACTACACAGGAAAGAAAAGCTACGGAGAAAAATGGAAACACGACGACCTCCTAAGAGTTATAGACACCGAAAGCTTGGTAGACGGAAAACAACTAATGATACAAGGATACATTGAAAACAGAAGACCAATAGTACCGGAAATGCATGTGATAAACTACACAAGAGAAGTAGGAGAACACGAACTAGAACTTAACCTTTCCGAATTCATAATATCTCCAGATAGTGAAAAACTACACTGGGAATTAAACCCTGTTGGTTATACACCTCCCCCTCCTCCACCACCTATGGTTAATCAATTAATACCAAAAGAAAATAAGTTTAACTTTAATCATCAGTTTGAATGTACATGCGATGGTGGAAGCTTGAACTGTATAGAAATAAAAAGAATACACATAAGCGTTCACGACAGCGAAGGCCTCTACGACTCCACTTCCGGAACAATCCCCTTAGAATTAAGGTTTAAAGCCATACCTCCAGGATCCGCTACTTGCTGAAAACATTTATATAATATTATAGTCCAAAAAATGAAGAAGAGGAAACACGGTATGAAAGCGCGCATAACACTACTGATAGCAATACTCCTAGCTTTCTCACCAGCCCTAGTAACATCACAAGAATCCTATTGTTGTGTAGACAGGCAAAACGAATTCTGCACCGGCATAACACCAGACCAAGAAAGTTCTTGCCAAGGAGACGTCATAGAAGACTCTTGTAATAACGTGCCAGAATGCGCGACCGGGTGTTGCTGCGACCTAGAAGACAACATCAGCGTAGGAGGACAAGTAAGACCACAAGCCAACCTAAGCTGTAGCGACTCCTACACATTCGTAACAGAATATCAAGATGAACCAATAGACTCAAATATGGACTGCACACAAATATGTAGCGACGTCCAACGAGAAACAGACCAGACAGGAGGAACCGGGCCAACCGAGCCAACACCTACTGACGAACAAATATGCACCGCAGCAGAAGATACGCAAGAACTAATACTAGACCAACCAGAAGAAGTAGGAGACGGCATAATACGACTAGAATGGAACTTAAACCCGGGATGTGAACAAGCAAGAGTAGAATACTATATACATAGAAGAAATCAAAGTGAAACAACAACCGAAATAGTAGGAAACACCACCGCCACATACTTCGAAGACACCACTGTAGAATACGACACCACATACGCATACAATATAACAGCAGTGTTCCCAGACCAAACCGAAGTAACGAGTTCAGAACAAACAATCACAGTAAGCTCCATACTATGCAACGGAAGAGAAGGAGAAACCATCTGCCACGATAACGACATAGTACAGTGCGGGCCAAACGGAGCAGTCCAAAGCCGAAATTCATGCGACTCCAGCGTTTGCATAGAAACCTCACAAGGAGCATCATGCAAAACACCCGCCGACTGCGACCAATGCAACCAAGCATACGGAATGTACCCTGACCCATCCAGAGAAGTAGAATACGAAGGATCTTCAACCGACCTAACCTGTTACCAACTACAACAAGACAGACTATGCTACCGAGACAACAGTAGCACAGTCGTCGACCCGTACAAGAGTTGTCCCGTAAGAGGATGCATGGATTACGAAAGCAGACAAACCTGTCTAGGAGACCCATGCGGGACAAACCTACCATGTGAATGGAAAACCCCATATGGAGAATCAGCCAGTCAAAACCTAGGAATAGGAAAATGCGTTAATGAAAACGCAGAAAATCTAGGAAGCCTATGCGGAAGTGGAGATGAAGAATGCACACAAGACACCTGCGAAAGCTTAGGAAACTGCTACTTCCAAGCAGAAGATAACACCTGCGTATGTGAAGGATCAGCAACATGCAAAGACTACGGAGATGACAGAACAGCATGCACCGGAGGACAAAGTGTTGAAGTAAACGCACAATACGACGACCGAACACGCGTGGGAGGAAACCACATAGTAGAACAACGTAGCAACGACGCATTAGGACTAGGAAAATGCGAATACAGATCTGGCGGTATAGGATGTGTCAAAAACGCAGACAACCTACAAACCGAAACCGGAAGTGTAGAAAGAGGAGATTGTGGAGATAATAACGATAAATGCCTGACCGATTTTGAAAACCCAACTACCACACTTCTTTTGAACAGTGACGGAGTGATAGGATGGGATGAAGGGATAGACTATGGAGTTAGAGACAACGCATACAACGCAGAAAATATCAAAACTTACTACTGCTTCTCCCGCGGGACGTGCTATCCACAAACACAAGCAGGAAATCAAATATTGCTAGACCTAACCGGAGTTGGTAAGACCAACATCACGTACTACAGCGAAGACCCAGCCCACAACCTTGAAGTGTTAAACGTAGAAACCGTGAATTACGACACTAACCGGCCAAGTATAGATTTAACCTACACATCAACAATGTCAACCGCTTCAGATAACGCACAACTAGACATAAACATAAACGTCAATGACGAAACCACGCCAATCAGTTGCAACTGGGAATTAAACGGAGAAGGGACCACACGCACAGGAAGCGGCACTGGAGACACATACTCGCTAAGCTACCAAGTACCACCCGAAATTTACACCTTCAACGTAGAATGCTACGACGGCGCGAGAAACTCACACGGCATCAGCCGATCCCTAGTAGTAGAATCAGATGGAAGAATCACAAACATCCAACCAAGAACCACTTTCTCACAAGCAAGCGAGATAACAATGTCCGCCACAACAGAAAGTCCCGGCACCTGCAGATACTCCCCTACCACGCACATATACGATGCTATGACAAACGAGTTCAGCACCACAGGAGCGACAGAACACACCAACCCCGCGCCAAGCGAGGTGTCCGGAACCGGCATATACGAGTACAACATAGCATGCTCACTCAACGACGGAAGCGTGATAGTAGAACAAAACCCCGACGACGTCGTACGATTCGTCATAGACCAAATACCACCCGAGACGAGAATTACAGGACTCAACAGAGAAATGCAAGAAGGCGCAGTGCAAAGCGCAACCATAACGCTAGAATGCAACGACAGAAGCTCAGACCTAGTAGATGATAACGAAAGAGATTGGAACTTCGGATGCCACCAACTCTACACTTGTAAAGGAGAAGGATGCAACCCCACCGCGACAGGAGCGAACAGAACACGAATGACCTTCAACACTGACGGTACAGAAATGGTTAGATACTACAGCGAAGATCAGGGAGGCAATACAGAAGAAATCCAAAACTTCACCGTGACGGTAGACACGACTAACCCAGCGTTTGAAGAAGCAAGAATTATAGCACCACCAGAATACTTCGACCCAGAACGAGAATTGAAAGTCACCGGCGCAACTACTGGAAGGATAACTGGAACTATCTCTGTAGACGCAACCCAAATCTGCGCATTGAACGAGAGAAACAATGAAGAAAGATGCGTAGGAACATGTACTGGAAGAGGAAACAACTGCATAAGAGGAGACGGACAATTCACCATGCCCTTCAACATAGCAGGAGATAACAACGAAACTATGAACGATGTGACAATAACAGCAACAGACTGGGCAGGCAACAATATAGAAACCACACTACAACTACTATACGACGGCGTAGCACCAGACGATCCAACCTACACCTTAGAAAATGAAGAATAAACTACTCATAGCAGGAATTACCTTACTAGCCCTAACTAGCTTAGTCTACGCGCAAACAAGCAGAGTAGCCAAACCCACTATAACCGCGGAATACGAAGAAGAAGTAAGGATAGACGCGGCAGAAATACGAGGAGAAGGAAACAGTTATCGAGTAATACAAGACCCCACAACGGATTGGAACACCACCTACACGTTTACATCAGAACAACTCTTAACCAACGGGAACTACACCCTCTGGGTTACAGCCTCCGACAGAGTAGAAAACACTGCAAACAGCAACTTCAGCTTCATCGTAGACGTGCCCTTCAGAATAATACTACAACAACCAGAATTTGGAGTGACAGACCAAACCACATACGACACAATAATAGAAACCACAGAACCCGCACACTGCGGATGGAGCCAAAGCCAATATACAGAAACATTTTCAGAACTCCTACAAACCCAATGGGCAGACGGAGAAGACACAGACACATACCAACGACAACACACATTCAGCGACGTGAGCTGGAACGATCAAAGAATCTGGTTCATATGCAGAAACGAAGCCGGCAACAACACCAAACAAGACTACACTTTCAGAATCGATCAGACACAACCCACAGTACAAGTCAACGCAACCACGAACCCGATCGTAGACCCAGCTGAACAAGAAACCACTCTTACAATTTCAACCGATGAACCCACAGTTTGCTGGAGAGACGGAAACACAATCGGAGACGTCGACCCAAGCACAGAATCCGACTACGACACAACACATCAAGAAACACTGACCTACGAAATATACGACACCGACACACATAACTTCAACTACAACATAACATGCCAGAACAAGGCAGGACTCACAGGACAAAACACATACACCGTAACGGTAGACCTTACACACGCTTTCACAATAGAAATGATAAGCCCCGAAGAATACACAAGTTCAACTAACATCGACTTCACCGTAGAAACGCAGATAAGCACGGCATGCGAATACAGGCCAAGCGGAAACGGCACTTACCAAAGCATGACCAGCACAGACGGATTAACGCACACAACCAACTTACAAGGACTAAACGAAGGAATGCACGAATACGACGTAAGATGCAGAGGACAAAGAGAAACTGAAGAAACCACACACTCCTTCACTGTAGACACAACCCCACCAAGGAACGTGAGCATAAACGCACAAAACGCTCAATGCGGACCTGAAAGCTTAACGGCAAGCTTCTCCGCCAACGACGAAGGCGGAATAAAACACTACAACTACACCCTAACAAGAGGAACCAATACTATCGTTAATTGGACAACTACGTCAGGAAACCAAGTAGGACACGGAAACTTTGACATACAAACCGGGACCTATACATGGGAGATGCGAGCAGTAGACGGAGCAGATAACACCCAACCTGCAAACCCTGTAGACGTCAACGTGTATAACAGTTCAGACGACCGATGCGACACGACAGAACCAGTAGTCATCCTAAACGATAGTGAAGACCCAACGAGAAACGCTAACGACGTAGTGGTAAATTGTCAAGACGGAAACAGTGGATGCAGCGAATACTACAACTACACAATAGTACAACCCCGAGATAGATGTCTGCAAAACTCTACAAGAACACAAAACATGGACTCAAGGTTAACCGTGCCATGCGGACAAAAAGCATGCATGTGGATTCCAGACAATCAAGGAAACTGGGCATATAGAGAGTATCTAAGCCAATGTGAAGAAACAGATGATAACGAAACTGACAATAACCAAACAGATGACGATCAAGATGATAACCAAACAGATGGTCCTGACATACCACCAGATGGTCCAGACGGTGGAGAACCCGAATGTGGTAACGGCGTAGTAGAACAAGGAGAAGAGTGCGACGGAAACGACCTCGACGGCAAGACGTGGTGCGATCAACTCGAAGGACAAACAGGAGGAAGACTAGGATGCACTGCCAACTGTCAATACGACCTCACTAGATGTGAAAGCGAACAAACCACAACCGAAGAACCAAGAGATACCGGGCCAAGCCTCCTCGCAGTTATCATGCTAATCCTAGGAATACTAATGATGCTAGGCGGCGGAGGATATCTCGGCTACAAACAATACTACGGGCCAGGAATAGGCAAAACCACCAGCCACGCCAAGAATAGACCTCAAAAACCAGAAAGCATGAAGAAAGGACAACAAAGCTCAAAGAAGAAACAAACCACTAAAAGGAAACCACGAAGAAAACAAAGGCAAAAACCAACAGCAGACCAGATAAGAAAAAGGAAGAAAAGAAAACTAAGAGAAAAAGCAAGAAAAGCAAAGAAGAAAAAAGAACGAGAAAAACTATTCGACGAATTCGAAGAAAAAGAAGAGAAAGGAGACACTGACGTAAGCAAACACGCAGACGAAGCATTCGGAGAAGATGAAGAAAGCTCAAATTAAAGAATCAATGACAACCATCCTATTCATACTAATAGCAGTAACGGTACTCATACTAGGATACCAAGGAATACAAGGACTACTAACACAATCCTGTGAGGCACAAAAAGCAAACTTCATAAAAGAAATCCCAAGCCTGCTAGACAAATACGACGACTACGGAAGCGTCCACAAAGAAACCTTAAATCTTCCATGCGATTACAGAGCAATCTGCTTTGCCAACAACAGCATACAAGGAGGAATAGAAACAGACAATATAGAAACCAAGCCAGATATGAACTTAGGACAAAACGATTTAAACGTGTTAAAATCAGCTAACACGTCAAAACAAAACATTTTCTTAATAGGAGAATTCACAGAAGCCGTAGCCTCTTCTAACAAAGTACAACTTTCAGGAAGTACTGAAGCACTCTGCCTCCAAGCACAGGGTGGCGTAGTAGAAGTAACATTCAAAGGAAGAGGACAAAAAACGTTGGTAGAAGGATGAAAACCGGACAAATCTCCATAAACATAACATGGATATTTGCAGCCATAGCAGGAATAACCGTATTCCTATTCATAACAGGATTCGCCCAAGACCTAACACAGCAACAAGATACAGAAACTCAAGCCACCGTACTCCAATATTTCAACAACCAACTCCAAACCGTGGCGAACACAGGAAACAAATTCGAAAGAATAGAAACCTCACAAGCAAGTATAAAATACAGGTGTGAAAGACCCGCCACGAGCGAACTAACACTACAAGGCGCACCCTCAACCACTAGCAAACGATACCAACCCATTTACACACCAAACGCGCTAGAAGACACCACCTTCTACACCTGGACGCTAGACTGGACATTAGCCAACAGGATAGACAGATTCCTATACATAACCGATCCCGACACAGTCTTCATAATAGTAAAAGATAACGAAGGACTCTGGCAAAAATATATAGATGAAATACCAAGCGGGTTCACAAGAGCTGCAATAAGCCAAGATGACGTTGAAAGTTTCAGCAGACAAGGCCCCGACAAATACCGATACATATTCTTCAACCAATCAGCAACTGACTTAAACTACCTTCAAGGAGACCTAGCCGTCTCCGGAGACATATCCGCCGTGAACATCAAACCAAGACCAAACATGTACGGAAGAGTAGGCTTCTACCAAATGACCGAAACCGCGTTAGAACAAACCGACATGCTAGGATACGTCGGACAAGCAATGATGTACGGAGCTGTATTCAGCGAAAACGTAGAACAATACAGATGTAACCGAGCTAAAGCATACACTAGACTAAGACAAAGAGCAGACTTAGAAATTCAAAGACTAAAAGCCATAAGAAACGATTTAGAAGCAAAACACACAAGCCCGGAGTGTAAAAACCCCCCAGTAGATGACTACCCCACACAATGCAGTGAATGCTTAAACATGCTAGTAGAACTAGAACAAGTATACCGGAACATAAACAATAGTGCAAGGCCAGGAAGAGAAGAAGACATCGCAGCAGAAGTTCAGAAAGTAAAAAGCTTACAACAAAGTTTGAAGAAAGGGAGGAACTGTCCAACACTATGAAAAAAGCGATGATTAAAGCCGGAGAACTCATCATGGTCATAATAATCGTGATAATAATCCTAATAGCCGGCTTAGTAGGATATGGAATGTTCACAGGAGAACAAATACGAGAAAAAGGCAGAACTTTCGAAAGCCTAAGCGCGGTCGACACAGCACAAAAAGCCGCTACCACACCAGAGATAAGCTGCGGCTATTCACCACAAACCAACACCTACTGCTTAGACCAACACCGCCTAGACATAGCCAATCAAAGTATACGAAACGCCAACCCCAACAGCGACATATACAATTTCTTCCGAGAAGAATACGGATCTGCCACGATCAAAGTAAACCAAGTCTACCCAACAGAAAAACAATGGGTGATTTACAACCACACAGCCAACACTAGCAGTGAAATCCCAATACGAATGCCAGTCTACATCTACAACTCAATAAATAAAACAAACACGTTCGGATACCTCACCATGGTGAAGCATTCATGAAAAAAGGACAAATCGAAATCGTAGGATTAATGCTCATACTAGTCATAGCAGGACTAGTCTTAGCATTCACCTTAACCACCACTTTCAACTCAGAAGAGCAAACAAGTTCGAGCGAAACGTTCGGCGAGGCCAACATGGGCAAAAGCTTCGTACAAGTAATTACCAACACCCACATACCAGCTTGCGGACAACAATACAGCGCGTTAGTCAAAGACTGCATCCGAAACGGAAACTTAGAAGAAGCAAGCGGCGGAGACATAATCTGCAACGGACATCAAAGCTGTTACTACGTAAACCAAACCGCCCACCAAATACTACGGAAAACACTAGACAAATGGGGAGTGAGCTACTACTACCACATAAATCAAGACGGAGAAGAACTCTGGAACATTACCAACCAAGGCTGTGATCGTGAAAAAGAAAAAGAAAGCCCAGGTAGGCAAGTACTCCCACTCTACCCAATGCAAAGCGAAGCAACTGTCACCATGGAAATATGCAAGACATAACAACATTTAAATAAGAAGATTAAGAGAATAAACCAAGATGAGAAAAGGTCAAGGATTAAGCCTCAAAACCATCGTCATAGCAGCTCTCGCACTCTTGGTTCTAGTAGTACTATCTGCGGTTTTCATATCAAACGTTCCAAGTGACACAAGATCTTGTTCTACAGTTTCAGGCGGGACCTGTCAAGAAAATCCTTGCGGAGATGGCATGGTTGAACACACAAAAGCGACTTGTCCTGAAGAAGACCAGAGATGCTGCATTCCGGTTGGAGAACAGTCATAGCAACATTTAAATAATAGAAAAGACCGAAAAGATATTACTCTAGAGGTGAAAAGTTTAATGAAAAAAGGCCAAGGCCTAAGCATGAACGTCATAATAATAGCAGCAATCGCACTATTAATACTCGTAATTCTAACCACACTAGTCTTGAGACAAGGCAACATTCTCGGACAGACCAACGAATGCCAAAAAGTGCCTGGCGGGCAATGCATGAACTTAGACACAGACGAACAATGCCCCAGCGGATACGCGGAAGACAGCTACCGAGCATGCCCTGAAGACGACCAAAAATGTTGCATACCCATTGAACAAGAAGAATCATCATGAAAAGCAAGAAAGGCATAGAGATGAGCTTGCAAACAATAGTGATGGCAGCATTAGCCCTAATCATTCTAGTAGTTCTGATAATGCTCGTCACCGGCAAGATTGGAGACTTCAGAGAATCTACAAACGCATGTGAAGAAAGAGGAGAAGGATTCACCTGTGCAGCCGACAGCTGTCCAGAAGGAACCACTTTCTATCAGTCGACAGGATGCGGTGAAGGAGAAATTTGCTGCGCACCTCAAGACATAGGAGAATAACATGAACACGAAAGGAGAGCTAAGTGCATTAAAAGTAGTAGGAAGTGTCATACTCATACTAGCACTCGTATGGATCCTACTAAGCATAGGACAAGAAACCCTTTCAGGATTTGCAGAAAGTATTAACACATGCAGCGGGAGAGAAGGAGTCTGTAAACAAAGCTGCGGAGAAAACGAACAACAACTCTTCCAAGCAGCCGGAGCATGCGACACCGGAGTATGCTGCACAAGCGACGAGATTAAAAGCCACCTCTCAGACAACAAGGTAGTCCCTGGCAGCAACGCCATACAACTACAAGTAGAAGACAGACGGAAACTATACAGCGCAGAAGAAAGAATACCTCTATTTACGGGGAGAGAATACACTTTCCACACCTACATAGACAGTAAAATCCTTGAAGAAGGACAAACTTGCCAGATTTACATAACCGATGAGTCAACGGATCAAATACTCTATGTAAGACAAAACGAGGACAATCCTAAAGCCGAGATAAGCGATCCTTGTTCTAACATTGCAGACGATCAATCAAGAGGAGACAAATCAGGATCTGGGTTGTCAAACATCCAATTCACGTCAAGCAACTTAAAACAAAATATTCAAGTTCATGTAGAAGTTCTCAACGACGGGCAAAGAGTTGCAAAAGCCACTTATCCAATAGACCTAACCCGGCCTGTTTCAGTAGTAGGACTACAAGGAGAATGGACTCAAGAAGAAAGTTTCCGACTCAATTGCAACGTTGGAGATTGTGAAAGCGCAGACTACAGATTCATGATGCAAGGACAATTCTCCAACTGCAACGAACAATTATTTACAGGAAGTGAAATAGAAACGAGCAAAGTATTTCTAGACGACCAAGTAGGATTCTTCATTAATGGAAGTACGGTCAGGCAGAGAATAGGCACTGGATACGTAAACCAGCCATTATGCATCGAAGTAAACATGAGAGGAGGAGAAACACTATACTTCCCCACTAAAAATGTGAGGGTTGACTCAGTACCACCACACAGTCTAGGATTAGACGGCACTACAATAACTTGTGAAGATAGAGGAAGCGGGTGCGACGAATACTACTACAGTGTTAGAGATGAGCAAACGGAATCTGACATAACAAGTGACGAAAATTTAGAACAATCAATACTCGACTTCATCTCAAGAACTGCTAAACAAGGCAAATGTCCTACAACTGGCTATACCAGATCGAGTGATGACGAGATAAACGTTGACGGCGTTGTATACGCCAATGTTTGTATCTACGCTAGAGACCGAGCAGGGAATGAGAACGAACCAGAATTCCAAGCTTACGTTGGAACAGAAGAAGCAAAACAAGGATTCTTCGAACAAGCAAAACAAAGACTGGAAGAAGAATTGCAAAACTCAGACTAAAAAGATTTGAGGGAAATGTTTTAATACAATCTTCTGCCTAATAACGAACTGATGTCCCTAAAGAAACTAGCAATGCTCATACTATTCAGCTTCGGCCTAATAGCTCTAATACTCTTAATAGTCCAATTCAAGGAGTCATTCTTATGAACAAAAAAGGCATAGCTATAGAAAAACTAATAGCGATAGCACTCGTGATAGGAGCCGTGATAGCAATAACATTAACTACAGACAAATTAATAGCCAGCTCTAAAGATGAACTTAAATTTGACATGTGCAAACTATCAGCACAAAAAGCAGTAGCAAGCGAAAACATATTAGAATTCACATGCGACAAAGCAGAAATGACCATCACACAAGAAGAAATAGATCAAGACAAAGCCAAGAAGAGAATAGCCGAAAACATGAGACAATGCTGGGAAATATTCCAACAAGGAGAACTAGATCCTTTCGATAAAGAACTAGTAGGAGTAGGAGACACAGTATGCTTCCAATGCGCCGAAATAAAATTTGATAACAACGTCAGAACAGGAAATATCCCAAACTTCAAACAATTCCTATCAGAAGAAACCATACGGAATAGAGAAGAAAAATACACCAGTTTCCTCTATCCTAATGTCGAAAACTACACCGCTTTAATTGAAAACAACCTAGACACGACTAGAACATATTACGTCATGTACCAAGCATTCAGCGAAGACAGAATGACAATACCATGGTCCGACGTTATCTTCAACAACGCCGATAGTTCAGTAATGTTGATGACACAAGACAAGTTCAACCAGTTAAGGTGCGACCATGTACTCGAATAAAGGACAAAAATTGTTAACATCCGCCGTTATAACCACTGCCGCCTTGATAATACTAATCTTAATCCTCAAGCCCGTAATGTTCAACACGCAAGAAAGTTTAGAAGTTAGAAAGTGCAGAGGAGAAACAGAAAAACACGCCGCACAAAAGATGTGGAGTGGAAGAACATTTGCAAGTGAAATACAATGCCCAACTAGGCAAGTAACCATACAAACATCCAACAACGTGAAAGAAAAACTAGCAGAAGAAATGAGGAAATGCTGGTACAGCTTTTCAGAAGGAGACGAAAACCTATTCCAAGAAGAAGCCACTTACTGCCACACGTGCTCCATAATAAGCTTTGAAGGACGAGAAAAAGAAATAACCGGCCTTTACAAATACATGGCAGAAAACGAAATACCCCGGAAAGAAATGACCTATCTGGAATACTTAAGCGGATACTCAACCGTAGGGAGTTCAACCCTGGAAAGTTTAAACAAGCAAATACAAAAGTTAGATGAAGCATCAAATGTTAAAAATTGGGGTTTAAACACGGACAAAGACTACGCCACCCTGTTCGTCTATTCGAAAGGAAGAGATGAAATACAACAATTCTTAGATCAAATAAGCGGTAATACAAAAACCGGAAAGTTAGGAAACGCTATTGGGATAGGAGCAGGAGTCTTAGCAGGAGGAAAAACAGCATTTATAGGATACAGCTTAGGCATTGTAACCGCTGGATGGGCAGTTGGAGCAACAGGAATAACAGCTGCAGGGATAACATGGGTTGGAGTGCAAGCAGGACTGTTCAAAATAAGCTCTGAAACAACTCCTGAACACGTATCACAAACAATCCTCGCAGAATACAACAATGAAACCTTGCAAAACCTAGATTGTGAAAGAGAACCAATACCTATAAAAACATAGTAAAGGAGAAAAATAATCATGCATAAAAAAGGAATAAGCAAACAGGTCCTCATAGCAATCATAATAGCCACACTCGTACTCGTCGTATGGCTTACACTACAACAAGTCTGGTCAGAAACAGGAACTTCAACACTAGAAATGATTTTCGGATGATGAAAAAAGGACAAATAACCTGGCGTACGATACTCACACTCTTCATAGTAGCAGCTATAACAGTGATAGTACTAAAATCAGTTGTTATCCCTACAAGAGATACCGGAAAAGGACTAGTTGCGAGTTTTAAAGACACTTTGCTAGGAGTTACCAACAAAGAAAACCAACCAGGAGAAACATGGCCGTGCCCCCAAGCATATAGAGACGACACTCAAGACGAAAACCAACAAAAATTACAAACCCTAACTGAAGAATTCAACAGCGATCTCCCCCCTACGAGACAACTTCCATGGCCTTTAGTCCGAGACCTTGCACAGCAAGAAAGCAATATGAGGCACTGCAATTCAGAAGGAAACGTGGTAAGTAGCGGATTGTCATACGGGATAATGCAAATAAATCCTGACACGGCAGAATCAATCTGCCCAGACGCAGACTTAAAGAATAAAACACAAAACATCAAATGCGGCCTGGCAATATTAAAAGATAAACACGAACAAGCAACTAGTTGGAGTGAAAGCGAATATCACAGCAAAATCAACAGTCACTGTGACGCGGACAATTACAAACAAATAGACAACTACGACTACACCGACTACAGACAGCATTACAAACAATACGAAGGTTGGAACAGAGCACTTAGAGCCTATAATGGCTTAGGATGTGGAGAAAACGCCGACATCTGCTATGTAGAGCATGTCCAAGGACAAAATTGCGAATTTGAAAGTTAGTAAGTATTAAATAAGAAGAAAAAGCTAAAGAAAGTCATGATGGACAAAAGAGGTCTAACCTTACTCGGAACATTAGGAACCGTAGTAATCGTTGGAGTACTAATGGTTGTCATGCTTGAATGTTGCATACAATCTATTGAACTCTTCGGTAAAGAGCTTAGTAACGCAGGTAAAGCATGCGGCGGACCAGCCGGAAATGGAGTTTGTAAAGAAACCTGTGATGAAGGATACGTAACTACTGAAGTTACAGGAGGAGAATGCAGAGAAGAAAAACTTAATTGCTGTATACCTCAAACTGAGAAGGCGAAAAAAGAAGCTCAATACACACAATCCTTTTCTGAAATGATACAACTACTGATTTCCTGCAAGAACAATGAAGGAGAACAAGGACTCTGCGAAGAAGCAACACAAAAAACACTAAATCTAATGACTGAAGATACCAATCTAGTAATAGAATTTACGAAGCAAGGGGACAATAGCATAGCACGAATACAATTCTACAGAACAAATTCCGAAATCATACATAGCAAAGTAATACCTCTAGATATGTGTGGAGGCAGAGACGGTATCATAGAAATATTCCACTCAAAAAATGATGGAGATGTTGAAGATATCCACGTTAACAAAGGATGGCTTTCCGGTCAAGACGATTCATTCTCCAATTTCGAATATGATGAAGGATCAATCTGTATAAATACGGCATAGTATAAAGAATATGAGTAGAAAAGGAGATTTACTCTCTCTCGAAAACATTATAAAAATAGTGTTTCTAGGCGTAGTTCTCCTATTCGCATTTCCATTAACACTCAAAGCGTGGGACATAGTGACAGGAGACACGACAGAAGCTGAAGCAGCAAAAGAACAAGCAATACAGATGAAGGACAAAATAAACAACTTGCTAAGCAAAGAAGGAATGAGTTACACCACAGACAGCTTGTTCATACCAGAAAAATTCTCCCTAGCCGGATTTGACAACGGAGCGAGAGAAAGAGTAAGAGTAAATATAGACGATGAAGTAAAGACAGTAAGAAAACCCGACAGGTGCAATACACAAACCTGCATGTGTCTATACAACTTCCACATAGGCGACGGCGATGGAGAAATAGTCAACTGCTGGGATTTCAATCAAAACTTTGAATTCATGGGAGCACACAAAATCCCCCCTTTAACAGACAAAAAAGCGGAAAGCAAAAACGTAAATATACAAGCTTATGAAGAATTGCCAGATAATATGAAATCCAAAAAAACACATTTTGTAATTTACGGAGACAATATAGGAAAACTTAACGAATTCTACATAGAAAAAATTACAGAAAACGGACGCCAACACGTGCTAATAACAGATTCAGGACCACACACAAAATACAGATATAAACATCTACAAAAGTGTTCTCAAAACAGTGATGAAGAATGTCAAAATAGCTACACGGATGAAGTAATCAAAGGTGTCATCACCAACTACTGCCGAAAAGATTCCACAACGAACCGGTGCGAAGCAATCCAAATTGAAAAATGTGAAGACGGAAAAATAACCGAATTATGTGCTTGCGACGGAAAAGCATACAGAACCGGATATTGCAAGGTTACAGGGACAACTTCTGAATACAGACAGATAGACTGTTCCCAAATAGATGAATGCAACGACTATTGCGGGGGCACCACTATTACAGGAACTGCGAAAGACTGTACGAAAGTAGAAGGATCCCATTGCGCAATGGATCCTTGCCAACTCGGATGCAACGTAAAAGCAGAACTCACATCGGCAGGGACATCCAAATACTTCTGCCAATAATAGCGTCAGATATATAAACTGAAATCGACATTGAATTCGTCATGTCTCTCTACAGAAAAGGTGAAAATCAAACTCTTGAAGTTGCTGTAGAAATAGTCCTCGCCGCTACTATAGTAATCTTCGGATACATGATGGTAAACAACGTGGTGGGTGACTCAAACCTTCATAGAAAATACTACGCTAAAGACATTTCTTTACTGGCAGACGGAGTATTAGCGGCTCCAGGAAACGTAAACTTTCCTTACGAGATAAGAAGTAAATATGCGATAGAGTTCAACGCGACAAAGAATAGAATCACTTTCTACGATGAGAGCGACGAGCCAGTACAGCAAAGAGCTGGGATAGAACAACCCTACGCTTCAGACCCAAACCTAGACTATATCAAGTCAGGAATGATATCTGATAACATAACTATTGTGAAAAACCAAACTTCTTGGCTTTTCAAAGAGGGATCCTAAATGGTAGATTTTACACTCAAAACTTGGTTTAAAATCGTTACCTTAACCCTGCTAGGATTCATATCCATACTGATAATAATACAAAACTTTTCAGGAAACGAATTCGAAGATGCAAGAGTGAGAGGAGAAATGATATTTGCAAGGATTGCATACTCTCCAAGCACTATAAGCTATGTTGACGACATGGGACGAACACGCCCAGGAACTATATCTTGGGAGAAGTTCAACACTTCAACCCTAGACGGTGCGATAAACTACGAGTCAAACTTGGTAGGGGCGGCAAAAGTCACACTTACAAACGTGAAAAACGGCGATGAACAAACAATCTACTATAACAAAGAACAATACGAAACTTGGAGACCATTACAACAAGCAGGACTCGTAGGCATAGGAAGTCCAGAACTCTATCATAAAAGGCTTCCCGTGAATATAATGAAAGACGGAAACACTAGCAAAGGAATACTAGATGTGAAAGTGGCGGTGCCAGAATGAACAAGGGACAAAGCGTGATAGGAACCGTGATAATGTTCGTCCTATACCTCCTAGTATTCGCAGGATTCCTCACACTCATAAACTGGGAAAGCGCACAAAAAAATGAAATAACCAAAGCAAGATTCACAGCCACCACCTCAGAACATTTCTTAAACAACCTTTTGAAAAGACCAACCAATGTACAATTGTCAGGAAATTCCGAAGTAGACACGATAGCAGACCTGGTAGTTTATAGCTACGAAGATTCAGAAGCTAGAGAAACTTTAAAACATGAAATAAAAATGGAAATGCGAGAAATACATCCTGAATACGAAAGGTCAAAACTACCATATGGGATAAGAATAAAATATCCGGCAGGGGAAAGCCTAACCATCGGGGATTTAGAACAACCTTCCCCTACACTAATGGGTACAATACAAAAAACTATGAGAGATTTGATAACCGGAAAAGACCACCGATTTACCGGACGGATATACCTCCCCGTCCCAAACGAGAAAAAGCCTATCCAAATGGACATTAAAGGATGGAAACAAGATGAAAATTGAAAGTAAGAAAGGATACGTGTACAGCCTCATAGTACTAATCACCCTCATCTCACTACTAATATTTTCCTACATGGCAGTGAAAGGAGAACTCAACATTAAAAACAGTCAAGGAGAGGAAAGAAAGATTGGAGACGCACAAACCGCGTTGTTAGAAACCATTCAAAAAGCAGAAAGTGCAAGAACCTATATTGACCAAGCAGCGAAGTATTCGATGCGTCAAAGCTTTGAAGAATACAACGACCAAGGAGGTGAATGGCAAGAAGGAATTGACGGCGCCGACAACGTGTTCTCCGTGAAACAAACTAATTGTTCAAAATTTGTTTACAACAGATGGTCCACACAACAACAATTCTGCGAACCACAAACAGAATTCAACACGTTCAGCAAATTCTTACAGACAGACATGAAATCCTACCTAGCAAAATATCCCGACCCCGCTGTAAACATACCTTTAAACAACTACGAATTTAAAGTGAAAAAGAAAGGAGAAGAATACGTGATAGAAGGCACAGCTCAAAAACCCATAACAGTACAAGTTCAAAAAGGTGTGGGACGACCAAGAATAGCAGGTCCAACGGTACAAAACATTTCAATACAAGATGAAGACCTAGCTCTGCCAGTAACAGCACAAGACTCAGCCGTTACTTCCTGCTACGGACAAAGACAACACGGAGACGGATTCCACGACGGCATCGACTTCGGAAACCGAGGTGGAGAAACAATCAAGTCCATAGCAAGTGGAGAAGTGATAGATGTTTGCAAACAACAAACATGCAGCTTGTACAACTGCGGTCCAAAAGGATGCCAACCCAACCCAGATTGTGAAAGAAAATGCAACGGATACGGCAACTACGTGTATATAAAACACGACAACGGCCTTCACACAAGATACGCTCACCTTGAAACAGTCAACGTAGACGTTGGAGACAAAGTAAATAAGGAACAACAAATCGGAACGATGGGTAACACCGGAGCGTCCAGCGCAGAACACTTACACTTCGGAATTTACACAAGCCAAAACCAACAAACAGGAAGGAATCCTTTCTGCTTTTACAGCGAAAACCAACTCGAGAGTTTACAATCTCAAACAAGTCCTACCGCTAATAACTGTCTAAACCTATACGGAGGAGGCACTGTAGACACAATAAGCTATGACAAAGAAAGTATAAGCCAATGCTCCGGCGTAGGAACAAGCGAACAAGGACAACTTAATCAAGGATACTTCAATAAAGGTTCAAACTATACCGTCATGCCACACTTCAAAGTAAAAACAGATTTGGAACTACCTGGCATTACCAAACACATGCAAAGCGTTATAACCTGGGCGAGAAACACCTGGGAAGAAACGTATGAAAGCCCCCAAGCCACCTTGAAAGAAAAAATAAGACAATACAATTCAGAAAATAATTCCTATAAACTCTACAATGACGTTAGCCAATGCGAACAATACGACTTCTTCTATAAAGTAGTGGAAGAATTTGAAACCTGCCTTGCCAACGATCGAGCCAGATGCGTTTGTAGATTGAACTTGACAGAAATAGATGATCCGAAAAACTACGAGATAAAACTAGAAGGTCAAAAGATAAAGATGGAAGAACCCGTCAAAAGAGTGTACGACCTGGAAACAAACACCACATATTATAATCCACAACCCGCCGATACAAACGAAAAACTAGATTCCATAACTATAACGAAAGAGGGGAACAACATAGAAATAGAATCTTCACAACTATCTGGAGACTATAAAAGTTTGAACTTATACAAGCCAGAAAATAATAAAGACAAATTAGTACTGACAAAAGTAGCAGGAGGGATTTCAGGACAAGGACAAAACCAACAAGCTATCGGGTTATGCCCAGAGAACAGGAGAACCTTCCTCGTATGCGCAGAGTCAAGAAAAGAATACAAAATACAAGAAAATGGAAACACTGTGAAGAAACCAATCCGTTCTAAATTCGCACTCACACTAAGAGATGAAAAACCAAAACAAGAAGACGTGAATGTAAACATGGAACAAGTCGAAAAATCCAACCAAGACTTGTTCAGCCAAGTACAAGAACAAGTAGTGACTCAAGGCTTAAGCCTAGCACTAGGAATTCCTCCAAGCATTCTGGAAATGTTACCCAACCAGCAAAAAGCAGCTTTACAAGTCCAACTAGACGTTCCAGAAACTTCAGACATTTCCGCATTCCAAGTACAGTGCAGCCTAAACACCCCAGCAGGAGACATAGATGTAGGCAGTGAAAACTCAGTAGTTAGCGTCGACAACCAATACCTCAACGATCTACAATCAGACGTGCAAAGGGCAGAACAAAACCTAGAAAGTGAAGTCGACATGATACAAAAATTGACCGAGATAAAAGATAAAGCGTGTGAATACATGAAAGTCATAGGAGAAAATGGGAACGTGCACTTCGCAAGAAAGATACCAACACGAAAGATTCAAGATAAGACAAGCTTCATTATGAACACTTGTGGGAACGAATTCATGAACCAACTAGCTCAAATGACCAGCCCTAGTTACTGCTTGACACTCATCCCTATGGACAGCAACGGGCAAAGAGGTGAACCCATCCAAGCTTGTGAAAAGTTTGTGTCAATAGAGAAAAGAATGTTAGAATTCCTCGGACTAGGTGAAATAAAAGATTCTTACGTTAAAATAACTCAAAACGCTGACGACTTCATCAACGCCGTAGAAAGTGGTAATCCAGCAAAAGCGATTCAAGTAATAGGCGATTCGGAAATAGCAAAGCAAGTAGGAGAAACCAGACTAAGTGAAGAATTAAGTGATAACGTAGTCACCAACGCCATAAGAGATGTGGAAAACGAATTCAACTCTGAAGAGTTTAGAAACAACATACAACAAGTCGTAAGGACAGCAGAAGAAAAGTCAAAAACGTATCAAGATCTCGTACAAGATAGAGAAATACCAGAAGAGTGGAAGAGGAAAGCCAGGCATAAATTGTCAAACGTGACCAAACTAGAAGACAAAAAGAACTTTGTAAGGAAAACTTCAAGACAAGTATCCGAACTCAGCGAGTCCAGTCAAGAATTAATCTTGAAAGCTGCAAAACAAACTGTGACGGAACTATCAGTGGAAAGGAAAGCTGAAATGTTGAAAAAAGGTAGGAGAGTATCAATCAACTTAGATCAACGCATAAATTATTTGCACGAAACCAACCTTGAATTCAACGCAGAAGCAGGCGAAGAGGAAATGCGAGAGTTAGTTACCGACTTGCAACTCACTAGAGAACAAATAGACAAATTAGTGAGGGATGTCATTGATGGCAAGTATGGAGTGCAAGTTCAAGAAATAATGTTAGAACAAGTAATGCCTGAAGTTGATTCACAAAGGATAGAGCAAGTATATGAAAAACTTCACCAACTCGATGAAGATCAAATAGTACAATTAGTTAATGAAGAAATAAATTCGTTAAGTGCTGACGCTAAAGCTAGAGCGATGGATGAAATGATGAAAGTAATGCCTAAAGATGTACTGACTCAAGTAGTGAGTTTATGGGATGCACAAACCAGGCAAAGAGTTTTGCAGCAATTATATAGTCAAAAAACGCAGCAAGTGAAAAATATAATTCAAGGAAGACTGGAAGGTATATTTAGCTCGTTACAGTGTCCAGCTAATCCATTAGAAAACGCGGAAATGTCGGAAAATTCGGCGAGTTAAGGGTAGAAAATTTTATAAACTAATCGCAACTCTCGAAAGATTGGGGGCTACTAAAATTGAGTATTAACATTCCTATGAGTAAGATTAAAGAAAAAATTTTGGAAGAAACCGATATCAGCGAGGATTCTTTAGATAAAAAGATTGAAGAAAAACTTGATCAACTTTCTGGCCTGATAAGTGAGGAAGGCGCTGCGCACATCGTAGCCAACGAACTCGATGTTAAATTGACACAAAGCACTGGCCGTTTAGAAATTGACAACATAGTATCAGGTATGCGAGATGTCGAAGTAATCGGTAAAGCTTACAAAGTTTTTGACATAAACGAGTTCGACAAGAACGGCAGGAGTGGAAAAGTTGGTAACTTTATACTAGCTGACAATACAGGTACGATAAGAATTGTATTGTGGAACGACCAAGCTGACTTGATTGAAAACATTAGTGAAGGCGACACGGTAATGATTGAAAGCGGTTATGTTAGAGAGAATCAAAACCGTCCGGAAATACACTTGAATGAAAAAAGCGACTTAACAGTAAACCCTCCTGACGTCAGTGTTGATGTCGAACTTGATGACATCGGTCCAGCTAGGAAGAAAGTAGAAGATTTGGAGAAAGAAGATGATAACGTTGAAGTGTTAGCCACGATAGTACAAGTTTTCGAACCAAGATTTTTCGAAGTATGTCCTGGTTGTGGCAGCAGAGCAAGAGAAAGCGGAGACAGTTACGAATGCGAAACTCACGGTACTGTAAACGATCCAGATTATAGCTACGTTATGAACCTTTTCTTGGATGACGGCACCGACAACATTAGAGCTGTTCTGTGGCGGAATAGTGTTCAAAGGCTTTTAGGCTTAGATGATGAAGAAGTTAAAGAGTTCAGAGAAGCACCAGTTGAATTCGAAGAGGAAAAGAACGATCTGCTTGGAAATATTGTAAGGGTTAGAGGAAGAGTACAGTACAACGATGCTTTCGACAGGTTAGAACTCGTCGCGAACTTTATCGAAAGAAATCCTGATCCAGAAAAAGAAATGAATAAGTTGAAAGAACAAGCAGATGAAGACGTGGAAGTTGAAGAAACTCCCGAACCGGAAGTACAACCAGAACCTGAAGAAAGCGAAGAAGACAAAGGAGAAAGTGATGAAGAAAAAGGAGAGTCTAAAGATGAGGAAGAAACAGACGATGAAGAGAGTGATGAAGACGTTGAAAAAGAAAAGAAAGCGATGGTTAGTGATGAAGCAATGGAAGAAGGTATGATGGATGAAGACGTCGGTGAAGAAGAAATAGGTGACGAAGATATTCCGAGCATAGATGAATTATGAGAAATGAAAAATTACGTAGAAAAGTATTGGAACTTTTAATTGAAGATAATCCTAGAACTGTTTCTGAACTTACTAGAGAAGTAGATTTCTTGCCCAGACCTAGCGAGGATCAACTAGATAGGTTTCTAAGTTTATATGAAGAGGAAGGTTATGTTGAACGCGACGGTGATGAGGTCAGAGTTTGTAAAGAAGCAGTCGAATCTTCTTATGAAAACTTATTGTGAGAACGTTTAAATACAACCTTTACTCATCCTAATAATGTTATGAACTACGGGAAGCTGTTCGGATGGTTTTTCATACTAGGATTACTGGGATACGTCGCTTTTTCTATAACCCAAGGACAAAGTGGAGCTACGGGAGAAGCAATCCGAGAACAATACGGTGAAGACGTACAAGTAATAAGATATGAAGATTGTCGCGATACGGACAAAGGGAAAGAATATAGGTTGAAAGGACAGACATATAACATAGATGAAAACGAAGTGAAGGAAGACTATTGTCAGGGCGAAGAAAAACTGGTAGAATACTTCTGCAACAATGGATACCCGGATAGGATTTCCATCCCCTGTAATTGTGAAGAAGGGGTTTGTCGTTAAAACAACAATTGTTTTTCAACAGATTCTTCTAACTCAGATCTAGAAGGTAAATCTCGAACTGGCGTTGGTCTTTCACCCGCATCGAAGTCTCCTGCATGATGATGAACAATCCTCATAGATCTCCTAAAACTCTCTGGTGTTCGAGACCATTCTCCACTCGTCAATCCCAATTTATAGTGTAAGATTTCACTATCAACAGGATCATCTAAAGCTAGCGTGGCGTAATGCTTTCTTTCAGAAGCTGTGCGATAAAATATTTTCACATCATCACTTTCCACCTTATAAGAGAGTCTAGGATTCCTTCGTGCGTTATAATCCAGAGATTTCAATATGGACTCTACTGATGGCATTATTTAAGCAGAAACAACTTTTTTCTTTTATAAGTAAGTACCCAAAGTTTATTATCTTTATTACCTTTTAACAAGAGTATGGATAGGGTTAAGTGGTTGACAGTCTTTGTTCTCACTCTTTTGATAGCATTAGGAATATATGGTGGTATAGTATATCCGGACAAGGGAACAGACGTTGACTATGGACTGCTTTACGACGCCGTCTTCTTCTCCCTACTAGTATTCTTCCTCTACTTCACCTACGACCGATTTAATCAAAACTTGCTAAGCTATTCTTTACAACTCTTCTTGATATTGCTACACTGTGCAGGCGCTTTATGGTTTTACGGAATTCAATGGGGATGGCTACAATTTGACATGATAATGCACTTCGTCGGCGGTTTCATACTTTCATACTTTTTCTATCGCTACGTCCACTTCATACCAGAAAATTACGAATATAAAAGGATGAGACTTTTCATTATTGTCCTGTTATGTGTTCTAGGAATCAGCGTTTTCCATGAACTAATAGAATTCTTCGGATACAACCTACTTGGAGAAGGCACAGGAGTATTGCAATACGGAGCGGGGGACTTCGGAGAATACAACGACATATTAATTGATCTCTTAATGAACATTTTTGGAGCGATTCCCGGCGTCTTGTCAGCAATGAAATTTGGTGATTGAAAAGTGATGGGCAGAACACACTTAGCGTTAGGAGCGTTAATACTCTTCTTACTCGCAAAATTTACAAACTGGATTGCAGGTTATGAAATCACCGCCGCGGTTTTAATCCTCTTGGCTAGTATACTCCCAGATATAGATAGTTCAACTTCCTTCCTCGGAAGAAAATTCAAACTATTGAAAAACTTATTGAAACACAGAGGTTTCTTCCACTCAATATTTGCAATGACAACCTTTACCATAATAGTATACGCTATTTTTCAGGAGAAAATTCTAAGTTGGATATTCCTCATAGGATATGCCAGTCACCTACTCGCCGACAGCGTTACGAAAGAAGGAACGAAACTTTTCTATCCTAGAGACTTGAAGGTCAAGGGCCCGTTAAGAGTTGGTAGCTTTGCAGAGACTGTGATAATATTTATCTTGGTTGTTCTCACCGTACACCTCCTCATATGAAAAGCACTGGACACACTAGACATGGCTTGACACAACACTTTATAAGAAACCATCACTTTATATGTAGTGTCGCTCAAAGCCCGAAAAACCCCAAAAGGTTTGAGCGACGGGGGTTTTACAAATGGCACAAGACGTAAGTGGAAAATATGAGGCAAAGAAAAACCTGCCAGAAAAGAAATTCAGAGCAGGTTTAGTAACAGCAACAATATGGAAAAACAAAAGAGAAGACGAAGAAGGCAACGAAGTAACGTACAAAACAGTCACTTTCGAAAGAAGCTACAAAGATGACGAAGACAACTGGAGATCAACCAACTCGCTAAGGATTAACGACCTGCCAAAAGCAATACTAGTATTAGAGAAAGCGTATGAACACTTAGCCTTGTCAAAAGGTGAAGACGACGAAGTACAAATAGAACTACACCAAGAATAAAATTCGACAAGGCAAGACAAAGCTTTATTAATTACACAAAGGTGAGAGATAATGAGTCAACAATCAAAAGAAGAAGTTGAGAAAAAAGTCAAAGTAGAAGTTGAAAAGGAAAAAAACATGACAGAAGAAGAACCAGAAGTTACAGACCTACCAGGAGTGGGCGCGTCAACAGCAGACAACCTAGCAGAAGCAGGATTTGACACCGTCATGAGCATAGCAGTAGCAACACCAGCCGAGCTAGCAGAAGCAGCCGGAGGCGTAGCCGAAACCACCGCTAGGAAAATGATAAACAAAGCCCGAGAAAGCTTAAAGATGGGCTTCCAAAGCGGAAAAGACTATCTAGAAAAAAGAAAGAACGTTAAGAAAATCCATACCGGAAGTGAAAACTTCGACGACCTCCTAGGAGGAGGATTTGAAACTGGAGCTATAATAGAATGCTTCGGACCATATGGCAGTGCAAAGACACAACTCGCACACGCCCTCTGCATAAAATGTCAAGAACAATTCGACAACGCACAAGCAGTATACATCGATACTGAAAACACATTCAGACCAGAAAGGGCTGCAGAAATGGCAAAAGCTAGAGACCTAGAACCAGAAGAAGCATTACAAAATATCAAAGTGGCAAGAGCCTTTAACAGCGACCATCAAATGCTACTCGCAGAAAAAGTTCATGAACTTATGAAAGACAACGAAGACATAGTCCTAGTAATTGTAGACAGCCTAACAGCCCATTTCAGAGCTGAATTCGTCGGTAGAGGAACACTAGCAGAAAGACAGCAAAAGTTGAACAAACACATGCACACCCTCGCCAGAATTGCAGATCAATATAACGTATGCGTTTACGTAACCAACCAAGTGATGAGCAAACCAGACAAGTTCTTTGGAGACCCAACAGAAGCAATTGGAGGAAACATAGTAGCTCATAACAGCGTGTTCAGAATCTACCTAAGAAAAGGAAAGAAAGGAACAAGAGTAGCCAAGCTAGTTGACAGTCCAAGCATGCCAGATGGAGAAGCCATCTTCAAAATAACAGACAAAGGACTAGAAGATGCTTAACAATAAATTTATAAATAGGAAAAGCACAAACGAAGATAGATTCAGATGGCGCAAGACGTGAATCAACAAGCACCTGTGAGCGAAGGTGATGAGCTCGACGTCACCATCCAAGCGATGGGGGAAAAAGGTGACGGGATTGCCAGAGTTGAAGGCTTTGTTCTCTTCGTACCCGACACCAAACCTGGTGACGAAATTAGGATTAGAGTCACCAATGTTTCCAAAAACGTCGGCTTCGCCGAGCGCATAGGTGAAAAAGACAGTTCTGAAGACGACGACAGTCCGGAAGAAGGAGTCCACGTAGACGAAGACACTGGCAAAGAAAAAATCGTGGGAGAAAACTTCGAAGCAGAATTCGACCCTGATAAAGCATCAGAAGAATTCTAAGGTAAATTTTATAACCAACCAATACCCATGTAAGTAATGACATGAGGTTATTCGTAGCCGTAGATGTCCCAAAAGAGGTGGAGGAAGAAGTTAAAAGACTACAAGATGAAATACCGGAAAATACTGGTAACTTCACCAAGCCTGACCCAGGACAAAGTCACATCACCCTCACTTTCTTAGGAGACGTCAACCAATCCAAAGTAGAAGAGATAAAGGAAAAACTTGACCAAGTAAATTTCAAACCATGCACCATTAAGACAAATGGTTTAGGATTCTTCCCTAACGAGAACTACATCAGGGTTTTCTGGCTAGGTTTTGAGGATAATCCTAGACTAGAAAAGTTAGCAGAAAATGTTAGGAAAGCTTTGCCCAGTTTTGAAGATGATCATGACTTCCATGCTCACGTAACACTCGCTCGTGTTAAGAGTTTACCTGGAAAGGTGGCTTTCAAGAAAGATGTGGAGGAAATGGATGTCCGTGATATAGAATTCCAAGTTGATAGTTTCAAATTGGTGAAGAGCGAGCTTGGTCGTGAAGGCCCTGAGTATGAAGTTGTTGAAGAATACTATGCGTAAAGCATTTAACACAGTTTTTTCTATCAACTATATTTGTGGTAGAGAAATATTGGAGTTGGTTGGTTGACAAGCTGGAAAGCATGGATGCGTATTTTGAAAAACAGTCTAGCAAGTACTGGCTTGTACGATTCGTACTTTTACGCTTTTTAGGATTGACATACTTGTTCGCGTTTGTAAGCCTTGCTTTTCAAGTGATACCTTTACTTGGAAGCAATGGTGTTTTACCTGTTGAAGACTTTTTGCAAAGAGTTAGTGGAAATTTTGGAAGCACATTTTCTGCTTTTCTTGAAATCCCAACTGTTTTCTGGTTTCACATTTCAGACACTGCATTGATAGCCCTCGCCATTTTTGGAATAGTCCTTTCACTCCTTTTACTTTTTGGATATGCTAACGTTCCTTTACTCTTCTTAAACTGGTTCATCTATCTTTCCTTTGTCAATGTAGGGCAAAGATGGTATAGTTACGGATGGGAGATACAACTTTTGGAAACAGGATTCTTAGCAATGTTTCTTGTCCCATTCTGGAATTTCGAACCATTCCCTGAAGATCCTCCGCCAACTCTTGTAATATGGCTTTTCAGACTGCTAGCGTTTAAAGTACATCTCGGCGCTGGCCTGATTAAAATTAGAGGGGATGAGTGTTGGGATAAACTCACTTGTCTTTACCACCATTACG
>CAYNLP010000008.1:23405-34046 GCA_964398115.1 uncultured Methanosarcinales archaeon | reverse complement strand
CTCTTGGCACTCCGTGAAGTTCTTCACCACAGTTGCTGCAGTGTGCTTTACCACTTTTTTTGTCTTCAAATCTTTCTACAGTTTTTCCTCCGGGAGTTTTCCTGTATACCTTCCTTTTGCTTTTATTTCTATGTTTTGGCTCTGGCATATTCGTGGGGAAAAAGATGTCCTTTATAAAGGTTATCCCAGCAGTATTATTTATTTTCTATATGGAAAAGAATTAAGATTCCTTCACGAGAAGTAAAACAAAGTTTTTATATGATAACCTCTCAAATACGAATTTAAGAAATGTTTCAAAAGGTTAAGCAATTAATAAAAGAAAAAGAAGAATACATAAAACACGAAACTAAACGTTCTACTCTCATAAGATGGCTATTAGTCCTTGCCGTAGTAACAGGTTATTTCACATTCGTCGCATTCGAATACGGAGTTCAAGAAGGATTATTGATAACCTTCCTCACATGGGCTTGCTTCGTATTCTGTACCCCTATAGCAGATGCAGGATTCCTACTAGACTTCCCCATACGCCTATTAACCAATATAAAAATGATTTACTCGGAAATGGTTGTATGGTTCATAGCACTCACCATAACAATCGACACAATAATATTCAACCCGCAAGTTTTCCAAGAAACCGTTATTTTAAGACTTTTCAGACACATACTCTACAAACCTTTCCCTTATTGGCTGATAATACTAGTCTCTGCCGCAGGAACTTATATGAGCGTATACTTCGGCGATGAACTAATTGATGTAGTAAAACACGAGCATAGGGAAAAACATCAAAAACACAAGCATAAATTCAAACTAATCCTTATAGCGTTTGTTATAATACTACTAATAGCTCTTTATGACTTTCTACTTATAGAACTAAACTTGAATATTCCCTCCTTTTAAGCCACTCCTAAGATTTTTCTCAAGACGATACTAAACACTATGGAAAGCATGATATATGTTCCTAACCATCCAGGTCTCCAACCAAAAATGCTGAAACTTCCTAAGGGATGGACTTCTTTCATACCAACCTTGATATTTTGAACCGGTCCATCAAAATCTTTACTAGGACTTTTATAATCAGTGTTTGATATTAAAATATTCTTTTTAAACTGATTATCCCCATATTCAACTACTAATGTGTATTCGCCGGCTTCTGCTCCGTTCACCGTCCAAGTCACTGTTTTATTAGCTGGTTTAGACGGGTTTTCAACAGGAAGTTCTGGAACTGCTGAAAGTTTTACATTGTCTGGCAAACCGCTTTGCATCTCTGCAGTGACGTTAAACGGTTGATTTGGTTGGATTGGGATGTAAGCAAGGTGGCTTTGCATCCATCCAAAAATTATAATGATAGGAATGAAAGTGTAAAGCGTGGGTTTGAAACTTTTCTTCATATACTCCATGTTAACGCTCATAGCTTCTTTCTGTACATCCATAGCTTTGTCAGGATCTTCTTTCTGAACTTCCTTAACCTTATCCTGATAATCTTTCATCTTGTCTTTCAAACGTTGCATTTCTTCCTGGTCTGTCAAGAACTTATAGGCTAAAGTGATTAAGAAAGTGATTCCAAAAGCTAAGATTATGATAGAGTAGAGGGGATCAAGTTGTAGTAAAGGTCCAAAAATCGGGTCTAAAAGCGAGCCTAATACCATAGATTCTCCCTAAACCACCTCTTGTTTAAATAAGCTATGTTTCCATGAACTTGCGCATCATCGGGTTCATTTCCATCATGTGTTCACGACCAATCTCTTCATACAACCTGTACACTATCATAACTGTTAGTAATATACCTGTCCCTCCTCCGAACGCACCTGTTAGGTTTGCCACGGCGGCGAGGAATCCTACTGCTAGACCTCCCATTATTGTGAGTGGCCAGATGTATCTGTTGAGTAATCTTTCTAATACTCTTTTGTCTCTTCTAAAACCTGGTATTTGTAAGCCGCTGCTCATGATTTGATCGGCTTGACTCCTGGCATCCATGCCTGAACTTTGCATCCAGAATATTGAGAAAACCATAGCACCAATCATATAGATTAGGATGTAGACGATGCTTTGCACGAGCATGTCAAAGGTTAAACTCCCTGTGATTATGCTGTTGACAAGGTTTGGATTGTTCATAAATGCAGCCAATCCGCTCACGGGTTGGTTGCCGCTGAACTCTCCTAGTAAGGGATATCCCCAGTTGTCTAGTAACTTTCCGAAGAGTTGGATGTTAGCGAGTAGTGCTGAGATTAAAATGACAGGGATAACATTGGTGTAGAAGAAATCCAAAGGCCATCTAACACCGTGCCCTCTTACCCTTCCGAAACTGAGAGGGACTTCTACTTTCATTGCTTGTGTGTATACTACGAATGCGAACACGGCTATCGTTGCTATTATGCCTGCTAGTTGTAAGCCGGCGCTGGTTGGGTCTCCCACGCTTAAGAATTCGAATAATGCTGGTATTGCTCCAGTACTCACACTTGGGTTGTTTGGACTTGGCAATGGGTTGAGCATCCGTACGAATATTGTTTGTGAAACTCCTGCAGCGATGAATAGGCTAACTCCTGATCCGAATCCCCATTTGCTTATCACTTGATCTAAGTATACGATTATCATTCCTCCGAGGAAGAGTTGGAATACTAGTACGAGCATGGGCACTCCTTGCGCTGGTGCTAGCCCACCCATTGCCACGTATATGAAAGCTTCCACTATTATGAAGAAGACGGTCATAACTTGCTGCATTTCTTGAAATTCTTGCTTTCCTTTTTGACTAGTCATGTCATAGTTCAAGATTCCGGAGCCGTTTAGCAGTTGTAGTACAATGCTGGCCGTGACGATGGGCCCGATTCCTAGGCTTACGATACTTCCGAATTGTGCTCCGAGTAGTGTTGATAAGAATTCGAATTGTTGAAGCGCGTTTTGTCCTAGTCCATAGAGTGGTACCATTCCTAAGACGAAGAATAGTACTAGGACTATCAAAGTCCATTTCATTTTTTGCTTGAAAGAAAGACGTTTTTGCCTAGGTGGTGCAACCTCTGGTAACGCGTTGGCTATTGTCTTTACAATTGACATTTTCTATCCTAGGAGTTCGACGTTTCCGCCGTTGTCCTCAACTTTTTCAACGGCGCTGTCACTTGCTTTTTCAACCTTTATATTGTATTCTTCTTTTGGACTTCCAGCGCCTAACAATTTTCCATAACCGAGTTCTTTTAGGTCGACTTGGTATTGTCCGTTTTCTTTTTCGATTAAGCCTTTTTCTTTCAAATTGTCTAGTGTTTCGTTAAGTTGAGAGATGTTGATAACGTCAGGCTTGCCTTTTTTTTGTTGGAGGCTTTTGAAACCTTTCTTTTTCTTTTCTTTCCAGTAGCTGGGTTTTTTCTGATCTCCTTTCTTGCCAGTTCCAGCTCTGCCTCTACCTCCGCGGTTTCCTGCACCACGGCGTTTTTTCTTACTGCCGCCTCCGTGTGTGTGGCTTCCTCTTTGCCTTTTCTTTTTGTTAGTCATAACATCCTCCTTATCAAATCGTTCATGTCTTCTCCTCTATAACCAAGGGCTCCTCCTTTCTTGTATGGAGTTTTTATACCTTTTCTTTCAAAACCTCCTTTTGGCGGTTGGAGGTTGAAGTGTTTTCCATCTTTGCTGTCCTTTTCTTCTTGTAGTTCTTCTACGGTTTCATCACTTATTTCGCCCCATGTTACTAGGCCTTGTACTTTTTCTAGCATGCCTCGGTTGCTTTCCGTGTCTTCCATGACGACGCAACTATGTTTTTGATTTAGTTTAAGCATGTCTAAAGTATCGCTCATCTTCTTTTGCACTCCTGCTCTGCTTCTTATCAATACTGCTGCTATTTTAGACGCCATGGTCTCCCTCTATACTGCCTTCGTATACTTTGATGTTTTGATTACTTTCTGCGTTGAGTTTGGTTGTCATTAGTTTTCTTAACGCGTCTTCTAACGCTTTGATAAGGTTTATCTTGTTTTCAGTGTGTCCGAATGTTTTGCTCCAAACGTCTTCGATACCTGCGAGTTCGAGTGCTTTTTGAACTTCGCCTTCTGTTACTAGTCCTTTGCCTTTTGGCGCTGGCATTAGTTTTATTCTTACACTTCCGCATCTGCCTTCTACTGCGAAGGGGATGCTGTGTGGTCCTTGACATCCACATCTCCAACTTCCGCATCCTCTTCTAATCTTGAATAAGTTTTTCTTGGCGGTTCTTTGTGCTTTGTCTCTTGCCGGCACGGTTTCTTTTGCTTTTCCTAGTCCTGTTCCGAAGTGTCCTTTTCGGTCGCCAACTACAGCCATTGCAGTAAAGCTTGGTTTGTTTCCTTCTCTGGTCTTTTTCTGTGTTTGTTTGAATACTCTTCTTTGTCCTCCTCCGAATTTTCCTTTGCTTTGTCCTACTAGGATTAAGTCGTCTTCTAGGTCTAGGAGTGCGTCTACTATTTCTTCTTCCATTATTACTTCTCCTCTGTCGAGGATTTCGTCGATGTCTCTAATTTCTCTGTTCTTTACTTTTCTTCCTAGTTTGGTTCTTGGCTCCCATTTGGGGAGGAGTTCTTCCTCTTCAGGTTCTTCTTGTTCTTCAGCCATTTCTAGATTGCCTCCTTGACCTTTTCGAATTGTTTCTTCATATCTTCGCTGATGTGGTTTCCTTCTATTCTTTCTTCGCTTGGAGCGATTTCTTCGCTTACGTTCACGTCTAAGCCTGCGTCGTTTGCTCCTTTTGCAACGGCGAACACTCTGGCTCCTTTAACAGGGGTGTTCAATCCAATGTCTAACACTGCTTCTTTTATTCCTGCGTCGTTTGCTTTTTCTGCTATTAGCATTCCTGTTAGGTATGCGGCTGGTGTGTTGTTGTAGCTTCCTTCCCAACCATGTTTTTCTAGGTCTGTGCTGTATGCGCTTGTCACTACTTTGTCTCCGTCTGGATGGTATTCGATTAGTTGTGCGATTATTTTCTTATTGGTTTTTCTTACTACTAGCCTTGGCTTTCCACTTTTTAGTAGGCTTAACCTTTTTTCATAGTTGGTTTTGCTTTGTTTTCTTCTCTTCCTGGGTAAGCGTTTCATGTTGTGCCTCATTGTCTATCACCTAAGTCTCTTTCTTCCATGTATAGTTTGATGTGTCTTTTGCTTCTGAAATATCCGCCTTTTACCATTTTGTATAGTTTTCTGTAAGTTTGGTTGTCGACGTGGTTGTTTTCTTTTAGTTTTTTGAGGAATTTTCGTTGTGCTCTTACTTTATCCATCCACCTGTCTTTGCTTTTTTTCCTCGCTGTTGGTGTTCCTTTTCGGCTTCCGTCTCCTTTTTGTAAGCCTTTGCTTTTTTGTCTTTGATTTTGGTTAGCTCGTGCTCTGCTTACTCCTTTCTTTTGTTCTTTCCATATTGCTCCTTCGCTTATGAGTTCTCGAATGTCTGTTTTGGTTATGGCTTCGCTTATGTCGTTGAGTCTGGCTGGTTCCATCTTCACTCTTTTCTTGCTTACGTCGAGTACGTCCGCTGCTAGCCTTTTTTGTAAGGTTAAATCCATTATTGTTCACCTTTTTCAACGACTTTTTGCATTTGTTCTTTTTCTTTCTTCTTTTGTTCTTCTGGATCAATTTTTTCTTCGTCATCACTGGTTTCTTCAGCTTGTTTTTCTCTTTCTTTTCTTTTTTCTTCTCGTTTCTTTCTTTTCTCTTGTCGTTTTTCGATTTTTTGTTCAACTTTTTCTAGGTATTCGTCACCGTCGAGGTTTAGTATTGATATATCTCTTTCTTGTGCTTCTTCAATTATTTTCACTCTTTTCCTATCTCCAACGTTTGAAGCTATTATGATTCCTTGTAGTTCTTCGTCTATGTCTTCTAAATCGTTGGTGTTGTGAACTCTGATAGGTTCCAGACCGGTTGGGTGTAGTCCTTTGACCGCTTTTGGACTGCCCCATCCTGTACGTACGCACTTGTTGTATCCTCTTTTGTTTAACCGCATCTTGTTTTGTAGTCCTCGAGGGTTTCTCCAACTATTTCCGATACGGTCTTTCTTGTGACTGTCTGTTCTGGTAAAGTCTGGCTTCTTGTTTTTCAGTTCCTTTCTTTTTTTGAGTAATTCTTCTTTATCCATTTAGACCAGCTCCTTACCGTCTTTTTCTATTATGTATATACCGTCTTGGAATACTCTTCTGTCATATCCTCTTCTTTTGCATAGGTTTTCTATACTGCCAGCGGTTTGACCGACTTTTTCTTTGTCTACACCTTCTAATATTATTTCGTCACCGTCAACTTTTACATCTACACCCTCGGGGATTTCTAAAGTTCTTGGTGTTCTTTCTCCTATGAAGTTTTCTACTTGTAATTCGTTATTGTTATAGTTGACGTCCATTGGGAAGTGACTTGCGCATACTTGTAGTTTGTACTTGATTCCTTCACTTGCTCCTTTGAATAAGTTTTTAACGTGTCCTCTGTAAGTGTGGACTAGTTTTCTTTCTCTGTTTGTACAGTTTTCTACGTGGAACACTATATTCCCGTTTTCCACTTTAGCATCTATTCTTGGGTGGAACAAGTCTCTCGTGACTTCTCCTTTGTCTCCTTTAACGGTGAAAACACCGTTGTCTACAGAAACCTCGACTCCTTCTGGGATTGCAACTTCCAATTCGAAGTTTTTCCTAGGCATTTTTTTAGTAGCAGTAACTTAAGAGTCTGCCTCCGATTCCTTCTTCTTTTGCTTGGTAGTGTGTCATTATTCCTTGACTTGTGCTTAGTATTATTATACCAAAGTCTTTTGCTGGGAGGTATCTTTGCTCCCATTTTTCGAATTCGTTCTTTTTCAAGCTGAATCTTGGTTTGATAACTCCTGTATCGTTGATGTTTCCGATAAGTTTTATTTTCAAAATGTTTCCTTTGCTGTCTTCTATTTCTTCATAGTCTCCAATGTATCCTTTTTCGTTCATGATGTCTAAGACTTTCTTCACTACTTTACTGCTGTGTCTAGTTTCAACTACTTTCTCACCTTGGTTTTCGTAATTCTTAATTTTTGAAAGCACGTTTGCCATTGGATCGTTTAGTGTCATTTTGTATCTCCTCTAACTGTATTTTTTGAATCCTATCTCTGTCGCTATTTCTCTGAAGCACTGCCTGCATAGGTGAAGGCCGTATTTGTGTATGTGGCCTCCTGTCCGACCACATCTTCTACAGTGGTATTTGTCTTCTCCACTGTTACGGTCTTTGGGTTTGTTGTGTTTCTGTGCTTTTTCCATCTTTCCTGGTTTTTCTTCCAGTTGTTTCAACATTTTTTTCCAGTTTGATTGTGTCATGTTAATATTCCACCTCGACGTCGAATTCTTCTTCGAAGAATTCTATCGCTGCGTCTTGATCTACTTTGTGTTTGCTAGCTACTTTACTGCTATTCACTTTTCTGTCTTCAACTCTGTAACCTGGCCTTTCTAATGTTATGCATACTTGGAATCCCATCATTCCTATTTCTGGGTCGTATTCTACGTCGCCTACGTCAATGTATTCTTGTATTCCGAAGCTGACGTTTCCGTGGTCGTCGAAACTGCTAGCTGGTAGTTTATCGTCTTTTGCTTCTAACAGGTTAGGTAGTAGTTCTCTTGCTTGTTCTCCTCTGAGTGTTATCTTGCATCCTATTGGAAGTCCGGGTCTGATGTCCCAGCTTGGGACTCTTTCTTTTGCGTATGTCTTTACTGGTTCAATCCCTGTTATGTGTTCGAGTAGTTGTACTCCTCTGTTTAGCTTTTCTTGGTCGTTTCCTGCTCCTATGTTTAGCGTGACCTTTTCGATTCGAACTTCCTTCATCTGGTTTTGTTGTGCCATTTTTTTATAACTCGATTATTGGTTCGTCTTCTCCTATTACGAAAGCGTATTCTTTTCTTGTTTCGAATGCTTCATCGCCGCTTTTGAAGGTTAGCTTATCTCTTTCTATGTCTTGGACTTCTCCAATTTCTCCTGCGTGTCGTCCTTTGTATAGGAGTATTTTGTTTCCTTTTTCAAGTTTGACGTGTTCTTCTATTTCTTGACTTGGTATTTGTATTAGTAAAGTGTCTCCTACTTGGTATTTGTCTTCGTCAAGTGTTATGTTTCGACCGTCAAGTGTTTGTATTTGTGTCTTTCCCCCTTTGATTTTGGTTTTGCCAGTGATTTTTACTGGTTTGACCTTGGCTTCGTCTTCACTTATTTCGAGAGCTTCTAGTCCTTTGCTGCTCATTACGATTCTGTAGTATATGTCATCTTCTGGAATGCTTAAGACGTCCATAAATCCTACTGGTAGTTTAACGTCGTGTCTTTGTTTGCCATCGACTTGTAAGTTTTTATTTTGTAGTATGTTTTTGAGTTCTGCTTTGGTTTCTGTCAATCCGACGTATTTTGAAACTGTGTCTAGGCTCATTCCGAGGTCTAGGCTGTGCGCTCCTGGTTTTGGCCTGGTGACGTAGGTTTCTTTCTTCTTTCCTACTCTCCAGGTTTGTGGTGCGGGCAGTCTCTTCAAGTGATGTCTTGTCATTCTGTATCGACCTCTTCTATCCTTCTTGGATCGTCTTTGTTTAGTTCTGTAATTTTTAGGTTGGATGGTTTAACTGGTGGTTTACTTTTTGAACCGTCTCTTCTCGTAACTTCTATATTGCTTATGTATACTTTTTGTTCGTCTGTATCTATTAGTTCTACTTCTCCTTGTTCACCTTTATAGTCTCCTCTCATTATTTCTACCATGTCTCCTTTTCTCAATCTTAAACTTCTTTTATCGTATTTTTCTCTGAGTTCTTCGCTGAGGTGAGCTTTCAAAAAGTTTCCTTGGATGTGTTTAGGAGCGTTTTGTCTATACTTCCTCTGCTTTTTTGGTTTCTTACTTGACTTCCAGCTTTTGTTGAATTCAGTCATTTTGTATCACACTATTATCTTTGCTACTTTTGCAACGCCAGGCCACCTTTCGCAGGCTTCTCTGGCGATTGGTCCTTTGAATATTGTTCCTTTTGGATTTCCTTGTTCATCTTTTAGTACAACTGCGGCGTTGTCTTCAAATTTTATACGAGTTCCGTCTGGTCTTCGGTATGGCTTTTTCTGTCTTACTATAACGGCTGGTACTACTCTTCTTCTCATGTCTGGCCTTCCTTTCTTTACTGCTACCATTACCATGTCTCCAACGCCTGCTTTGCTGCTTCTTCCTTTAACTCCTTTTTGTCCTTTTACGCTAATGATTTCTACTTTTTTCGCTCCACTGTTATCGGCGGTGGGTATAGTGCTTCCTACGCTTAGTCCTTTTGCAATCTTGCTTTTTACGGCTTTCATTCTTGATCACCTATTTCTTCGAATAGTTGGTCAATCATTTCATCCTTTAAATCGTTCGTTGATAGTTCAACATTCCAGTGGTCGTCAGCATATTGTTTGATTTCGTCTTTGGTCATTCTTTCTACCGAACTTCTTGGCGGGACTTCTTTCTCATCTTCATCTTCTTTTGTTTCTTCTGTGTCTTCGCTTTCTTCCGGTTCTTTCTCTTCTGGCCCTTCTTTTTCTTCTGTCACTGCGCTTGGTTCTTCGCTTTCAATTATTGTTGTATCTTCATCGATTATTTCTACTACTACGAAGTTTTTAGTTTTGGATAGCCTTCTGGTTTCTGCTACTTTCACGGTTTGTCCTGTTTCTGCGTCTATACAAGGTGGATTGTGTGCTTTGATACTTGCAGTGGTTCTAGCAAATCTTTCGTATTTTGGATATTTCTTTTTAGTATCCCATTCGACGGTTATTGTTTTTCTCATCCTGTCTCCGGTTACTCTTCCGGTGAAGGTTCTTCCTCGTAGTGACAGGCTGCCGTGGTATGGGCATTTGTCATCTTCGCATGTTTCTTCTGGTTTCCATCCTTCTTGTACTACTTTGCTCATAGTTTCACCCTTTCTTCAGGTCTCATCATTATCTCGTCTCCTTCTATTGTTTCGTCGTCGATACGGAATGTAGTGCCTTTTTTAAGTATGGTCTTTATATTGTCGTTTTTTATCTTAAACGTGTTTCTAGTTTCATCCACGACTTTTCCGCAGATGCCTACTATGTCCTGATTATTTGAATCTACTACTTTCATCGTCTTACCTATGATTTCTTCCCGTTTCATTTTACCTGTATGCTTTCAGGTGGGAAGCCTTCTTCTACAAGTACGGATTTGATTTCCTTTGTGTGGTCTCTTTGAAGTTCTATCTTTCCTTCTTTCACAGTGCCTCCGCAGGCGAACTGTGTTTTCAGTTTTTTTGCGAGATCTTTCATGTCAATCTCGCTTTCTTTCAAGCCTTCAATCACTGTGTAGTCTTTGCCGAACTTTCGTTTTTCTGTTGTTACTGTAATGGTTTGTTGTTCCTTTGCGATATCTTCGCAGACGCAAAGGTCTTCAGGTAATCCGCACTTTCCGCATACTTCACTCATTTTTTAGTGCCGTCTTTATACGGGCGATCGTCCTCCTTAAGTTTTTTATTTTGCCAGGGTTTTCTGGCGGTGTCCCAGTACTGACTTGACTGTATAGTTTGATGAGTTCCATTTCTGCTTCTCTTATCTGTTCCATTTTTTCTTCTTGGGACATATCCTTTATACGTTCGTATTTCATTCGTTTTCACCTATTTCTTCGAATAGTTGGTCAATCATTTCATCCTTCAAGTCGTTAGTGCTGAGTTCAACGTTCCACTCATCTGCTGCGTATTCT
>CAYNLP010000008.1:0-23395 GCA_964398115.1 uncultured Methanosarcinales archaeon | reverse complement strand
GCGTTCACTGAGCTGGTACGTGAGTTCAATTTCTTCGTCTTTGGTCTTGTTTTTGACTGTGCTTCGAGCCGGTACGTCTTTCTCTTCTTCATCTTCTTGACTTTCTTCGCTTTCTTCCGGTTCTTCTTTTTCTTCCACTTTTTCTATTTCTTCTTTGACTTCTTCTGCTTCTTTCTTTGCTTCTTCTATTTCTTCTTGGGTGTCTTCGTCTTCTACTTCTTCGACTCCAATGTCTTCGCCTTTGATTTCTACGTCGTCTGGTAGTCTTACGTCGGGTGGCATGACTCTTACTTTTATTCCGACGCTTCCTGCTTTGATAACTGCTAGGTGGAATCCTTCTTTTACTTTTGATATGCTGGTTTCACCTGCTTTTTTGAGGTATCCTGCGTAGAATCTCCATGTTCTTGCTCGACTGCTTGGTACTCGTCCGCTGATAACTATTTCTACTCCTCGAGCTCCTGCGTCCATTGCGTCGTTTAAGGCTCTGTATCCTATTCCTTTGAACCTTGTTGGTCCGAATCTTTCGAGGCTGTTTGCTACGGTTTCTGCGATTATTTTAGGGTCGAGGTCTGGTTCTTCTACTTCTTCGATTTCTACTTGTGGGTTTTCCAAGTCGAATTCTTCTTTGAGGTCTTGTGTTAGTTGTGCAATATTGCTTCCTCCTCTTCCTACTACTAGTCCTGGTCTGGACGCGTATATGACTATTTTTTCTCCCAAAGGTGTTCTTTGGAAGTCTACGTCGCTTAGACCTGCTCGTTTGAGCTGGTTGCTGACGAATTCTTTAATCCTTTGTTGCATCATGTTTTGTTGTATGAATTTTCTTTCGATCATTTGTTATCACCGATTTCCTCGAATAGCTGGTCGATCATTTCATCCTTCAAATCATTCGTTGATAGTTCAATATTCCATTCTTCACTTGCATATTCTTTAATTTCATCTTTAGTCTTGTTTTCTATAGTGCTCCTAGCAGGGATTTCTTTATCTTCTCCCTCTTCTTCTTTGTCTTCGCTTTCTTCTTTTTCTTGGGTTTCCTCTGATTCTGTTTCTTTTTCTTCTACTTCTTCGATTTCTGGTTCTTCTGGTTGTACTTCTCGGACCACTATTTCGACGTGTGTGCTTTTTTCTTTTCGTCCTCTGTGCCTGCCGTATCGGAAGCTTTGTGGTCCTTCGTTTGCCACAGCACTTATTATTTTCAGGTCGCTGCTTAGTCCTTGGTTTTGTGCGTTTGCTTCTGCGCTTTCTACTATTTGTAGTATGTTTTTGCAGGCTTTGACTGGGAACTTACCCATTCCTATGTTTGGTTTGTGACCTGCTCCTTCGGTGAAGCGTGTGAAGCTTATGGGTTCTTCTTCTTTAGCAGCTTTTTCTAGCATTTTCTTGGCGTTGTTGATGTGTCTCCCTTTGATGGCTTTGCAGATTTCTATGCTGTGCTTAGTGCTGATAGGGAGGCTTTTGCCAAGTGCTTTAGCCGTGTGTTGCTCGCTTCCTTGAAATGTGTATTTTTGTCCCATTTTACTTTGCTCTTGCAACGATTGCTGTGCTTGATCTTGTCGCACCGACACCTGGTGCGCTGTGTTCGACTTTTTCTCTTGTTAGTACTAGTTCGCCCAAGTAGTGTCCGATGTGGGCGGGTTCTATTGTTACTGGTCGGAATTCTTCTCCGTCGTAAACCTTTATAGTTTTGCCAACCCAGTTGGGGAGTACTATCATGTCTCTTTGATGTGTTTTGACAGTGTCGTTGTTTTCGACTTTTTTCATAAGTGCTTTTTTGTCGTCGTCGAATCCTCTCTTGATCTTTCTTCTTTGTCTGCTAGGTAATAGTTTTGCTAGTTCGTTCAAGCTTAAATCTTGAAGTTCTTCTAATGTTTTTCCTCGATATTTGAATTCGTCTTTTGCCATTTTTGGTATCACCTAGCTTTCATCTTTCTCCTTTTTGCTTCTGCCTTTGGTTTGACCTGTCTTTTTAGGCCTGATCTTTCCAACTTTTCTTCCAGGCGGTGCGTTCTTAGGGGCGATTGTAGGTCGTCCTTTGTGACTGCTTGATGTTCCACCGAATGGGTGGCTTAGACTGTTCATTGCCACTCCGGAAACTTTTGGATATAGTTTGTTTCTTGCTTTTCTCTTCTTGTGCATGTTTCCGGCTTTCATCATTGGTTTTTCTGTCCTTCCTCCTCCTGCTGCAACGCCTACTGTGGCTTTGCATTCGGGGTGGAAGCTTCTTACTTGTTTGCTGGGTAGTTGTACCATGACTTCTCCGTCGCCTTTTCCGACGACTTTTGCGCTTGTTCCTCCGCTTCTTGCGAATTTTCCTTTGTCGCCTGGTTGTTTTTCGATATTGAATACTTTCGTTCCAACTGGGATGTTGTCTAGTTTCAATACATTTCCTCTTTTGACTTCTCCATCTTCAATTTCGAATTCTTCCCCTTCCCTTACTCCTTCGGGTGCGATTACGATTCCGTATGTCCCGTCGTCGTATTCTACCTTGGCTACTGGTGCGGTGTGTGCAGGGTCTTTTAGTAGTTCTAGTATTTGGTATGCGTCTTTGTCTTCTACTCCTGCTGCTCCTGCGAATCGAAAGCTTGGACTCCTGTAGCTAGGACTTCCTTTTCCTCTTTTTTGTTGGATTAAGTTTTTACCCATTTTTACATCATCCCCAATTGAGTTGCTATGTCAATGGCGGGTGTTTCCGCTCCGAATTTGATGTATGCTTTTTTCCTGCCTTTCGAATCTATCAAAGTGTGCACGTTTTCGATTTTACAATCGAATAATTCTTCCATATCTTGTTTGATTTGTGTTTTGTTCGCATTCATATCTACGACGAATTGAAGTTTATTTTCACTTTCCATTTGTCTTATACTTTTTTCCGTGCTTAGTGGATATTTGATTACACTCATAGGAACAGCTCCTCTTCTTCCAACGCGTCGATTGCGCCTTCAGTGAATAAGGTTATCCTGCCAGGGTGTGTGCCTGGTGCGAGGATTTCTGCGTTTAAGCGTTTGACGCAGACTGCGTCGACCCCTGGAATGTTGTTTGCTGCTTTGATAATGTCTGCTTCGTCATCTTTCGTCACTATTAACAAGCCGGTTTTGTATGTTCTTCTTCGTCCTCGGTTCTTTCCTTTACCACTTCTTTCCTTACTTTCTTTTGTTCTTTCTAGTTCTTCTTCAAAGCCGAGTTTTTCTAACTTTTCTTTTAATTCGCTTGTTTTTTCTATATCTTCTAAGTCGGTTTCTACGATGAATGGGTAGTTTTCTGGTGTGTTGTGTCCTCGCATGTTTACTATTTCTTTTTGTTGTGTTGCTGCCATCGCGCTTCGGATTGCTTTTCTCTTTTCTTTCTTATTGATTTTGATATCCCATTTTTTCTCTGCTTTTGGCGGGTGGGCTCTTCGTCCGCCGACTGTTCCGGATACTATGGCCCCTTCCCAGTTGAATCGGGTCCCTCTTCTTGATAGGATTTTCCTTGGAACTCTTGATATACCCCACCCGTAGCTTGTTCGGTAGTCTCTTCTTTTCTTGCTTAGGTCGGCTGAGTGTCTCATTCCTGCTCCTTTCTTAGCGCCGTATGGTTGTCTTTTACTCGCTTGTAAGGCTCGGACGGCTTTTTTGATAATATCTGGTCGTACAGGCTCGTGGAATTGGTCTGGTAGTTCTTTCTCGCCTGTTTCCGTACTTCCTTTAGTTAGTATTTTCACTTTCATCGTCCTTGTTTGCTTGTCGTGCTGATGTAGTTTATGGTGGGCAGGCTTGGTTTTTTCTTTGGTGGCCTGCTTGGTTTGGTGAATATTAGCATTCTTTTGCTTGGTCCTGGAACGCTTCCTTTGACTAGGATGTATTCGTTTTGGACCAAGCCGTAGTTTTTATATCCGCCTTCGACGTTTATCTCGTCTGGGTCGTCACTTATTTTTAGAACTTGTAGGTTTTCTTCACTTCTTTGTTGGTATCCAGTTTGCCCAGCCATTGGCACTCTTGGCATGTTGTGTTGTTGTCTTTTCCAGTCGCCGAGTGTTCCAGGTCTTCTTCTTCCTTTTTCGGATTTGTGTGGTTTGAGACCGATTCCGAATCTTTTGAGTGGGCCTTGTGTTCCTTTGCCTTTCGTAATACCATAAACGTCTACTAGGTCTCCTTCTTCATAAATTTCTGAAACTGGGATGTCTTTTCCTATGTTGTCTTGGATGAATTCTAGTTTTTCAGAATTATTGCCGCCGAGATGTAGTTCAAAAATTTCTGGTGTTTTCTTTTCAATTCCTGTCCTGCTAGGTATGGTGTGTACGGTTACTGTGATTTCTTCATATTGGCCAGGTTCAATATTTTCTACTTGGTCTTCTTCTGTATTGTCAGGGACATCGATTTTTCGATCGAGATCTTTATGATCTCCAACGAAGTATTCGTTAGAAACTTGTAGAGAAGCACCCCTCTTGGTGTATGTTCTTACACTAACAATTCTTAGTGGTGGGCATTCAATCACTGTTACTGGGTATGGTATTTCTTCGCCTTCTGTCGGGCTGTCTTTTGTGTTGTCGACTCCCATTACGTGTGTCATGCCGACTTTGTATCCGGCGAAGGCTAGTGGTTTTGGTTTTTGTGAGTCTGGCCAATTCTTGATTCTAGCGTAGCTCTTTTTAGACCTTTTTCGAGGCCAAAATTGCATACTTCCGCTTCTTGGAAAACTTTTCTTTGCCATTTTTGATCTTCTTCGGCCTGAGAATTTGCGGTTTGCATCTCGGGTGGGAGTCGAGATGAGATAACTCTTGCTAAGTTCTTTGAGCGTATGACAACCGCCTATTGCAGACCTCTTCAGAATGTGAAGAGTGTCTTTCTCAGGCATATCCCTAGTCGGTCTATGACCGGGACATCTCTGGAGAAAAGTGTGCCCTTTATAAAGCTTATGGATGTAGAGTAGTTACAATTAGTTTTCTTTTTCGTGGCATTTCTTTGCGTAGTTTGCTGGGTTTTTGTATCGGCAGTATTTGTCGGGGCATTTCACGCCGATGTCTTTGTAGTATTCTTTCTTTTCACAATTGGGTGGGGGAACTGGGTCTTTGTTTTTGCTGTATCTGAGTTGGCCTTTGATGTATACTTCTCTGAGTGGTTCTTTGTTTTTTTCGTTCCAGTCGTATAGTTTTTGTTTTATTTCTTCGTGTCCCCAACCACAGGTTTTGAGGAAGTTTATTAGTATGAAAACTGCTCTTTTTCTGCCGTCATCTAGCCCGGCTAATATTTTTTTGATACATGGTGGGAAGCATTCTTCTTCTATGGCGTGTTCAGGTAGTTCGAAGGTTCGGTCGTCTTTCTTGTCTTCTTCAGTTTCTATTTCTGGTTGGTAGTCGTATGCTCTTACGAATAGGCCTTTGGCGTTTCCTTCTTTTACGTCGCGGTTCATGAAGAGGGCGTTTACTTCTACGTTTTCGGGTTCGGCCATTTCTTTTTCGAAGTCTAAGATTTCGTTTTTTTGTATTGGTACGCTTACTAGTTGGCTTTTTTCGTGGAAGCTGTATGGCATTCGGTAGAGGTGTCTGCTACTTATTAGTAGGGTGTCGATTTCTATGAATGGGGCAGGGTTTAGGTCTACTCCTCCTGTGGTGGTTTCTTTTTTGAGTTCGTCTATTGGTATGTTTACTTTGTCGCTTATTTTGTCGATGTCTTTGCCTTCTCGTTTCTTGATTTCTTCTTTTACGGGTTGTCTTATTAGGAATTTGACGTATTCTGCGAGGCGTTTCGGTGCTTCGGGGAATAGTTTTTTGGTTTTTTCTCCTTGTACCTTTTTGGGGAATGCTTCCCATGGTATGCCGATGTGGAATCCTTTGTTTCCGCTGAATTTTACGGTGATTGAGTCTTTGTTTACGTCGCAGTATTGTAGTGCTTTTACGACGTAGTATGCTGCGATTTTGCTGTATTCAAATATGGTGCAGTCAATGTCTAAAAGAAAGTCCCATCCTTTGCGGAGGTCGTCTAGTTCTTCTCTTCTCATATCCGCGCTGAGTTGTGAAGGGTTGTTCCATAGTTCTTCGCTGCAGTGGAGGCTTGTTGCTTTGTTCTTTGCTACTTCTAACACGTCATTCTTATAACTGAGTGTTTGTGGTCTTTTGCCGAAGCCTCTGTCGCCGTACATCACCGCGACTTCTTTATCCTTGGCGTGTTCTACTATTGCTTCTTGTATGTCTTCCCTTTTGTAGAAAGACAACGTTTTGGCTATGAACATATAATTTTTTTAGAGAAGATTTAGTTATTTAAATTTGAGGTTAATATTTTCGGAATTAGTTTTTTTGATAGAGAAGATTTTTAAATATATGCTTTCATTTCTTTGTCATATGTCCGAATTTGAATTAAAGCCGAATAAGAGCGCTTTTATTTATTATAATCTGATAAAGTCTATCTTGTTTTTTTCTTTACTAGCAGTTATTGGTTTTAGCTTTGGTTTTAGGTTAGTAACTTCGATAATAGTTGGAGTTTGGTTTATTTATAGGGTTTTTTCTTTATTCATATCTTATTCGAAAGAGAATTATGTCTTTGAACAGGACAGAGTTATTTGGAAGCGAGGTTCAATTTTTAGTGACAGTGAAACCGAACTTATGTTGAAGAATGTCACACATGTAAAGTTAGAGAAGCCTTTTCTTGAAAATATGATTTTCAGCACAGGGGATGTCATTGTAGAAGCTGCTGGTGGTGGGGGTTCTGAGATTATGTTAAGGTCTGTTGATAAACCTGATGAAATGTATAGCTACATGGAAGAACTATTACAAGGTGTTGGGTTTGAAATATCTCGTGACGATCTAGTTCAGAAAGAGTCTCCCGATAAAGTTGGCGTGGCTGTCGATGTTGGCCTTCTGTTTTTATTTGCTGGGTTGTTAGCCATAGTGGGTTCAACTTCTGTTGGCCGTGCTATAACGACTTTATTAAGTTCTAGCGTGGGGAGTTTTGTAATCATAGTAGGTGGATTTCTCATTGGGATGGGGGCTTTCGCATTACTCACTGGTTATATGAATATTTCATCACAATCGAGAGGGGTGTTGTTTGCACTATTTGTTGTTGGATTTAGTTCTCTAACCTCTATGCCCTCCAATTTTGAAACAAGTGGATTGTTATTTGGAATTCCATTAGGATTAGGTGCTATAACTCATCTGCTACTTTACGCCATTGATCTTAGTCTTAGAGAGTACTTTATTTATGAGGATAATATTGATTATACAGAGGGATTTCTAACCAAGCACCGGGCTTTTCTGCCGGTAGAGAACTTGTCTGATAGTGAAACGACTCGTGGGGTTGTAGAGAAGATGCTTGGATTGTACAATATTGTTATAAGTTCTCCTGGAGCTGGTAGGGAGGTCACATTTAGGAATGTACGTAACGGAAAAGAGATGGAAGAAAATATTGATAGTTTAATCAGTCAGAAAGATAAGACCGTTTCAGAAAGGTCGTTACAAAAGGGGGGAGAATCAAAAGTAGAGAGGTCGGTGTCGGATGTAACAGGAGAATTAAATATGGAATTTGGACGTACAGCGTTTTCTTCTGCTATTATAGGTTTTTTCTTATCTCTTGTAATCATCTCCCAGATTGCTACTTCATTACAGCTATTTAACATTCCCGTGTTAGCAACGTTTTTTGTTGTATTTATTCTATTAAGTATTGCTTGGGCAGGACTAAAGGTACACTTCTACTCCTTCCACCTAAGGAAAAAAGGGGTTGAGGAGAGGTTTGAATTTTTATGGGAAAAGAACAGAGAGTTTTCTTTTGACAAAGTCACGGGCGTAGTTGTGAAAGAAAACTTGATAGATTGGATTTTCAACACTTTTACCTTAAAGTTTTTGTCAATCGGATCCGTTAAGGACGTTTCTTTTAAGAATGTGGCTAAAGATGATAAGTTAGTTAAGCAGATTCTAGAGAAGAAGAATATTCGTGGTTCAGAAAAAGTTTATGAGATACAACCTGAGTTTGGCTTTACGCGTATGATAAGAGCATTTTTGCCACTAACAGTTCTATTATTAGGTGTTTTAAGTTTCTTCCTAATAAAAAGCTGGTATGTTCTCTCCGCTATTATAGTTGTTGCAGTTGGTTTAATAGCAGTTTACAAGAAGTTTTACTTTGATAGACAGCGTCTCACATTTTTTGATGATCATGTTTATTTCAAAGAAGGCATATTTTTTACTTCTCAGTATCATATCTCATATGATGATGTGAAGGATATCGAGACGAAGAGATGGCCTTTCTGTAGTTATGGATCTATCAAATTTAATATTGCGGGAGAGCATATTGTTGGTTCTGGGAAGAATAAGAGAGTTGCTTCTAATAGCTTCAAAGTATCATACGTTCCTGGTATAAGGGTGATGGATGACTTGATTGACGTGATTTTCTATAGTCGCCCATCTGCTAAGGAATTTGACGATTTAAAAGATAAAGCAGAGGAATATGCTCGATCTACGTTGGAATCTGAGCAGGATATCTGGAACCATGTGATCCCCTCTTTCTTCCTTATCGCTCTTGTAACTTTATTTGTACCAGCTTTCCAACTATGGGTTGGGTTGGGAGGAGCGGCTTTGCTTGGTTATATGGTTATATATTTGAAGAATAAGTCATACAGTATTCAGAGCTATCGAGTGGTAGGTAGAAGAGGAGTTTTTTACAAAGTTCAGAAGTCCATAATATTCCCTAAAATCGACTTCATTGGAAAAGAAGAAGGATTCTTGAATAAAATTTTTGATAATGGCAAGGTAAAAATTCAAACTATAGGAAGCAGCACTACTGAGCTAACAATTAATAATATTGAAGATGTTACTTCTTTCCACAAGAAATTACAAAAGAATTATCAGCAGGGTTAAGCGTTAATTATATAAAACGTGTATAACATTTTGAGGGGTATGAGAAAGGTTCTTGATGAAATCAAGCGTATTCGGGATAAGCCTGTTCTTGTTGAAGGTCATAATGATAGGAAGAGTTTGGAACGTCTTGGTTTTAGCGATGTTACTGTGTTGAATGATCCTGTTTATCAAGTGGTTGAGGATTTCCAGCATGAGGAGGAGGTTGTTATCTTGACGGATTTAGATAGTGCAGGTAAGAAGTTGTTCGGTCGTTTGGCTAAGGGTTTTGCCCGGCATGGTGTTAAAGTAAATACGAATATTAGGAATTTATTGTTTAGGACAGATCTTCGTCAAATTGAGGGTTTGGCGAATTATATTAATAGGAACACGCCACCGATGTTTGAAAAAGGATACTAAAATTATTTAAGGTCCAATCTTTTTTTCTCAAATACATGTGGAAAAATCGTGTTAAGACAGGAATCTTACTGGCAGCTCTTTCAGGCGTTTTCTTGTGGATAGGTAGTTTTTGGGGACAGTCTGGTTTGACTTTTGCTATCTTTTTTGCTTTGATTATGAACGTGGGTAGTTATTGGTTTAGTGACAAGATTGTTTTGAAGATGTATAACGCGCAGGAAGTGAGCCAAAGTGATTTTCCTAAAATTCATAAGATGGTTGATGAGTTGAGCAAGAAAGCAGGTATTCCTAAGCCCCGTATTTTCATCGTGCCTAGTGAGCAACCTAACGCTTTTGCTACTGGTCGTAATCCTGAAAATAGTGTGGTTGCTTTCACGAAAGGTATTTTGGATGTTATGGATGAGGAAGAACTTAGGGGTGTGGCGGCGCATGAGTTGAGTCATATTAAGAATAGGGATACTTTGATTACAACCATCGCTTCAACTATCGCCGCGGTTATTAGCTATGTTGCCATGATTGCTAGGTGGGGTGCGTTGTTTGGATTTGGAGGTCGTGGCGGTGACGAAGGAGGTGGTATTTTGGAATTGTTGGTTTTGGCTATTGTCACTCCTTTGATTGCTACTGTTTTGCAATTAGCTATTAGTCGTAGTCGTGAATTCATGGCGGATGAAAGCGGTGCTAGATTGGTTGGTAGTGGTGAAGGCTTAGCTAAGGGCTTGCAAAAGTTGGAGAGTCATGCTAGGCAGAAGCCGATGCGTATGGGCCGGGAGAGTACGAGCAGTTTATTTATTGTAAATCCGTTTAGTAAGAAGGGTTTGGTTAAGTTGTTTAGTACTCATCCTCCTACTGAGGAGAGGGTTGAGAAGTTGAAGAGTTTAGATTTAAATTAGGTATCCTTTAGGTGACCTTTGGTAGAATTGAACGAGTTCCTTGACATGTCCGAATTGGCCGTTGCCATTTTTTTCATGTGTGAATACGCGTGTTTCTGCTTGTTCTGCTGTTTGTATTTGTTCTTCTATGAAGGCGTCTATAGGGTTGGTGTTTATGATGTAGAGGATGTCTGATTGTTCGATTGCTTTTTTTCTTGGTTTCATGAGTTCTCTTTCTAGTCTATTTAGGTCTGGTGAGAGGACTTTAAATCCGTTTTGTTGGAAGGTTCTGCTTACTTGTTGTATTGTTTGGTAGAATTTTCCGTTTTCGTGGTAGGGGTTTGCGGTTATGGTTACTTTGGGTTGCTCCATGTTATTGTTTATTATTTTTGAGTTAAAAACGTTTTCTTTTCAATATGGAAAATATTTATTTTTACGTTTACTTATTTAAAGGAGAGGTCTTTCCACACACAACATGACTCTAAACAAAACTCTTAAGACAGTTATAGCTATGGCATGCATCGGAACAGCTAGTTGTCAACCCAACACCCAATCTGATTTTAAAAAAGCTAGTTTATCCTCTAAAATATCGCAAGCAATTGAAGAATTGAGTGTTCAAGAAAGGGAAAACCCGTCGGTGAGTTTTATTGGTGACGTTACTAACTATTGTCAAGATGGTGAACTAGCCGTGGTTCAAGAAAAAGACACGGAATACGCGGTACGATCTAGTCAAGATGTTGATTTTGGCAGGGTTCAAGTTCACGGCAGCTTTTCAGATGAAAGGGTTAGGTGTCCGGAAGACGTTCCTGCTGGGCGTTACTTGACAGAAATGCCGGTTGTAGAAGCGGATAGCGTTACGGAAATAAGAGGAAGGTATCAGCCTTGATCGTCATACCCTGTATCGAATAATTCTCTTAACTGTTCTGCTTTTTTATCTCCTATTAAGTCGACGTTTTTGAGCTCTTCTTCAGTTGCATTGACTAAGTTTTTGATACTGCCGAATTCTTCGAGTAAGGGTTTGGCTAGTTTGTTGCCGATGCCGGGCATGGCTGCCACGACGTATTCTTGTCTTTCCTTTAATGTTAAGGGTTTGTTGGTGTGGAATTGCCAGTCTGTGTCTTTGTCTTCTTGTTCTCTCTTTGCCAGTAGTTTGAGGAAGCCTGCTGTTTCGTGTGCGTCTTTGGTTTGGAAGACTGGTATGTTGTAATTGAACATTATTGTGGCTAGCATTCCGCGGATTGCGTTTGGATGCATTTTTCTCATTGCGTAGATGTCTTCTTCGCCTTCGATAACCATGAGTGGTTTTTTGTATTGGCTCAGGTCTTTCATTTGTTCTAGCAGTCGGCCGTCTACAACAGAGTCGGCGAAGTCCTGTACGGTTTTGAACTCAACGCATAAGTCTTCCGAAAGGAGGTAGTCGCCGACATCCATGCTTTTCATTTGTACGTCGACGTTTTCTCTGGATAGTTCTTTGATGACGCCTCCGCCTTTTTCTCTATAGTCCGCGTAGATTGTGACTTGATCCTCTTCTACGTATTCGTCAAGCGTGGGTTTTTCATGTTCTGGGTTGAATTCGTCTTGTAAGTTTTTGATAGCTTCTATCATGTTCTTTTCTTTGTGGTGTGCGCTCCATCGGTATCCTTCGTCTACAGTGTCTTTGGTTATGAGTACTTTGACTTTTCCTTGTTCTTGACGTCCTGTTCTTCCTCTTCTTTGTACTGTTCTTACCGCGCTTGGTATTGGTTCGTAGAATACGACGAGGTCTACGGCGGGTATGTCTAGGCCTTCTTCTGCTACGCTTGTTGCTAGTAGTATGTTAAATTCTCCGTCTTCAAATCTTTCTATGGTTTGTTTCTGTTCTTTCTGGCTCATGCCCGTGTTTCCTTTCTTCATTTGTCCGACGAACATTTCACATGCAAATCCGATGTCGTCGAATTCTTTTTTGAGCTTTTCTACTTGGTCTCGGTATTGGTTGAATATTATTATCCTGGCGTCGCGGTTTTGGTTTAGTTCGCTCGCTACGATTTTTTTCAAGCGTTTCATTTTGGGGTGTTCTACTCCTTGTTCGATTAGGCTTTCGGCTTTGGCTTTAGCGCTTCTGAAGTATTTGTCTTTGACGAGGTTTTGTACTGCTTTGGTTTGGCTGTTCTTGGCTTCTTTTTGAAGTCTTCTCATGTAGTTGACGAGGCTTTCCATGCCTTGTGTTTCTGCTAGTATGAGTGCGTGTTGTACTTTCATGGCTTCGGCGTTTAAGCTGAGGCTTTTCATGAGTTCCCAGTCTTTTTCTCCTTGGGCCATTTTGCTTTGCATTCCTTTTTGTAATTTGAGCAAGTCTTTTCTGCTGTAGTTTGAGACGCTGCCGGTTAGGTAGCCGTAGTCTTTGATTTTTTCTAGTTTGTTTTGCATGCAGTCTCGTAGGTATTTGATTACTTGTGCGAAGTCGTCGGGTAGGTCGATGGTTATTCTTTCTATATCTACATCTTGTATGTATGGTTTTACGTCTGGGTCTTCGTCCGTCCTTAATTCGATTTCGTCGATGTAGAGGTTGTCGCACACGTTGCGGATTTTTTGCTGGTCGCTTCCTGGACTTGCCGTGAGTCCTAGGACGCGTGGGTTGTGTGCTTGAGTCATGTATTTTTCTGCTATAAATACGTAGCTGTATTCTCCTGTGGCTCGGTGTGCTTCGTCGAATACCATTAGGCTTACGTCTTCAAGGTTGACTCTGCTGCTGATTACGTCGTTTTCGAATCCTTGAGGGGTGGAGAATACTATCTTGGCGTCTTGCCATAGTTTTTCTCTTTTGTCTGGTCTTATGTCTCCTGTGAAGACGTGCATGGTTTCTTCATCCGTGTCTAAGTGTTTTACGAAGGTTCTTTTGTGTTGTTGCACGAGTGGCTTGGTAGGTGCTAGGAATACTATCTTGCTGTCTGGTATTTCTTTTAGGCGGTGTGCGGCTAGCATCATAGCTATTACTGTTTTACCTAAACCGGTGGGTAATACTACCAAGGTGTTTTTCTCAATGGTTGTGTTGAGAATTGTTTGTTGGTAAAGCCGTGGTTCGAACCCTTCTATCATGTTTTTAAGAGAATAAAAATTGTTTTATATAGTTTGTTCAGCGTATCGCCTAAAATTTTTTAAGCTTGACTATGCATTGATAGCAACAAGAATGCTTGATTTGCAATCCTCATCTAATCTGGATTCATTGATAGAAAACGCTATCGAAGAGGCTAAAAGCAAAAACGACAGGGCGAAAGTGATTGCAGCTAGAGAGATGAAGGAAAGAAGGGAGGAGAACCTTAATTCGCCCGAAAGAGTTCGGATAAGTGACGCTGCAGAGCCAGGAGCCGATCATAAAACTTGGAAGAGCAGGTTATCGGAAAAAGACCCTGCATATAGAAGATTGAAAGGAATGGCTGAAAACTTGGCGAGTAAGTTCAAGCCAAGGGGCATTTTCAACAATTTGTCAAAGGAGTTGCGGAATAACTTGAAAGCCATGGCTGAAAACCTGCCGGGCCAGCTCAATCCGGGAAGAATTTTCAATAAGCTGTCAAAGGATTTGAGAATTAATGCTGGCATATTGGACAGAGGAGAAGACATAGATCTTAGCTTGTATGAGGTTTTCGAAAAAGCTCAGAAAAGACTGAGAAATAAGGCAGAGAAGGTTTACAGACACTTGGAAAATGGAGGGGGATACGCGAGCCTTGAAGAATTTCGTAGTGATTATGGGAGCGCGATGTTATTGTCACCTTCCCTGTTGGTAAATAAGGTATTGGATGACGTCGAGATAACAAGTACGCAACCGCCCTGGCATCATCCGTTCGCAGAAGTCAAGCACTTGAATCATATCCTCCATCCTGAGTGCGACTATGAAGAAAGTATGGAGGTTGCTAGGACAGAAGTCGCCCAGATAGACACCCAGCACTCGGAGGACGATACGCCGAGCGAACTATTCCCATCTTATGAGGAAAAGGGTTGGTTGCCAGGTGAAAGGATGGGCGAGGATCTTAATTTTCTAAAATTTGATATAAAGCGCAGATACAGGGATTATGAATGAAAGAGTGGTTAGAACTAGATAGGTGGTGCGCATACTAGAGGTTATAAAAGGAAAAAATAGGAAGGATTTAATTTACCTTCCTCGAGCCATCTTGGCTCTGGCTACGTCTCCGTTCTTGTCGACGTAGTAGAGATATCCTGATTCTTTGTCAACGCCGACTCTGGCGACTTTTTCGTTCTTGGTAGAGCCTTTCTTTCGGCCTCCTCTGGCCATTTTAGCTCTTGAAACGTCACCGTTTTTGTCAACGTAATATAGCCAACCCTCTTCTTTGTCAACACCTACTCTTGCAACTTTTTCTCCCATAATTATTCACCTCATGAAATGTTGTTAACCAAGCTGAGCTTGTGCTCAGCGGTTTTTCTGGACGTTTTTATGCGTACACCACTATATAAAAGTTTTCCTTATTCTCCTCTAAAAACGGGTTTATTCGGCTTCTAGGTTGAAATAGTATATTGCTAGGATCACTAGGGCGACTAGGATTGACAAGGGTAGTGAGAAAGTGTTGGACCATAGTACTAGGAGGCTGTATACGATGAATGTGCTGAAGAAAAACACCCACAGTGGTCTGCTTCCGGCGAATAAGCTGAAGCCAGGAGTTCCTCCTCCGTATTTGTATTCTACTCTTCCTCCTTCTCCTGGTTTCACTCCGTGGAATAAGGGTACTGGTAGTAGTGACCAGATGGCTAGCCATAGGTTGGCTTCTATGAATGTCATTACTGCTGGTGCTTGTGTGTTCATAAAGATGGGTTTTGCCAGTAGTACTAGTATTAGCCCGGCTAAGGAGCCTGCAAAGTTTACGAGGCCGACTTCCCATTTCCTCCATCTCGGTCCGAATTTACCTACTCTCATGCTTTCAACTGCTTTGGCTCTGACGTGTCCTGGGAAGAATAGTGGTATTACTCCTGCTGTTATAAAGGTGAACATCGCACCAAATACTAGGCCTAGTTTCCAGAAGCGATATTTCACTTTATATCCCATTTTGAGGCCGAACACTTTTTGTGCGGAGACGTGAGCAGTTAGGCCTATCAGTACGAAGAGTGTGTTTAGGATTGTGTTAGATATTCCTTGTGCGATGTTTACCTGATCTCCGCTGCCCCAGTCGTTGAATGCTAAGAGTAAGCCTGCTACGAGGGCTGTTATAGCCATTTCGGCAGTTTCTTCTATGGTTATGGAGAAGTGTTGTTTGCATCTGTATATTAGTTTGCCCATAATGGTTTCTTATCTGGTTGTTATCTTAAATATATTTCCAATAATTGTTTTCTATATGGAAAAGAAAGTTTTTTAGCGTGAACTGAACGCTTTATGCAAAGAATGATTTACTCCAGCAAAACCTTGCACTACAAAGCCGTGTCTGAACCTGCCATATCTACTTCCTGGTTTTACTTTCATCGGTATTGAACCACCAGTTTCGATCACTCCATAACTGTTTTCTTGATAGAATGTAACGTCAGGATTTTCTTGTTTCACCCACCCACTTAAACCCCCGATTGGTTCTTCATAAACATTAACCTGGGGCATGAACTGGAGTTTTCTTTCTATTTCTTCAAGAACTTCTTCAAAATTATCTCTCGTTACGGGTTCAGCTTCTTTCAATGCTTCATCCAACATCTTTCCTAAAGTTTGAACCATGTTTTTTAGGGAGAAAAAAGAAGTTTAAATAAGTTAAAGTTACAGTTTCCTCTTCACATTTTCATAATACAACCGGTCCATGTTTTTTCTCAAACCATCCTGCTTTCTCAACAATTGATGACCTTCTTCACTAAAGTACTTCCCTCTTTCATAAAAACCTTTTTCATCGTCTCCACCTTTGAAAGGAATGTTTTCGAACGTCACGGCAGGTGGCCAGTTAAATCTTAAAGTGACGTATGCAAATTCAATAGCCGCGTCTCGTAATTGTTCTTCTTCATATCCAGAGAGATTTACCGCTTTGTCTAGAAAGTCTTGTAGCAAAGATTCTAATTCTTGCCTTTCAACACCCACTCTAGTTCCAGGTCAAAACCATCTTTCTTGTCTTCTAACAACTTATCGATTAAAGTCTCAGCGTTGTAATCCACCGTAAAAACGCCCAGAACAGTTTTTCCATACATTAAGAAAGTCTGAAGATTTTAATAACTTTTTTGTGAGCACAACTTGGTCGCGAAAATAGAAGACTTAATCTTTTTTCTGGTGAGGATTAAAGAGAGGGAGAGCGAATTTGTTAGGGGTTAGCATAGTTCTTGACCAGAGAAAGCCTGTTTGTCTGTGTTCAGGGTTCTCTCCCACCTCTTTTGTTTCCTCTTCTAGAATCATAACTCGTTGGGTTTTAGCTAGGTTATAAGTTTCACGCGTACACATGTCCAGTGCTAAACTTAAGATTAATAAAACAAAGCTGATGAAGAAGAACATATGAAACATTTGCTGGTTACAGAAATAAAAACCGACCTTCCGAAAGAAGAGGTTATGGGAAGAGCTGAAGAAAGGTCTGATCATTTCTTGACAGTCCCTGGTTTGATGAAAAAATTCTGGACCTATGATGAGGACAGCGATGTCTTTCAAGGAATATTTGAATTTGAAAGTAGAGAGCAAATTGAGAATTACCTAAGTTCTGATTTCGCCGATGGTGTGGCAGAGGCTTATGAAACAACGAAACCTGTTGAAACAAAGATATTGAAAGTTTTGAAAGAGCAAGAAGATTAGAAGAACCCTTAATTGTTTTCAATATTGAAAAGAATTAAAGAATATATAAATATCAAAGTATTTCCTTCAAGTTATGAAAAAGCTAATATTATCTTTGCTAACCATTTTACTCCTAGTATCTGCTTGTCAGACTCAACCAAGTCCTAGTATGGAGAACAACGCACACATTGGCTGTGCTCCGAACGAAATAAATGAAAGCGGGACTTGTAAACCTGCAGAGTTTCAAAACGCGGATATGTTCCACGTAGATAATTTAGAGGAGAAAATCATTTCTGAAAATATTGACCAGGGTAATTTCAAAGGTTATTTGGCTAGACCCTCAGATAATGGAACTTACCCTGGAGTGGTTATGATCCACGAATGGTGGGGTTTAAATTCAGGAATTAAATACATGGCAGACATTCTTGCCAGCCATGGCTACGCTGTCCTCGCTGTAGACTTGTATAATGGCAGTGTTGCTGAGACTAGTCAAAGAGCTGGTGAGTTGTCTGGAGAAGTAAGGAATAATTTGGAAACACATGTGCAAGAGATGGAAGACGCGACCGAGTGGCTTAAAGACCGGTCTTATGTGGATGGTGAAAATGTAGCTTCACTTGGTTGGTGCTTTGGCGGTGGTATGAGCTTGCAACTATCACTTAGTGGAGAACCGTTAGCAGGCACAGTGATTTATTATGGGACTTTAACCGATAATCAAACCGAACTTGAAAGAATACAATGGCCGGTGCTCGGAATATTTGGAGGAGAAGATGGTAATATCAATCCAGAAATGGTGAAGGGTTTCAATCAAAGTTTGACAGAGCTTGGTAAGGAAAAACAGATTTACATTTATGAGGGTGTAGGACACGCATTTGCTAATCCGAGTGGTGAAAGGTTTGCACCTGAAGAAACGAGAGATGCTTGGAATAGAACTTTGAACTTTTTAGAAGAAAATTTGAAATAAGTTAAAGCTGGTTTTCTAAAGATTGCCTAGTTGGAAACCCTACATAATATTTATTTTCTATATGGAAAAGAAATGTTGGGTAAATAATATAAATTAGAAACGCTCAAAGTAAGGATATGAATAAAAACGCGTTGGAAGGAATCGCTTACATTTTAATCCTTATAGGTGGATTGAACTGGGGTACTATAGGAGCTTTCAGATACAACTTTGTGAGTGAATGGCTTGGATTCGCACCTGGCCTGGTAACTACCATCTACTTGTTAATTGGAATAAGTGCGTTCTACATAACTTATGACGTTATCCAGAAACATTCAGAGTGATTTAAACTTAGACTTTGCTTTCTCACTTTCTTCTTTGTGATTCACCATCGGTGTTGGATAGTTTTCAACGCTTTCTTCATATAAGCGATGTATCACGTTAGGATTTACGTCTTGTAATTCTTCAACCCACTTTTTTACGTAAGTTGCTTCTGGATCATATTTTTCTTGCTGACTCCAAGGGTTGAAAATTCTGAAGTAGGGTTGGGCGTCGCATCCTGTACTGGCTGCCCACTGCCAATTGCCGTTGTTTAAGCAAGGATCGTAATCTACAAGTTTTTGTGCAAAGTATTTCTCTCCCCATCTCCAATCGATGTGTAAGTCTTTGGTTAAGAAACTCGCTACTATCATACGTACTCTGTTGTGCATCCATCCTGTTTTGTTTAATTGTCTCATACCCGCATCCACGATTGGGAAGCCTGTTTTTCCATCACACCATTTTTTGAAATCTTCTTTGTCATAACTCCATTCCAAAGCGTCATATTTTTCATTAAAGTTATTGCCAAAAACTCTCGGCCAGTGGGATGCTACATGTGTGAAGAAATCTCTCCAGAAAAGTTGTCTTCTTATCGATTCATTCACTTCGTGGTATACTTCTCTCACACTTAAAGTTCCAAACTTCAAATGCGGACTTAACCTTGTTGTGTTATCTTCTGCAGGATAATCTTTTCTGTCATAATCCACATCTAAGTTTTGCAATTTTTCTAAACCTGCTTGTCTTCCTGCTTTGAAAGGAAAACTTTCCCCTAAATTAGGAATTTCTACACTTTCACCGCCAACATAATTATCGTAGTTGTTCTCTACAGGTTTAGAGATTTCTTTCTCTTTGGCTTTTTTGTAAAAGTAAGTGAAGACTTTGTAAGGCTCACCTTTATTGGTGGTGAACTCATCTGGTTCTGTTAGTAGTAAGTCAGTTTCTTGAACGAATTCAACATTATTTTCTCCACATGCTTTTCTCAACTTTTTATCTCGTTTTTTACTGAAAGGTGTGTAGTCTTTGTTTACGTAAATCTTGTCTACGTTTAGTTCGGAAACGTGTTTGTGTGGTTGTCCTTTGTAGAAGGTAAGTTCAGGTATTTTTTCTTTCAATTCTTCTAGGCTTTCTTTCATGAACTCGTAACTTTTCGGGCTAAAATATTCATTATCTTGTAATTGTCTAGGGTCGAAGAAAAAACAAGGATGGACTTTTCCTGTTTCTTTCAAGGCTTTTATCAATCCGGTGTTGTCGTGTGTTCTTAAGTCTCTTCGGAAGATGAAAGCAGATTTCATAATTTGGGTATGTTTTTGAAGGTAAAAAAGTTTTACGTCCACCTGAACTTTTATTTTCAATATGGAAAATAAATAACGGAACGATTTAAATACAAGATGAAACCTTAAAGATAACGTGGCAAGCGAAGAAGTTATCAACTACGTCGTTGCCCAGAAAAAAGAGGGTTTCGAGTTAGAACAAATAAGAGACGTCCTGTTAGAAGAAGGATGGCCTGAAGAAGAAGTAGATGACAGCATAGTAGAAGCTGAAAAGATTTTACAAGAACGAGATAGCTATGAAAAATATACTTTACCAATCATCAGCGGATTCTTCATCTTGATGGGGACCATTTTCACATTCCGAAGCACGTTCTTGTTCATATCAACTAACACATTTCCTTTGTCTAAAGTAACAGTGTCTTTATGGTCATACACCGGAGCATTATTAGGACAACTCTTCGGTCTTGCACCTCTACCAGTATATAACGTTGCGTTAGGAACAGTGTTCTTTCTCTTTGGATTGTTCCAAATAACTAGCGGCGTCTTCATACTTCAAAAGAGTATGGCAGGTTGGGTGATGGGGAAAGTGGCTGCGATTTTGATAGGGTTATTACAAATTTTCAACTTTTACACTGTGTTTGAAACGAACCCCCCCAACGTAGTTTTTCGAATTATTTACGCGTCGATAATGTTGGTGATCAGCATCTCTACTTTCTACTACTTAAGAAAGAAACTGCTAACTTAGTGGTGGTGTAAAGAGATACGTGTTCTCCATACAACTCTTAGGCTTTTCAGAACTCGTTTTAGGGTTTTTGAAGTAGGTATAAACCTAGTCCTTCTTGATACCCAAAAGTTGGAGAAGGAGAAAAAGGAACTTCAAGAGCAAATAGAGGGTGAAACTTATATTTATATACTTTATTTTTTCAATATAGAAAAGATTTATTTTTCTTCAAAACGATCCTCTAATAACTCAACCATCTCTTTTGTATGACCAGCTCCAATCACAGCTAAAATTTTACTTTCAGGATTTTGCCTAGAGATAGCCTCTAAGTTGTTCACCATTATAACGTTCCTTTGCTCAACCAACACATTATAAATGTGAGGGAACTTTTCTTCTAACTCAGCAGAAAGTTTTTCAATTATTTCTTCTTTAGGAACTTTATCTAAATCAATATCTAATCTTTCTCTATCATTTTGGAAAAAACCTGTTAATAACTCCCACAATACTTTCATCTTTTCACTAAAAGGTACTTGATTCGAAAGTTTCTTCAACGTCACCTCAACATTTTGATCTATCAAGTGAAGTTCAGCCTCGTTCGCCCTAGATAAGTTAACAGCTGCTAGCATTTCTTCTCCTGGCTTTGTGCCAACGACACTACCTAACTTTCTCTGCATGAAACTGCCGATGAGAGCAAATAAATAACCAAGAAGTCCAACTTTAGCAATTAAAGTAGGAGGATGGCTTGTTCGTTGATCCATCATCAAACTCTGCAGCCTCTGCGGATCTAACTCAACCGCTACAATGTCAGGTTTGTACTCTTCAAAAGCTTCTCTAATCTCTTCAACAGATTCTGTAGCGATGTGAGAAGTGCTTATGAACTTGATATTTTCAACTTGCATAAAAAATAAGAAAGTGGTAAGTAATAAAAAGTTAATGAGTTATTTTTCTAATAGTTGGCCGGTGTAAAGAACACCCCATTCTTTAAGATCAAAGTCTTCGTACCAACGTGACCCTCTATCTTTAATTTTATCAAATAATCTTACTCCTCTCTCTTTTAAAACAGGTGAAACCAGGGTTCCAATAAACTTTTTTCCTCGTTGTAAATCTAAGTAAAGGTCTTCATCCACTTCACCATTAATCGCTTGTTCCGACAACTCTCTAAGTACTTGATCTAAATTATCTTCATATTGTATAGGAGGTCTAGCTCTAACACCACCACTCGATCTCACCCTTTTTTTAACCCATGTTCTAGGTGTGTTGCTAACATTCGCAATATTTATCCTTTCTTCACGTTCAACATCGCCACCATATAAGATAAGCCCGTTAAAAACAGGGTCTTGAATTTCAATTAAGTTTGAACGGTCCCATGTGGAAAGTAAATCATATAGTTCTCCTTCTTGTTCAACTATTTGTTGTAAATAAGAATGAGGAACATCTTGCTCAGGGTGAAAATCCCTGTCTTGCATTTTAAGCACCTTTTTTCTTGGTAACCTCAGTTTTAATTTTAGTCTCTACTTCTCCTTTACTCCAACTAGTGTTAAAGTTGTGTTCGAAGGTTTCAGCAAGAACCGGGCTTTCAATCCAAACCGCTGTCTCATATTTTGGATGTGTTCCTTGTTCTGTTATGTAGAAAACAACTTGTTCTTTATCGATTATTATAAATCTGCCTTTCAAGTTGGTGTTTCGAATTTCAAAACCAACCCTGTCTTTTATTTCATCTGGACTAGTTGACGCACTAATACTTACTTGTACGTTATTGTTTTCAACTTTAGTAAATGATCTTTTCAAGTTTTTACCCATGTTTTCAATATCATCTTCAGTTAAAGACATTTTTATTTGGTTATCAGCGTTTTTGAAAAGCATGTGGAGATGATCGTAGATGTTTTCTCTGCCTTTCAAGTAGCCTGTTATTTCAGTTGGGTCTACTGCATCTATTCCTGTACTGTGTAGTTCTGTGAGTTGTTCTAAGAGTTGACTGTTTTCGAATTCTTCTATAACTTTTACTTGTTCTTCTGCTTCTCTTCTCAAATCTTTCTTAACTCTGTTTAGTACTTCTTCTGGTGGAACTGCAATATATTGTATTGGTTTTCCGATTTTCATAACTATGAAGCCTTTTTTCTCTAGACTTTCTAACACGTCGTAGCTCCTACTCCTTGGAACGTTTGCTATTTCAGAAATTTCTCCTGCTGTGCTCACCCCTCTGCTGAGAAGTGCTGTCCATATTTTTGCTTCGTAACTGTTGAGTCCAAATTCTTTGATTTTTCTCAGTGTTTTTTCTTCAACTACCATTAGTTATCACGTCTTTTTTACTTGGTAGAAGTGGTTAATTTTGTTTTTTATTTAAATGTTTGGATTTTGTTGTTATTTCAAAGTAAGAACAAATTAATTGTATTTTTTAATTTGTTCATAAGCCTGCTCCCTCATCGACTCAAGCCTACTAAGAAATTTTTTAACACTCCTATCATGAAGTTCACTATTTTCAGAACCAACAGGACGCTTAAAATCTACTAAACTTTGACCAACATATTTCTTCACACTATCAACCTCTTGATCAACTTCACTCTTTGCAACTTCTAGACTTTTATGATCTTCTTCTAAACTAATAACAATTTTAGATAACTCGCTGGATAATTTTTCTAAAATCCTTTCCCTAATAGGATGTTTAATACTCATCATCTTGTATTAATTATTTAGTAAATAAAAGTCTTACTTTTGAAAAACAGTGTCCTACCCCTCTATTTCATATGGAAAAGTAAAACCAAGCCGAACCAGTCTTCATCTTTATTTATTATTTATTGTTAATATAGAAATATAATAATATAATAAACACTCACCCCCTCCCCTCCTCTAAACACTCCACATGAAACGAAGGGGTGTGAGGTATACAATATAGAAAATAATTTTCTCAATTATAGATATAACAAGATATGTTCCAAATGAAAATAAAGTTTATATACCCCTACTTCATTTGGAAACTTTACGATGGGGGACAACTTAAGAAATTACTTCGAAGACTTCTTACAAAAAGAAAGTATATTCACTAATAAAAAAGCACTACAAAGCAACTACGTACCAGACGAAGTAGAACACAGAGAATCACAAATAAAAGAAATTTCTAGCATACTAGCACCAGCACTACGAGGCGAACGACCCAGCAACTTATTCGTATATGGAAAAACTGGAACAGGAAAAACTTTAACGATCAAACACACCACCAACCAATTAATGCAAGTAGCACGCAACAAAGACGTACCACTAGAAGTTTTCTACGTAAACTGCAAACTCAACAAAGTAGCAGATACAGAATATAGACTAATGGCACAACTAGCCAGATTCTTCGGAAAAAGCGTACCAGCAACAGG
>CAYNLP010000007.1:38286-39835 GCA_964398115.1 uncultured Methanosarcinales archaeon | reverse complement strand
ACATGCAAGGACCTATCAATGTTGTGAAAGAAGTAGTTGAAAGTAAGATGGATATGTTTGGCAGCGATGGAGAACTATAATTCTTTTCAATATAGACAATAATTAAAGATAAATCTTAAATACATCTAAAATCCAAAACGTAGAATATGAAACACTCAATTGGCGTAGACCTTGGAGGTTCAAAAATAGAAGCAGCTTTGGTAGATGAAACCGGAAATAGACATAAAAAAATAAGAATGAAAACACCCTCCAAACCTTCAGCTATTGTAAACACAGTAGAAAAAGTAATTGACAAAGTTAAAGACAAAGAAATATTAGGGATTGGCTTAGGAACCCCCGGATTTATACATGACAACCAAGTAGAAAGCAGTCCAAATGTGGAAGGAGTGAATAAAGCGTTGAAAAAGTTGAAAAGAAAATTTCCAAATCTTGTTATCGAAAACGATGCTAATTGTTTCGCACTAGCCGAATACAAATGGGGAGCAGGAAGAGATTGTGAAAACATGATAGGCGTCATCTGGGGTACAGGCATAGGCGGAGGAATAATAACGGAAAGCGAACTCTTACGAGGAAGTATTGGAGGCGCTGGAGAAATAGGACAGATGATTATTTGCAAAAATGAAGAAGGTTTTGAACCTGGAGGAAAAGGAACGTGGGAATACTACTGCTCCGGACCAAACATTGTGAGAAGATACAAAGAAAATGGGGGGGATTTAGAAAATCCCCAACCAGATGACATCCTAGAAAGTGATGAAGACATAGCTTCCGAAGTTATTGAAAAAGTGTTGAGTGATATGGGAGTTGGACTCGGAAACTTGGTTAACATCTTCAATCCTGAAAAAATCGTTATGGGCGGCGGCGTTTCCAACCTCCCCGTCTACCATGACTTAAACGAACAGATGAGAAAACACAGTTTAGAACTCTCTGGACAGTCCTGCAAAGTAGTAGAGAATGAACTGGGAGATTCAAGCGGGGTGTTAGGAGCTGCTGCGTTAGTCTTTTAACTTAATATATTACTTCTGTCTTAAGCGCTTTTTGCATGCGTTCCCTATAATCCATAACCTCGCCTCTGCTTGTTGATCTACTACCAGGTGATCCGCATCTTCTACATTTTTGTATAACTGCTCCATTAGGAATGCCTATCGGAGAACTAACATCTCGGTATTCATGCCCGCCATCTTCCTTACATTCCGCCCATTTTTCAACTTCTTCTAACACGTCATCTAAGCTTCTTATTGGAACGTCTACTCCTGGGCCAACGACTTCACTCATACTATCAACTACTTACATCTAGAATTTGTTAGGTTAAAAATTTTTCGTAGATAAAAATAACAAAAAGAAATAGACAAAACCTCCTACTTTTTTTTGAGAAGTATCCTACTCTAGTTGAATTTCTTGTGCTTGGAGACCTTTCTCGGTTTCAACGACTTCGAAGGATACTTCATCATCTTCAGCGAGTGCTTCGCCTTCAGGAACTTGACTGTGATGTACAAAGACATCATCGCCTTCTTCCCTTTCGATGAAGCCATATCCTTTCTGTCGATCAAAC
>CAYNLP010000007.1:24585-38276 GCA_964398115.1 uncultured Methanosarcinales archaeon | reverse complement strand
TTACAGTTCCAGTGTGTCTTTCTTCATCTTCTTCTGGCATTATAGTTTTTCCTCCTTTGTTCAACTCTGTCCCATTCGGGACAGCGATTACTATTTATCACTACTTTTTAAACTCTTTGTTTTTCTAAGGAAAACTATATAAAATCCAGTTATGTCATATTTAAAAAGGAGGGAAAGTAAACAGTTATATGGTTTTGGGAGTAAACCTAAGCAATTATTTCTTGGACGTTTCAGGCCTTTACGCCTTACTCGCACTCTTACCTTTAATCATATTATACCTTATCAGACCTAAACCGCAAGAAAAAACTATTCCAAGCCTGATGTTCTTCCTGAAAGACATGGGAGCTTCTGATAGGAAAAGCTTTTTCAAAAGATTCACACAAGACTGGCTGTTCTGGCTTCAACTCTTAACCATTCTTCTACTCGCTTTAGCTAATGCCAAACCCTTTGTAGAAGTTCCCGAAAGCAGCCTAGCACAACATACAGTAACTGTTTTAGACGTGAGTGCTAGCATGCAAACAAAAACTGATGAGGGAACAAGGTTTAGCGAGGCGAAAGAAAAAGCCCTTGATAACTTGGGAGGCGAAAACACTATAATTTTAGCTAAGAACAGACCGATAGTGGCAAAGGAAAAAGTAGACAAAGAAGAAGCCAGACAATTCATACAAGGATTAGAACCTTCTGACACTAGCACAGCGATTTATGACGCTGTTAGAAGTGCATTAGATTATGCCAAGGAAGAAACTAGGATAGTGGTGTTAAGCGACTTTCTAGAAACCGAGGTGGATAACGACGTTAACAGCGTAAAGAGCGCGTTGAAAGCTAAAGGAGCAATTGTAGAATTCATCCCAGTTTCAAACGAGGTTAGTAACATTGGAATTGTAGACGTCGTGGTGAAAGATAGAAAGACTAGTGTGCAAGTAAGGAATTACTTTCCTGAAAACAAAACCGTTACTCTACGAGTAGGAGATATTGAAGAAACTTTGACAATTGGTAGTGGAAGCGCAGAAGTTTTCACATTTTCCACTCCTACTGGAGTCAATACTGTAGAACTGGACGTAGACGACGCGTTAGAATTAGATAACAGCGCTTATATCAGCACGCCTAAAACCACACAACTTGACGTTTTAGTCATTACCAATCAGGAAAATGTTGAACAGAGCAACTTATGGGTGGCTTTGAAAGCTATCAATAGTAAAACCAACTATCAGTTGAGTATTGAAAAAGCGATACCGCCAAAAAGCGTGCAGGTTAACCACGACGTTGTTATCCTAAAACAATTTGATCAAGATAAAATACTACCCGGAGTTTTCAACAGCATTCAAGAAGAAGTAGAGGAAGAAGGAGGTAATTTGATAATAACTCCTCAGAGAGGAATGTTTAACTTCCAACCGTTAGATAGTTTATTGCCGGTAAGTTTTGAAGAAGAAGTAACTGAAGGAAGTGACATACGAGTAGCTAAGCCGGAGTTGAATCGTTTAACTCAAGATGTTAGTTTTGGACACGTCGATTATTATTTCAAAACAAGTCCTAACCAAGGAGTGAGGCCAATAGCGAAAACTGCAAGAGATAATGGAACCTTGATAGCGTATGAACAAAGAGGAAGTGGAAACATTTTCTACTATGGAATTTTCGACGAAGACATACAAGTAAATGGAAACACGATGAGAAGCACTTTCAAAAATGATTTATACTACCCAATTTTTTGGAAGCGAGTTCTCGACATATTAAGCGGAACGCCTAGTGTGGGAACACTAAACAGAAGGACGGGACAAGTAATCCAACTCCCTGAAGGACAACAGGTTCAAACACCGCAAGGAAATGAAGTGCAAGGAGCTTTCCTAATGGATGAACAAGGGATTTACAACTTTCAGAAAAGAGATATCGCTGCTAATCTTATAAACAGTAAAGAATCAGATATTAGTGGTGAGTTCAGCGAAACTCTAACTCCTGATATCCAAACTGAAGAAGTTGAGACTGAAAAACCAAAGCCTTTAACCAACTACTTTATAATTGCAGGATTAATAGCTTTAATCCTCGAGTTATTATATACTAAGTTCAGAGGTGACATGTAAGTGGTTTTAGGACTCAATTTTCAATTCCTACAACCAAAAGCGCTCTTGCTTTTCATACCACTAGCCACGCTGGTATGGTATCTTATAAGAAAGGATTTTGTAAACTTGCCGGAAGATGAAGTCTTCCAGCTAAAGAAAAAGAAATGGAGGCGATGGATAACTGTTTCCAGAATAATAATAGTCTTACTACTCTGTATAGCCCTTGCCGAACCCTTTACAGAAGTTACTAGAGAAGTAAGTGGAAACCCACGACTAACCATCCTCATTGATAACAGCACTTCAATGGAGTTATTCAACCAAGAATTCTTACCTCAATTTATGGAAGAAATTGAATCAAGGATACCTTTAAAGGTTAAAAGAGTAGGGACAGAAACAAGTTCGCCGATAGGAGAAGGAATCTTAGCTAATATTGAACAAGATAATAACGTATTATTGATAACGGACGGATACAATAATCAAGGAACCAGCCTTGGTGACGTTTCTTTATTCGCACAAAACACTAACTCAACAGTTAGCGCTTTAGATTTACAACCTGATAAGAGTGACGTTGCAGTTTCAATCCTCGGACCAGAAAAGGTAGTAGAAAGCGTGAACAATACATACTTGGTAAAGGTTACCAAGCCTAACGTAGAAACCTATCACTTAACCGTGACCGTTGATGACGAAGTAGTGTTTGACAGGGATACAAGTCAAAGCGTGGTACGTATAAACCAACAGTTCAGCGACTATGGAGACCATACTTTAAAGGCTGAAGTGAGTACAAACGGGCAGGACCACTTTTCAGAAAACAACGTGTACAGAAAAACTGTGAGGGTGGTAGAAAAACCCAACATTTTGTACATGACTAGCAAAGATTCCCCATTAGAAAAAATTCTCAACCAACTTTACGAGGTTGATAAAAGAGGAGCGATGCCTAGAAATATCAGCGACTATTACGCAATTGTTGTAAATGACATGAAAGCTAGAAGCTTTAACACGAACTATGACAAGCTAAGCGACTACCTCATAGACGGAAACGGCATGGTGGTTTTCGGCGGTTTCAACAGTTACGACAGAGGGAACTATAAGAACTCCGTATTTGAGCAGTTACTTCCTGTAAAGGTTGGAAGTGCTGAAAGAGATTATAGTGATAACACAATAGTCTTGTCTATTGACCGTAGTAAAGGAGGGGGTAAATGCCGTATCGTAGTAGACACCGTTACTAACACCAAGACTGAAGTGTGTAGCGAAGTAGCTTACACTGACGTTATAAAATCACAAGCCGTCCAAGTTATCAACCAGTTAGATGAAACAAATAAAGTCGGCGCAGTGGCTTTCGACACGGGTACTTACTTGATAGAACCTATTGAACCATTATATGAGCATAAGGAAGAAATGATAAACAAGATTAAGAAGATAAACCCTGGAGGAAATACTTTAGTCAGTAAAGGAATACAAGGCGCTTATAATCTGCTTTCAAACAAAGGCGGAAGTCGATATGTCATTTTATTAACCGATGGTGTTACGTACAAAGGAGATAGGGATAAAAGCGTGGGTCTCGCAGGAAACCTCTATCAGCAAGGAATAAAACTAATAACAGTAGGTATTGGAAGAAGCGTGTATGACGGCTTCCTTAAAGATGCGGCAAGCAACGGAGGCGGATTCTACCTTTCCGCAAGTGACAAAGGAAGATTGAAAGTTTTATTCGGTGAACCCGAAGAGGGTGAAGAAGATGACAACTACGGAATAGTAGTTGTTAATTCAGGACATTTCATAACTCAAAATACTGATCCCAACGCTGTGATGAAAGGTTACAACCAAGTCATACCCAAGAGTTCCGCTCAGCTTTTAGCCACAACCGACACTGGAGAACCAGCACTTACGGTTTGGAGATACGGACTTGGAAAAGTAGCAAGTTGGAACGTGTTCACTGGAAACACTCTTGGCGAATTGCTTAACGCTCAGAATAGCAAAATACTTACAAAAACAGTTAATTGGGCTATTGGAGATCCTGAAAGGAAGAAAAATTACTTTGTAGACATTTCAGACGGTAGAGTTAACGAACCATTAAAGATTAATGTAAAAGCGGATAAGATACCATCAGCAGAAGGTTTAAACTTTGTTAAGAAAGATGAAAACCAATACGAAGCAAGCTTGACACCAAAAGAAGTTGGTTTCGGCAGTGTTTTAAACAGTCAATACGCAGTCAATTACCCTGTTGAGTATCAAGAAACAGGTTTCAATCCTGAGCTGGAAGGCATAGTTCAATCTACAGGCGGAAATCTATTTAAACCTAGCGAAACACAAAGAATAGTAGAGTTTGTAAAGTCAGTTTCGAAGAAGACAGTCACTGAAAAAACGGTTTTAGTATGGCCGTTCCTACTCGGCGCGTTGCTGCTGTTCCTAATAGAAGTGTTATTAAGGAGAATATCTGAAAACAAGATGATGAAGCGAAGGTAAAAGAAATGGCACAAAATTTCATGTATAAAAGGGTGAATATCTTCCTACTGATACTGATGTGTCTAGTCATAGTTGGACTAGCAGGTTCAGCCATTTACTTCCAAGAATCGTTTAAAGATTTAAACCAGAATTATGAAAGCGTTGTGAGCAATTACAGCACGTGTACCAACGTTTTAGAGGATAAAGAACAAAGGTTACAAAGTTGTATCCAAGACTTGAACAGCACTTCGCAAGACATTGGAAAGTATGACGCTTTATACGAGCAAAAAGTTAACGAGTTAGAAAAAACCAAGCAAGAATTAAAACTTACAAATGATCAATTATTACAAACCAAGCAAGAATTACAACAGACGAGGACTAGAGTGGAAGAGCAACAACAAACAGTGAAAGACTTACAAAACCAGATTAAAAACTTAAAACAAGAAATTGATAGTTTGGAATCCCAACTAGCTAGTTGTGAAGAGGATTTAGAACAGTGTGAGGCAAGTTGAAGATGAAAACGATAGAAAGATTGTTTAGGGAAGTCAATGTTGAAATTTTGAAAGTTGCTTTTCTAAATAGTTTTTTAAACACTTGCTTGGTGTTTTTCGCTTCTTACCTCGTAGTTATTTTAATAGATCAAACTTGGGTGTGGGCGTTAGGAACTGCTTTGGCTTTCTTCATCGTGAATTTTATAATGTGGAAGAGAAAGTTGGATTTGAAAGCTGTTGAAGATGCTAACCCCGCGGTTAAGGAAATGCTCAGAACCGCTAATGATTACAAGGACGAAAAGAACGTGTTAGTGTTAGGGCTGTTCTACGACGTTGTTAAAAGCATGAAAAAAGTTTCTGCAGGTAACCTTTTAGATAGCAGTATTTTATTCAAAAAAGTTTTAGGCATAACTATACTAACGTTCGCAGTTGTTTTTGTAAGTTCCTTAGAAATCTACTTAGGTAATATAGCTTTGCCAGTAGGTAGTTTTGGAGGAGGTTTTGGAAGCGTTTTCGGTGGTAATAACACGGATGCAGGAGATGCTAAAAACACGAGTTTAGAAAAAATTGGTTTTAACCAGAGCAATATTTATGGAGATGAAAGCCTTGCCAAGTTGGGTAAGGAAGAATTAGATTTAAATATAAATCCATCTATGGGTCAAGTAGATTTTAATAAAGAGAAGTCGCTTGAAGAAAAAAGTTTTGAAGAAGGGAATTATCCCGGAGAAGTTAGTGCTCAATCCGGCGACTTCGGCGATAATAACGTCCCGGATGAAGCAGAACTTGCCAAAGCTTATAACTTAGAACTCAAAAAATAATTAATGGAGGTTTAATTCAATGCCGAGTAAAACAATTGAAAGTGTTAAAAACATAGAAAAGCTCAAGGAAACTTTCAGCAATGTCAAACAAGAGTTAAGAAAAGTCATTATAGGTCAAGACGAGGTCATCAATCAAATACTAGTTGCAATTTTATGCGATGGAAACGCGTTGTTAGAAAGCTATCCTGGTCTTGGTAAAACGTTAATGATTAAAAGCTTATCTCATATTCTAGACTTGGACTTTAGCCGTATTCAAAGCACTCCTGACTTGATGCCTACCGACATTACAGGTACTTATGTCATTCAAGAAGAAGGTGGTAAGAAAAGTTTTGAATTCCAAGAAGGACCAATATTTGCCAATATGATCTTAGCAGATGAGATAAACAGAGCTACTCCAAAGACGCAAGCTGCGTTGTTAGAGGCAATGCAGGAGAAGCAGGTTTCAAGTGGTAACAACACTTTCAAACTTGACGAGCCATTCTTCGTACTAGCTACTCAAAATCCAATCGATCAGGAAGGAACTTATCCACTTCCAGAAGCACAAACAGACAGGTTCCTACTTAAAATCCTCGTTGATTATCCAAGCAGTGATGAAGAAATGGAGATCGTGAATCGGTATACTAAGAAAGAAAAAGACCCTAACTTGAGAGTTATGTTAAGTAAGGATAGCTTGCTTATGCTACAAGACTTGACCAGACAAGTCCCAATAGCTGATGACTTAAAGCAGAAAGTAGTCGACCTCGTTAACTTGACGAGGACGAAGAAGGAACTCATCGAGTATGGCGCCTCACCTAGAGCTTCAATTGGTTTAATCCTAGCTTCAAAAGCTCGAGCTTTGCTCGAAGGAAGAAAGTACGTATCTGAAAAAGATATTAAAGCTATGGCCTATCCAATCTTGAGACATAGGATAATCTTAAGTTTTGAAGCTGAAAGAGAAGGTATGGAACCTGACGACGCCATAGAACAACTCTTAAAGGAAATATAATGGCAATAGAACTAGACTTTTTGAACGAGTTGGACAAGTTCCAGCTCGCAATGAAGAAAAGAGTACATTCTCAATACCAAGGTGCTAGAGAGACTCGCGAGTTTGGAGAAGGACTAGTATTTAAAGACTTTCGAGAATACGTGCCTGGTGACGATATTCGTTTTGTAGATTGGAAAGTGTACGCAAGGACTAACAAGTATTTTATCAAAAGATTTGAAGAAGAAAGGAACCTAACCGTTCACATAGTAGTTGACGCAAGCGCAAGTATGGATTATGGAACTACTGAACATGACAAATTTGAATACGCTAGTATGGTCGGATTAGGATTTGCATACATGGCGTTGAACAATAACGAGAAATTTAATTTCAACACGTTCGCAGAAGAATTGGAAATCATCCGTCCAGAAAAGGGCAGAGACCAACTTATGAGCATAGTAGACCACTTGCAAAAACACGAGCCAGAAGGAGAAACCAACTTTATGGATAGTTTACAAACTTATAAGAAAGCTATAAAGAGCAAATCTTTAGTTGTCATAGTGAGCGACTTCCTCTACGATGCTGAAGAATTCAGAGACATCTTGGAAAGGTATAGAAAGAGCGAGGTCGTCGTGGTTCAAGTATTAGATCCGAGTGAGAGAGAAGTCCATATGCAAGGAGACGTCATACTAAAAGATAGTGAACAAGACACGCAGTTAAGAACGTTTTTAAGCAGGCGAACTATCAAGAATTATCAAGATAGACTGGGACAACATATTGCACAACTCAGGCACATTTGTGAAGAAAACGAAGCTAGCTTCATAACAACCACTACAGACGTACCGGTGTTCGACGTCTTCTACGAAGTCTTAACCACAAGTTAAAATCTTAAATATTACTTTTATAAATTTTCAAACCTTTCTAACACGTTATGACAGTTGAAATCTATACATCGCCAACATGTCCATGGTGCAAAAAAGCTAAAGAATTCTTTCAAGAGGAAAACATCGAGTTCCAAGAATATAACGTGGCAGAAGATGAAGAAAAAGCTAAGGAAATGATTGAAAAATCAGGTCAGAGAGGAGTGCCTGTAATCGACGTAGATGGTGAAGTCATCGTGGGTTTTGATAAAAAGCGCGTGAAGAAAGCATTAAAGTAATAAAGTCGTCTTTTCTATAAAAGCTTGATTATGAAGAAAGTATTAGTTACTGGGACTTACGATATTTTACACGACGGCCATCGTAACTTCTTCCAACAAGCCAAAAGACATGGCGATCACTTAACAGTTGTTATTTCCAGAGACAAGACCGTGAAGGAAATAAAAGGAGAAGAACCGTGGAATTCCGAAGAGGAAAGACGTAGAAGAGTTGAAGAATGCGAATTAGTCGATGAAGCCGTCCTAGGATACGAAGGTGACAAGTACAGAATAGTAGAAGAAGTTAACCCTGATGTTATCTGCCTGGGATATGATCAAAAAGCCTTTACAAAAGACCTCAAGGAAAAATTGAGAAATAGAGGTTTAGACGTTGAAGTAAAAAGGATGGAAGCATACAAGCCTGAAAAATATAAGTCTTCAAAGATAAAGGAAGAGCTAAAAAGATAAAGTTTAATGATTAAAAGATGTCCGAAAGATTTAAATAAAGAATTTCGGTTGTAGAGAAAGTTGTGGAGGAGGGTGAGTGACTATTAAGAGAGTAACGTTAGTGATTACAACGCTTTTATTCATATTACCTATCGTTTCAGGCCTTACTTCTGTAACTTTAAACAATCCTTCTAGCCACGCGGTTGTTTCAGGAAGTGTTAGTTTAAACGCAACCACGGATGCGAGTGCAAACGTAACGTTTACGTGGATAAACGAAACAGGAAGCACTGTTCAAACTATAAAGAATAACAACACGGGCACGGAGTTCATAAACACTAGCGATACCACTACATTTGCTGATGGTAATCATTCTTTAAACGTTACAGCAAAGAACAGCACCGGCACAACTGTAAGTGATGAAAACAAAAACATCACGGTAGATAACACGGCACCCGCAGAGTCAAACGCTGTAACGAATGATTCAACAGTTCAAAACAGCACACCATTATATATTAACGTGACCGTTTCTGACGCTACCACTAGCGTCATTTCAGTTACAGTAACTGGTGACAGTGGAGGAAACACAGTAAGTATGAACGAATCTGGTGGAGTTTGGCAAGCAAAAACCACTCCTTCTAACATCGGTTGTAGTAGCGAAGGTATTTGCACCGTTGAATTTGGATCTAATGACGAAGCAGGTAACACAAATGGTCCTGCAAGTGGAGCTAGTACCACTATAACAGTGGATGATACGGCACCAAACGTGACCAGCGTAGGTACAAGCGACAATGACAATATAGTGAACAGTACTGAAAACTTTATAGTAGACGCAACAGTTGTGGATATAAATGGTATAAAGTCTGTAAGTGCTTCAAACTCTTCACCAGTAGCCATGACACTTGCAGGATCAAACAATTACACTGCTAATACCAGCGCTTCTTCATTAGGATGTACTACAGACGGTCCATGCGGAATCACAATAACAGCAACGGATAACGCCAGCAATGTAAACAATACTGAATCTGTTACTTTGAATGTTGACGACACTCCTCCCAAGGTTGAGAACGGTACAGAAACTGGGCCTGTCAATTCTACACAGCAAGTAAATGTTTCAGTTGACGCGTTTGATCCAAGTGGAATTTCAGACATTAATGTTTCCGGTAACGGTGGTACTAACATGGTTAATATGAACTCTACTGGAGGTACTACTTTCAAATCAGTTACAACCGCAAACAACTTAGGTTGTACCAGTACGTGCACCTTGACATTCTACGCTTACGACACAGCTGGAAACTTGAACAACACCCACACAAACACCTTAATAGTCGATACAACTCCTCCAGGTGTTACTAATCCAAACGTGAATGATAGTGAAGTGCAAAATTCTTCATCAATCAGTATAAACGTTAGCGTCAGTGACTCAACAACAAATGTTAGTAGTGTTAATGTATCAGGTGATGGTGGAAACACGATAGTTTCAATGAGTATAAGCGGCGGGGTTTATACCGCAACTGATAATCCAACAAATCTTGGTTGTGGAACTGACGGAATATGCACGTTAACATTCTTTGCAACTGACACCGTAGGTAACTTAAACGATACTACAACAACCACTTTCACGGTAGACAACACAGCACCTAACGTGAGCAATGTCACAACGGATGATTCTGATAATGTTGTAAATAGTACTGATAGCTTTGTACTTAGCGCGATTGTAAATGAAACTAACACCATATCCTCGGTGACAGCCGCGAATTCATCACCTGTTAATCTAACACAAGCGAGTGGAAATAATTATACGAGTACAACTGATGCTTCATCACTAGGATGTAATACAGACGGTCCATGCGGAATCACAATAACAGCAACAGATGGCGCGGGTAACGTGAACAATACTGAAGGAGTTACGATAATAGTAGATAACACACCACCAAGTGTAACTAATCCTCAAACAACAGATAATGTTGTAAACTCTACACAGGTTCTTAACATAAGTGTCAATTCAACAGACGTAAATGGAGTTTCAGGAGTTAACGTTTCAGGGGATGGTGGAACTACGCAGGTTTCGATGTTTCAGAATGTAACTCAATTTGTAGTTAGTACAAACGCTTCCAGCCTCGGATGTGGTGTAGACCAAGTTTGTAACCTAACTTTCTTCAGCACAGACGTTACCGGTAATGTTAACGATACCACAACTACAAACGTAACCGTAGATGACACACCACCATCAATAACTTTGAACAACCCTCTTGACAATGCTAATACGACTAGTTCGAACGTGAACTTTACCTGGACGCCTACTGATACAGTCGCTAACAACTTAGCATGTGACTTAACAGTAAACGGTACACCACAAAATAACCTTACAACTTCTAGTGGAGTTACTGACAACTACTCCATGAATCTTGGAGAGGGAAGTCATGATTGGAACGTTACATGCCGAGATAACAAGCAAAACTCTAACACTAGTAGTACTTTCACCGTAACAGTAGATCAAACACCGCCAAGCGTTCAAAATCCAAGTGTGAACGATTCTGACAACCTTGTCTCAAGTAATCAATCCATAAACGTAAGTGTTCAAGCAGGTGAAATCCACACTGAAATAGTTAGTATGGAATTAACTGGCGATGATGGTTCAACGAATGTTTCAATGAATGCAAGTGATGGAACTTACAGTGTTATAACTAACGCTAGCAACCTTGGATGCAGTAGTGGAGGTACCTGCACATTAAGATTCTATGCAGAAGACACCGTCGGAAACTTAAACGACACCACAACCATAGAAATAACCGTAGACGACACAGCACCAAACGTTACCCTGGTCTCGCCGGTAGATAATGCAAACTTGAGCACTAACAACGTTACCTTCAACTGGACAGCCAGTGACAACCTAGATAGCAATCCTGTTTGTGATTTGAAAGTGGAAGGAGCAACCAATCAAAATAACTTGTCTAACACTAGCTACACAATCACCGGCTTGAGTGATGGAGCGCATACATGGAACGTTACCTGCAGAGACAACCTACCATTAAGCACTACCACCAACGACAACGTGGTTAACATTGATACAAGCAAACCAACCATACAGGGTGTTAGTCTGGATGAACCGGACAGATTCTACAGTACTTTCGTTAACAACAGTAAAATGAATTTGAACGTGAACATTTCACCCGGAGAAAATATTAGCTCAGCATTTGTTAACATCTCCGCAAAAACTTTCAAATTAGTTAACGGAAGTTTTACTTCAACAACGGTTACTTTCAGAAAAGCCAACCTAACTTATAATAATACTTCTGGCTTGCATGAAGTAAACTTCACCGTTAGCAAGTCAGACCTCACAAGACCATTCCTCCCATATAACATAACTGTAAGCGCTACAGAAAACTCAGGTAATACCAGAGTAACTACTGTTAGTCAAACAGTAATACTATATAACTTCACGACACCACCCGGAAGAAACGGTACAAGATTTGCAAAAGATGAAACAACCAACTTCAGCAAAGTCCCAGACTTTGAAACTATCAACATGATCCTCGTTTTTGAAAGGAACGGAAGCTCCAAGTACAATAATAGACAACTTCCTTGGGGTAACACATTCAAGAAAGTAATGAAGATTAACTTTACCAGCGTCAACATGAGCACGAGACAACAAGCACAAAAATTCAGCAACTTAAGCCAAGCAATCGATGTGAAGATTGCACCTCCCCAAACTCATAAACAATCAAGGATTTTCGTCAATACGACATTCTTCGCCAGTTTGAACACTAACACGTCAATAACCTTCTACGACCTACCTTTCAGCTCAGAACCTGACGTCGTAACTGACAACACCAGTCAAGCCGTTACCAACACTACCTGGGTGCCAGGACCATTCAAGCCAAACTTCTCATCAAAAGTAGGTAACTTAACATTCAGCGTCACAGGCTTCTCCGGATACAACGTAACGGATAACAAAACACCTACTATAACTCCTCATGAACCAGTAGAGAATTCAAATGTAAGTCAAAACCCTGTAATGTTTAACTACACGTTCAACGGTACAGGAACAAGCATAAGCTCTGCAAACGTAACCATAGATACAACAGTTTTCACAAAATCTAATATGAGTTGTCAGAATGTAACACAAGGATCCGACGCGGAAACTTGCACATTCAACACCACCCTGTCTGATGGAGAACACACTGTAAACGTGACAACTTGGGACTATGGAGGCAGCGCTCCCGGTAACAAGAATAGTACAGAATATAACTTCACTGTTGACACCACGCCGCCCCAGGTTACAAGTTTAAGCGTGAATGACACAACAGTCAGGAAAGGAACAACCTTCAACATTTCAGTACAAGTTACAGACAGTGTTAAAACAGTTCAAGAAGTAAATGCAAGTGGAGACGGATCAACAATGCTTTCCATGACTGCAGGCTCAAACAACACGTACAGCACCACTACAAACTCTACCAACCTAGGATGTGGCATTGAAAACTGCACTATCACCATACACGCCTCCGACACAATAGGCAATCTAAACGGTAGTGAAAGCACCGTTATAACAATAGCTGGCGAGGTAGAAGGAAACGCATCCAGTGTGAAAGGAAACAAAGTAAATCTTTCAATTAAGATCAATAAAAGTGCTAACCTCTCAGGGGATTTCTCCGGTAACCAAACCGTTAACTTCACACAGAACGTGAGTAACACTACTAACACTGTACTATATTTCGACTTCAACTTTGACAAAGACAGTTTGAACTTCTCAAAGATAAACATTACTGAGAAGAACGATACTGACAAGAATACTATAACCGTTCAAAAATTAAGTTTAGCAAGTCAAAGTAAAACAAAAACCGTTTATATGAACGAAACAGGTAGTTACGATGGAGTTTGTATTAAAGATTCAAATAATATTGACTCCAACGATATAACTTCAGACTGTTCAGCTTCTGACGAAACCAAGCTACAATGTACAAGCGGAGGTAACAGTCAAGGACAATATACCTGTACAGACCTAGGGAACAGGTTGAAAATCAGCGGTTTAGATCACAGTTCAGTAAGGCAATATCAAGTTGATACAAGTAGCGACAGCACCTCTACCTCCAGCAGCAGTGGAGGAGGCGGCGGAGGTGGAGGAGGAGCTGGTGGTTTCTTCGCCACAGGAAAAGTAACTTTTGCAAACTTACCAGCTAATGTGGAAAAGACAGTAATGATTAACGAAGAAGGTGTCGATTTACAAAAGATTGCGTTCACACCCAGTGAAAGTTTAACAGAAACTTACTTAGAGGTTATAAACGCAAGCAACCATCCAGAGTTTAAAGGCGTTAAGTTAGATGCTTTCCAAATTGATAATAACATCCC
>CAYNLP010000007.1:21025-24485 GCA_964398115.1 uncultured Methanosarcinales archaeon | reverse complement strand
GGAGTTATTTTAGCATTGATATTATTCTCAGGAGCAGTCCTATTTTATGTACACAGAGCTTTTAATGAGTAAACGTTAAATAATTAAAACCATAGTCTTTTTTCCTAACATTAGGTGGGAAAGTTGAACAAAACCTTGATAAGCTTTATAGGTTTCTTATTAGTAGTAGGTTGTCAATCTTCTCAAAATCAGCCCACTTCTTCTCCAGAAGAAAAGAATGAAGTTAATGTTAGCGTTGAGTTTTCGAAAGTGCCTGAAGATAGTTTGTTAGTGAATCAAAGTTATGAATTTGTTTGGAATGTAAGAAGTAGTGAAGAGGTTACAACAAATCTTCAAGCGAGTTATTCTAAAGAATTTTTTAACGCAAAAGAAACCGCGGCGAAGGGAGGCTCAGATATTTTCTCGGATAATCTAAGTTTTGATGAAACAGGCACAGTATATATTCAAGCAAATGCAGACGTTAATGGTCAAAGATATACTTCTAATACGATTGTTAAAAAAGTGATAGATGAATCATCTGAGAATAGTTCAGAAAGAGATGAGAAAGAAGTAGAAAGTCCGGAACGGGAAGTTCAGGAAATTAATTTAGTGGCTAAAAAGTACAGGTTTGAACCAAGCACAGTTAATGTTACTGAAGGCGTTCCTGTAGTTATTCATGCGCGGAGCATGGATGTTGATCATGGACTTGGAATTTCTGCTTTCGGGGTTAATGAAGTATTGCCTGTTGGAGAGAATGTTACGGTGCGGTTTACTCCAGATAAGACTGGAAGGTTTAAGATTAAGTGCACGGTTTATTGTGGTACTGGTCATTCCAGCATGACAGGAACTTTGGTGGTAGAATGAAGAAATACGCAGGTTTGTTACTAAGAATTGGGTTAGCTTTGCTATTCATACATTTTGGTATCAAGAAATTTACAGAATTATCGATTAACGTTACAACTTTTGAAAATTTATGGTTAGTTAATTTAATTCCTTTTTCTACTAAGTTCTTAGTGTTATTCACAGGGGTAGTGGAGATCATTCTAGCTTGTTTATTACTTGCGGGTTTTTTAACAAAATTTGTAGCTTTGGCTTCTGCAGGATGGACTTTTCTTATCTTCATACAATTGGGTTATCCTGGAGGAGTTTATGACTTAGCACTTTCCTTTACGAGTTTAGCATTGTTCTTCACGGGTCCAGGGAAGTGGAGTTTGGAGCAGAACCTTTAAATATTTTATTTGGTGCTCATTTTTAGAGATGAAAACCAAGATTGTCATTACTGGGTGTAGTGTGGGCGGTATAGAAACTGCTTTGCGATTGAATAAGAAAGTAGATGATAATGTTGAGATTGTTGCAGTTCATAGTGATGGCTTCTTTACTTATAGACCTTGGATAAAAGAAGTTTTTAGAGGGAAGGATGAAAGTGATGTCGCCGTTAACCTCGACTTCCTATTTTCTGACAACGGCATTGAATTTATTGAAAGTGAAGTTCAGGATATAAATTTGAATAATAAAGAGTTGATTTTGGCTGATGGTGAAGAAAGTTTTGACTTCCTAGTCTATTCTAAGCCTCAAGTCACTAATTTTGACAATTCGAACTTGATGCAGTATCTTACTGCGAAGGATTCAGAAGTTATTAAAGAGAATATTAAGGATTCATTGTCTGACCCTGATGATGCGGATTTAACTATAACTGTATGTGGTGGAGGTCCAGCAGGTGTTGAGTTAGCGAGTGAGTTGAATGAATTCCTTGACGATTGTTGTAAAGGTTTAGATGTTAGGAGGATTGATGTAGAGCTAGTTTTAGTTGAGGAAAAGAATAGGTTGCTTCCTGAATTCCCGTCAAAAGCTGGAGAGATAGCTCACACTCATTTGAGTCGGGAAGGGATTGATGTCAGACTTAATTCTAAGGTAGAAGAGGTTCGGGAGGAACAAGTGGTTTTGGATAGCGATAGTTTTAGAAGTTCAAACGTTATCTGGTGTGGAGGGGTGAAACCAGAGGGTGTGTTGTCTGATCATAAGTTACACACTGATGGGGATGGACGTGTCATGGTAAATCCTTATTTGCAGAGTGTTAATGAAGCTACTATTTACGCTTTGGGCCAGGCAGGTAGGGCTAGACATGTGAAGTATAAAGGTCCAGAATTGAGTAGTTTAGGACATAGTGTTAGAGAAGCTAAACTCGTTGCTCATAATTTAGCAAGTATTATGAATGAAGGAGAGAAGAAATATTTTGAGTTTAAGAAAACTCCGATGTGGATTAGTCTTGGAAGAGGTAAGTCGATATTTGTTTGGAAGGATTTTGTAACAGAGGGTAAGTTAGCTGATATGTTTGGTAGTTTCAGAAACAAGCGTTATTCTAAGCGTTGGAAATAGGTTACAGGTGGTTTTTCAAAATTTGTATAGTTTCTTCTCGACTTTGTGCTTTGTCTATGTGACTTGCTAAGCTAGTTTCGTGCATGACGTCTCTTATCCAATTTGCGAAGTCGTTTCTGTCTTCGTGTACGTGATGTTCGTAAATTGTGGGGTGTTCTTGCAAGGCGTATATGAGTTCTTTCTTTGTTCTTATTACTTCACCATTTTCTAGGTGGAATGGTTGTCTGAATTCTGGAGGTACTTGTCCTTTTTTACTTATTGCTTTGTACACGGCTTCTTTAATGTATGGAGCGGTAAGTCCTACTTCATCCAATAATTTTTTGGGATCGCCGCTTTCTCCGAATCTGTCGTCAATTGCTACTCTTTCTATAGGTACCGGATTTTCTTTTGAAAGGTATTCTGAAACTGCGCTTCCTATCCCTCCGTGTTTTTGATGTTCTTCTACAGTTACTATGGCTCCGGTTTCTTTTGCTGCTCTTAACACGGCTTCTTTATCCATCGGCTTTATAGTATGTAGGTTTATCACTCTCGTGCTCACATCTTCTTTTTCTAATTCTTTGGCGGCTTTCAATGCTTCATATATGACCGGACCTGCTCCTATTATGGTCACGTCTTGTCCATATTTGAAGGTTTGTGCTTTTCCTATCTGGAATGGTGTTTCTTCTGTTGTGAATATTGGTGTTTCGGCTCGTGCAAATCTCATATAGCATGGTCCGTCTACTTTTGCTATGGCTTGTGCGGCTTTCTTTGCTTGATGGAAGTCGCATGGCACCACTACTGTGAGGTTGGGTAGTACTCTAGTTATGGCTATGTCTTCTAGTGCTTGGTGGGTTGCTCCGTCTGGACCTACTGATATGCCTGCGTGTGCTCCCATTATTTTCACGTTGGCTTGGCTGTAACATATGGCTACTCTTATCTGACTCCAGTTTATTCCTGGATTGAAAACTGCGTAGCTTGAGATGTAGGGGATTTTTCCTGCAAAGCTCATGCCTGCTGCTAGTCCTGCCATGTTTTGTTCTGCCACTCCTACTTCTACGAATCTTTCTGGGAATTCTTCTTTGAAGAAGTGGCTTCTAGTTGAGCTTGTTAAGTCACAGCACAGGAC
>CAYNLP010000007.1:0-21015 GCA_964398115.1 uncultured Methanosarcinales archaeon | reverse complement strand
GATGTCTTCATTTTCTTTTCCTGCTTGTAACACGCCATGGCCGTATCCGTTTCTGGTAGGTTTTTCTTCTAAGTCTCCATATAGGTTTTTTACGAAGTTCAGACTTTCGTTTATCATTCGTGTTCACCTGTGATTTCCCCTTGTAATGTTCTTATTTTGTGAAGTTGTTCTAATGCTTTTTGAGCTTGTTCTTCATTGGGTGGTTTGCCGTGCCAGTGGTAGTCTTTTTCCATGAAGTCTACGCCTTTACCTGGTATTGTGTGGGCTATTATCATGCTTGGTTTTTCATATATTGCTTTGCTTTCATTTATCGCATCTATTATTTCCCTTATGTTATGTCCGTCTACTTCTTGTACGTGCCATCCGAAACTTTCGTATTTTTCTCTTAATGGTTCTAATGGCATGACATGTTCTGTATAGCCATCAATTTGTATGTTGTTTCGGTCCATTATTGCGGTTAGGTTTCTAAGTTCATTATTGCCGGCGAACATTGCTGCTTCCCAAGTGTTTCCTTCTTCTTGTTCGCCGTCGCTCATTAGGCAGTATACGTGCCAGTCTTTATCATCCATCAGAGCTGCTTTTGCCATTCCACATGCTTGGCTCAGACCATGTCCTAACGGACCGCTGCTGTTTTCAATGCCAGGTGTTACAACGTTGTGTGGGTGTCCTTGAAGTCTGGTTCCAAGTTCTCTTAACGTTTTCAGTTCTTCTCGTGGGAAGTATCCAGCATGTGCGAGTGTTACGTAAAGACCTGGACAGATGTGTCCGTTGCTTAATACCATCCTGTCTCTTTCTTCCCAGTCAGGATTGTCTGGATCGTGGTTCATGACGTGGAAGTATAAGGCAGTCATCACGTCTGCCATTCCAAGAGGTCCTGCACTGTGTCCCGAGCCAGCGTTTAGAAGAGTTTTAATAATATCTTCTCTAATCTCATTAGCTTTATTTTCTAAGAATTCCAGTTCTTCGTCTGTTAAGCTCAACTCACTCCCACCTCTTTTTTCTGTTCCTAAACCAGCCGAGATTAGTATTTAAATGTTATGCTAAGTTAGTTGAAACGTAACAAGTTCCTTCGCCTTTTAACGCAAGTTTACATGGCCAGTTGTGATAATCGGCTTCTTCATCCTGGAATTTCTTATATGCTTTTTCTTTCTCTTCATCTATGAAGAATAAAAAGTTGGTTTGTGATTTTTCTATGTGTTTAGGGGCTATTGTTATTCTCTCCGCTGGTGGTTTAGGACTGTTAGTGACTAACAGGTATTCTTTTCTTTCCGCGTCTAGTTCTTCTTTGTTTGGGAATAAGCTTCCTATATGTCCGTCTTTTCCTACTCCCATTATTGCGATGTCTATGTCGCCTCCGAGTTCATTTAGCATGTCATCGTATCTTGCCAGTTCTTCGTTTATATTTTCTTTTTGACCATGGAATCGGTGAACATTTTCTTCTAGTAACAGCTTCATCCTTCCTAGGTCCATGAGGAACAGGTCTCTCGCTTGTTTGTGATTGCTTCCTTCATCTAATGGATTTACTATTCTTTCATCTGTGAAGAAGAAGTGTATGTTTTCCCAGTCTTCCTGGTCTAGTTTTTTCGCATGTTTAGGAATTTTCTTATAGAATTTTCTTACAGATTTTCCTCCGCAAAGGCTTACGATGACTTTATCTTGATCCTGTAAAAGATTTTTTAATTCTTTTATGAAAGCTTTGCACGTTTTTTCTGCTAGTTTTTCTTTATTTTCTTCCGAGATGGTTTTTACGTCTTTCATAGATTGTACCATTCACGCCCGTCTTCTTGTATGAAGACTTTGGCTTCTTCTGGGAATTTTCCTTTTTCGTATGTGAATGGTTGAGGTTTCTTTAAAGTATCGATTATTTTCCATTGTTCTTCTATTTCATCGCTTCTGATAAAAGGGGTGTGGTTGTTTTGTATGGCTTGCCAGAATACATTTTCGTATGCTTCGGGTGTGTTTGGACCATGTTGGCAGCTGTAGCAGAATTCGAATTTGTTTTTTTCTGTTTCTATTTTTTCTGGTACTTTAGTATTTATAGTAAAGTATATTGTGCCTTCGGGCTTTATGTTTATGACTATACTGTTTGGTTCTAGTGAGCATTTATCTTTGAAGAGTTCGCATGGTGTATTTTTGAACTCAATGTATATTTGTGCCATTTCTTTTTCTAGATTTTTGCCACTGACTAGGTATATTGGGGTGTTTTCCCATCCATTTATAGCTGCTTTCATCGTGGCGAAGGTTTCAACATTGCTGTTTTCATCTACTCCTTCTTCTTGGGTATAGCCTTCGTATTGTCCTGTTATTATTTGCTGTATTTGCACTTTTTTTAGTAGTTTTACTTTTTCATTTCGTATTTCTTCACTTTCAAATTGGTCTGGTTCTTCCATCGTGGTTAGGGCGAGCATTTGTAGTATGTGGTTTTGAAATACGTCTTTTATCGCTCCGGTTTCATCGTAGAATCCTCCTCTTTTTTCTACTCCGAAGTCTTCGCTCATAGCTATTTGTATGTGATCTATGTATTCGTCGTTCCAGATTGGTTGTAGTAAGGTATTAGTGAATCTCAGTATTGATATGTTTTCTACTAGTTCTTTGTCTAGATAGTGATCTACTCGGTATACTCTGTCTTCTGGGAAGTGTTTGTGTATGCAGTTGTTTAGTTCTTTCGCGCTTTGGAGGTCGTGTCCGAATGGCTTTTCGTACATAACTTTGCTTTGTTCGTTTATGAGATCGTGGTTTCCTAGATTTTGTGTTATTTGTTCGAAGTGTTGTGGTAGGGTTGATAAGTAGAATATTCGGTTTTCTGGGCAGCAGTCCAGTTTTTCTTTTAAAGTTTTGAAGGTTTCTTCATGGTAGAAGTCTAGTTGATTAAATTTGATATGTTTTTTGAATTCATCCCATTTATCTTTGTTTTCTATGTTTTCTGTAAATATTTGTCTGAATTCCTTGTCTGTGTATTTATTTCTTGAGGTCCCTATGACTGTGAATTCATCGAGTCTGTCTTTCTTGTAGAGTTGGTATATACTGGGTATTAGTTTTTTCCTTGATAGGTCACCTGTTCCTCCGAGAATTATTATAGTTACGTTTTCCGTCATTTTTCTGAATGTTTTTTAGCTTTTTTCTGGTAGTACTCTGTCGTGTCTTCTTTTGTTATTTCTTTTTTGTCTTCTGTCCATAAGGTGTGGAAGTCTCCTTCTTCGTCTATCCTCCGATATGTGTGGCTTCCGAAGTAATCTCTCATAGCCTGTATTAAACTGGCGGTTGGTAGTCTTCCTCTTCTTAAGCTGTCGTAGTAGGCTAGTTGGTGTGACATGTCTGGGATGGGAATGCCCATCTGAGCTGTTGCGGACACTGTTTTTCTAAGTCCTTTTGTGCTTTCATTTATTTTTTTGCTGAATTGATCTGATAAGAGTATGTTTTGTAAGTTGGGATTTTGTGAGAAAACTTCCATTATTGGTTGGAGTTGTACACTTCTTATTATACATCCAGCTCTCCAAATAGCTGCTATGTCTTTTAGGTTTAGGTCATAATCGTATTCTTCTTTTGCTCTTTGTAAGACGTGGAATCCTTGTGCGTAGTTCATCAGTACTGAGCTGAACAGTGCTTGTTCTACTTCTTTGTAGGTTAGTTCTGCACTTCCTTCATAATTGAATTTTTCACTGGCGTCGTCTCTCATTTCTCTATAGGCTGATAGTATTCTTGATAGAACTGCTGAGCTTATTCCGTGTACGGGCACGCCCATATCGTAGGCTGTTTGGCTAGTCCACTTTCCTGTTCCTTTGTGTTTGGCTGTATCAAGGATTGATTCTACAATTGGATTCCCTGTTTTTTCGTCGATGGTGTTCATTATGTCGGCGTTGATTTCCATGAGATATCCGCCGAGTCTGCTTTCTGCCCATTGGCTGAAGTGTTGATGGATTTCTTTGTAACTCATTTCTAAGCCTTCTTGCATGATGTGGTATGCTTCTGTTATGCTTTGCATTATCCCATATTCTATTCCGTTGTGTACCATTTTGACGAAGTGTCCTGCACCTCCTTTTCCGAGGTATGTGACGCAGGGTTCTCCGTTGGCTTCGGCAGCTACATCTTCTAGTATGTGTTGTATTGATTCGTATGCTTGTTTGTGTCCGCCGGGCATTATGGATGGCCCTTGTAGTGCTCCTTCTTCTCCTCCTGATACCCCAGTTCCTAGGAATTGTAGATTTCTTTCTTCTGCCCATTTTACTCTTTCTTCTGTGTTTTTGAAGTGACTGTTTCCTCCTTCTATTATTATATCTCCTTCTTGTAGGTGGGGGTCTAGTTCTTCTAAGACGTTGTCAACGATGCTGGGTGGTACCATTAACCAGATTGCTTTTCTTCCGTTAAAACTTTCTGCTAGTTCTGCATTGCTATTTGCTGTGTCTATTCCTAGTTCTTCTGCTCTTTTTCTTGCATTTTCATCAATGTCGAAGGCTATTACTTCGTAGCCGTTGTTTTGGATGTTTAGAGAAAGGCTTTTTCCCATGGCACCGAGGCCAATCATGCCTATTTTGTTTATCATATTTTCTGTTCGGGTTTTGTTGGAATAAAAAAGTTGTGTTTAACAAATATTTATTTTCAATATGGACAATAAATATGCTTGAACCGCAATTCTTTTTAACTTCAAAAGTTTTTCCAGACAATATGAAATTAACGATAAGCACTTCTGAACATCAGGAAATGATCGACATCACAGACAAAGTGAATAAACTTGTTAAGAAAAGCAATATTGATGAAGGAATATGTCACGTATTTGCCCTGCACAGTACAGCTGGGATCATAATAAATGAAAATTGGGATGAGGACATACCTCAAGACGTGTTTAAAGCGTGGAATAAAGCCATTCCAGAACACAACAATTACGAACACGACCAAGTTGATGGAAACGCTCAAAGCCACATCTTAGCGGCGACTATAGGCGCGGGTGAAACAATCCCTGTAAGGCAAGGTGAGTTAAAACTTGGAAGGTGGCAATCAGTTATGCTTGTAGAACTGGATGGTCCAAGAGGTAATAGAAATATTGAAGTGACAGTCATGGAAAAATAAATGAAAAGATTTATTACAAAATAGAACATAAAGTGAGCGTATGGCAAATTTGAGACTAGTTTTTGCAATAATATTTGTTCTATTGATATTCGTAACAGGATTTCTTTTCGTTAGTAACGCGTCAAAAAGTTCTAAAATAGAAAAAGCAGAAAGACTCTCAGGCGAAGTTTATGAATACTTTAGTAACATTAAAGAGATTTGCAGGGCGCGACCTGACGATTTTGACAAGATGACAGAATGCATGGAAAAGTTAAATGAAAAAATTCAAAGAGTAGGAGATATCGAGGAAGATGAGTTTCAAGAGTTTGATGAAGAAACTAATGAAAGTGGGTATCTCATAGTTGTTAATGACGGCCGTTCTTCTTTGAATTCTTCACTTTTCACCCTGACTAAGAATAGGAAAGTTATGGATGAAGGATGTGTCATTGAAGGGAAAATAGATTCTGGCTACACTTGTAAAATGTTTTTCAACAGCACATGTGAGAGCGGCGACGTTTTAGAAGTCACTTATGATGGTACAAGAGCTTATTTGAAGACGTGCTAAAGTTTTATAAATTCTCAAACTTGTAATTTAAGGGTAGGACGGGGCTCGACAGCAGGTATATGACAAGTCTTTCTGAGAAGGGAAGACTTGTCTGCTTAGGAAAGTCCCGACACCACTTATTTGGCCACCTGCGAGAGCAGGGTCCTGAAAGGGGCGTAAACCGCGCAGAAACGAGACCCCCACGAGAAAATGGGATGAGACAGTTGAAGGCTTCCGGAGACGGAGCTGAGTTAACCTGTCGACGTCTCTCGTGGAATGGTTGAAACGGCGAGAACTGGCTGGTGCAAGTCGGTGTTAGACGCTTAGTAGAATGTCGAGACAGACCCTCTCCACTCTTGGAGGTCTGACAGAATCGGGCTTATACCCGTCCTACACACATTTTTTCTAACGTGTCCTAAGAAATTTTTTGAAAAAATTGTTTTTATTGAATTTCCATAAGGTCTATCTGGAAAGTCAAAGTTTTCCCAGCGAGTGGATGGTTGAAATCAATAGTTACTTCATCGTGGGTTACGTTCACTACTTTACCCAGTCCTTGAGGTGTTCTGATCTGACCTCCTTCTTCTACCATGAGCCTTCGAGTTAAGGTATCTTCGTTTCTGGTAATCCTTACAGGTCCGAACTGTGTTCGCATCATACTACCATTTTGTGGATCTTGCCTTATCTCGTATGTGTTGTCATCCACATCTATAACGGTACTGTTCCAAGGTAGTTGGGGTAGTTGTACTTGGTCGCCTTCTTCTACGTCTATTCTCAACCTTGCTTGGTTGCCACTTTTACTTATTATTTCGTAGGATAAATCATTCACTTCTACAGTGCTTCCAACACTTGTTTCGTTACTTACTTGACTTAATTGTTGCATGGTAGCGTTTACGTATCTTTGCATAGTCATGGTTCGATTAACTGTTTGATTCCTATTTACAGTCATTATTTTCTCCCCTTGTTTTTCACCGTACGCTTCTGATGGTTGAAGTGTTACTTCTTTAGATTCTCCTGCTTTCATTCCTACAATAGCTCTTTCTAATCCCGGAACCACTTGTCCTTCTCCTAGAGTTATAGTTAAGGGTTGGAATTGTTCTTTTTGAATGCCGTGTTGTTGCGCTATCTGTGGTTTGTTAGTGTCTACTACGGTACCATTAGGTAGTTTGGCAACGTATTCAAAAACTACTGTATCGTTCATAGAAGCTGTTTGAACTTGATTACTTTGTTGTCCCCCACAAGCTGTGAGAATAAGAACCAGCGCCAATGATAAAATCAAGTGTGTTTTTCTCATCACAAGTTAGGAATAAAAACGTGGTTTATAAATTCTTGGGGGTTTCCGGAAACCTTTATAAATTAAAGTTGCTTACCTACCAATTGTAAAAATGGCAAATGATGATAAAGTTAGCATGCCGATGTCCACTGCAGGTATCACACAGTACTTTGACGATTATGAAACGACTATTACCATGCAGCCTGGACACGTCATCATGTTAGTAATTTTAGTCTGTGTAATTGTTATATTGTTACACGTCTACGGGAATGCACTCTTAGGAATTTAAAAAGGTGATAATATGCTTCCAAACATGAACAACAAACAGATGAAGAGAGCGATGAAACAAATGGGTATCGAGCAAGAAGAGATTGAAGCGACAGAGGTTGTTATCAAAACTCCTGAAGAGAAGATAATCTTTAAAGATCCTGGCGTTGCAAAAGTTGATATGATGGGTCAGAAAAGTTTTCAAGTAACGGGTAAGTTTAAGAGAGAATCTTTGGATGTTTCTCCCAGCATTTCAGATGAGGATGTTGAAACAGTAGTAGACCAAACAGGGGTTTCTGAAGAGAGAGCTAAGGAAGCTATTGAAGATGCAAATGGTGATTTAGCAGAAGCAATTATGAACTTGAAAGGGTGAGTGTCCGACAAGTTTTTATAAGTTAATCACGTGTGCCTTTAATCCAATGGAAGAGTTTCAGAAGTGTAGAGATGAAGCGAAGAAAAGACTTGAAATCGCTGATCATTTTCTTAACGTTACTAAACCATTAGTTGAAGACCCTAAACTGTTGTTGAGTGCTGTTCAAAACTTGTATACATCATTTGAACAAGGTATGCAGTCTGTGTTAGAATATGAGCATTTGTTCAAGAATTTGTCAACTCTCCCAGAAAGTTTCGAACCGAAGTATCAAATTTTTAAGTCAGAAGTTGCACCCAAGCACGGTTTTAAAGAGGAACAAGTTGAGACTATTAAGAGGTTAAGAGAAGTTTTAGGTTATCACGAAGAGGGCCCTGTAGAGTTCCAAAGAGGGGAGAAATTCGTGCTTTGTGATGACGATTATGATATGAAGACTGTCAGTGAAGAGAAGCTGAAGGAAGATGTTCAAACAGCTAAAAAATTTGTAGAAAAGGTGGATAAAGTTGTCAGTGAATCTGAAAGAATCTTTAGAGGACGCGAATGAAGAACTGAAGAGAGCTGATCATTTGCTTTTTGTCAGTTTGAAGTATACAAGGACAGTAGATGTTATTTTAAACACTCTCAATCGTATGATTCAAGCATATGATCGTCTGATTGAAACTCTTCTGAGAATGTTAGAAGATCAGCATAAAATTATGGAAGTGCCGGAAGCTCCTCAGAAAAGGGCTAAGACGGTTATTGAAAACTTTGAAGACGATGATAAAATCAAGGATAATGTTGAACTTTATGATTTGTTGAGGAAAATTCATAACAGCAAGCCGCAGAGAGAAAAAGAGTATAGAAGACATGTTACTTTGCGTACTTTTGTGGACGGAAGGGAGGAGGTTGTAAATATCGACATTGCTGAAGAATATTACAATTTCCTAACTGATTTTTACGATTACGTGAATGATATGGTTGAGGAATATTTAAATAAAGAAGAAGAGGAATAAATAATAGTATGACGCGTCACATCTGCATTAGTAGCGGAAAGGGCGGGGTGGGTAAGACAACCACCGCTGTAAATTTAGCTACTAGTCTACACGAAAAGGGGGAAGACGTGATTCTTGTAGATGGCAACTTGTCCACTCCTCATGTACACCTCCATCTAGGTGCTAAAAACGTTCAGAAGAGTTTGCAAGATGCTATTCGAGACAAAGTTCATCCTAGCCAGATTGTTCACAAACACGTTAGTGGTTTGAGAATTGTCCCTACCGTGACTGAGATGGATCATTTGAAGTATCCTCATCATGAGGGTTTCAAGAATGCGTTGATGGATTTAGATGAGCATGCTGATACGATAGTGGTTGACAGCGCTCCTGGTTTTGGAAGAGAGTCGGTAATACCTTTGGAGGTTAGTGATGAAATTTTGATTGTGACTACTCCTGATCATGCTAGCGTTGAAGATGCTAAGAAAACGTTGGATGTGGCTAGGGATCTTGGAAAACATGTTCTTGGAGTTATTGTTAACATGGCGGAGGATAAAGAATATGAGCATAACGTTGATGAGGTTCAGAGTGAATTAGGCATTCCAGTACTTTCTGTCATACCGCATGATGAAAGTATAAAAGCTTCTTTGAAGATGAGACATCCTGTGGTGCATAGTCATCCTGATAGTGAAAGTTCTAAGAGGTTTTCAGAACTAGCGGAAAACATGGCTGGTGTACGGTACTAAACATTTATAATAAAGGCATTGTTTCAATTTCTCAACATGAAAGCGATTGCTTTGACTGACCAAGGATTAAAAGAGTTCGTCGCTGACGAAATAAGGGACAAGATCGATGCGGAAACCGAAGTTCTTGAATGTGGTGTCAGGTTTGAAGCTGACATTTTAGATGTTTGTGAATTTACTTATACTGGACAGTCTGTCACGAGAGTTTTAGCGGAGATAGGTAGTTTTGAGTTTGAAGACTTGGAGGATTTGGTTGAGAAATCTCGTACTTGTTTTGACGATTTTAACTTTTCTAAATGGTTAGGTAAGGATGTTGATTTCAGGGTTGTTTGTGATAGGCAGGGAGAGCAGGGTTTTAATAGTCCTGAGGTTGAGAAGTCTCTTGGTGACGTGGTTGTTGAGGAGGTTGAGGAAAGTTTAGATTTTACTCCTAGTGTTTCTTTAGAAGAGCCGGATGTAACTTTTTACTGTTATGTGTTAAATGATTTTTGCTGTTTAGGGATTGACTTTGCGGGTAGAGATTTAAGTCAGAGGAATTACAAAGTTTATTCACATCCTACGACAGTTAGAGGTGATATTGCTTATTCTTTGGTTAGGATTTCTGAGTATGAAAAAGATGATAAGTTTTTGGACCCATTTTGTGGTTCTGCTCCTATAGTGTTAGAAGCGGTTTATCATGCGAGTAAGGTTCCGGTTCATGCTCGTGATAGAGATTTCGCTTTTCAAAATTTGAAACCATTGGAAGGTGAGGATTGGATGGAGTGGTTTAGAAATATAAATTCTAGGTCTGATTTGTCTGGTTTAGATGTTAATGGTTTTGATGTTAACTTGAACAATTTGAAGTATGGAAAGAACAATGCTGAAATAGCAGGCATGAGTGAAGTAATTAATTTTTCCAAAGTGGGTGTTGAATGGTTAGATACTGAATTTAACGAGGGAGAGGTGGATGTTATTGTGACTCAACCTCCTCAAAATACTAAGAGCAAGGATGAAGATGATATAGAAGAAGTTTATGATGAGTTGTTTTACCAAGCTGATTATGTCTTATCTGAGGATGGTTGTATTGTGGCTTTGATGATCCATACGGATTTGTTTGTTGAGGCGGCTGATAAGCATGGTTTTTCTGTGGAGGAGTGGCATGAAATACGGACGGGAGAGTTAGAATATGTAATTTTGAAAATTGAGGCAAACACTTAAATATTCTTTTCACCATTTATAATGTTATAGGAGAAGGGGGTGTATCATGCGTTGCGATATGTGTGGTTCTGAAGAACAACTCTTTAATACGAAGTTAGAAGGTGCAGAGATGCAAGTGTGTAAATCTTGTTCTAATTACGGAGAGGTGATTTCTAAAGTTACCAAAGCTAAAGAAAAGAAAGAGGATAAGTCTGAAGTTAGGGAAGAGCCTGAAAGGTCTAAAGTTATCACGGTGATTAAAGATGGCTATCCGGAAATGATTAAGTCTGAGAGGGAAAGCCGTGGTTTGAAGCAGGAAGAAATGGCTCATAAAATTGGGGAGAAGGAAAGTGTGATTCATCATTTGGAAACTGGTCGTATGGAGCCTAGTATTGACTTGGCTAGGAAGGTTGAAAAGTTTCTCGATATTGAATTGGTTGACGAGTATGAGGAGAAACTTGAAAGGGAACAAAAGAGTACTTCAAAGAGTATGACCATTGGGGACATGGTTCAAATCCAGTGAATTAAACTTTTCCAAGGATTTTTTCCATGTCATTTCGTGTTTGGAATTCTCGGTATACTCTAGACCCTACTATGAGTGTTGGGGGTTGTCTTACGTCGTAGATGTCTTTTACAGTGTTTAAAGCTGGGTTTTCCATGTGGATGTCGAAGCTGTAAACTCTTAAATTAGGGTATTTTCTGCGTAAATAGGTTAATACGTATCCTTGTTCCTCGCATTTTGCACAGTCTCCTTGGTTGCTGTAGAAGTAGAGTATGGGTGTGTGGTTGGTTCCGCACTCTTCATTAGTTTTTTTAGTGTAAAGCCAGTGTCTTATTTCTAGTATGCTGTATCTTTCTTTGAGTCTTTTTACTTGGTCACTGTCTTTTCCCATCAGTGTTTCTAAGTGGTCTAGTTTTTCCGAGAGTTCATATAAGTCTTGGGTGAGAGGTGTGCTATTTATGAATTGGCAGGGGTCCATTGTCATGAGTTGGAATTGTGTTTCTGCTCCGAGAGTTCTTAATTTGATGTTTTCCTGTACTTCGTTTAGTTGTTCGGCTTTTTCTCCTGAGATGTAGTTGCCTAGTAGGATTCCTGAAGCGAATATTATGATTGTGAGTAGAAGTACTGCGAAGTACTTCATTTTATCCATTTCTTTGTATTTGTTTCCCGCCATGATCAATCAGCGCTTTTGTGATTCCAATAGTTTTCTTTGTTAAGAAGTTTGTTCCAAAACGCGACTATCCACCAGAATCCAAATAGTAGCCAGTAGATTAATACATAGACTATGTAGTGGTATTTTATCTGTTCGTTTTCTCCTGCCACGTTTTTGGCTAGTAATATTAGTGCTATACTGATGGCCATTACTAGGAATCCTAGCATTACGGTGTCGTTGAAGTTTAGAAAGAATGGGTCGAAGTTGAATTCTAATATTTCCATGAAGTCCCAGTTTATCGCTTGCATGTATTGGAATCTTTCCCATGCCTTAGTTGTGAGTTTGAATCCGGTGTAGAGGAGTGTTAGGATTACTAAGAGGACGGATATGAAGGCGCTTGGTAGTACGAATAGTCCGAGGTTTCCGTGTTCTCTGCTGAAGAGTTCTTTATAGTCTAACGTGTTTTGTATGAATCCGTAGTACCATCTTCTTCTTTGGTTTAACAAGCCTTTGAATGTGGGTGGGCCTATAGTGTATACGTATGCGTTTGGTGCATTTTCTATTTGGTAGTTATATTTTTCTATTCGCAATGCCATTTCGATGTCTTCTGTGAGGTATGCTTCTCGGTATGGTCCGTGTTCTTCGAAGAAGCTTTTTTTGAATAAGGTGAAGGGGCCGGGTGTGACGTGGTTGCTTCCGAGCATGGCGAATACTTTTCTTAGGAATATACCGATTAGGTATTCGATCATTTGTACCATTTGTAGCCATGTGTCGGGTTTGTCTATTTTGAGTGCGGGGGTGACTGCTGCTACGTCGTCTTCTTCGAAGTATGGTATCATTCGTTTTAGTGCGTCGGGATCCACGTGGCTGTCTGCGTCTAGTGCTCCTACTATTTCTGCGTCTGTTTTTTCTAAGCCTAGGTTTAGTGCTGTGTGTTTCCCCCCGTTCTCTTTTTGGAATACTCTTACTCCTTTTTCTTCGTATTTCTTTGCTACTTCGTAGGTGTTATCAGTACTTCCGTCATCTACTACTATTAGGTCTAGTTTTTCTCTTGGATAGTTGAGGTTGAGAAGTGAGTCGACGGTTTTTTCTACCGTGTTTTCTTCATTGTAGCAAGGGACTATAACGCATACTTCTGGTCGCCAGTCTGTTTCTTTTTTTCTTTTTACTTCTCTAGTGCCTTCTAGCATTGTTAGTGTGAAGAATGTAGCTGTATATATGCCAAAGAAAGCTACGGCGTATATGAGTATATCCCCGAATGTTATCATTTTAAAAGCCTCAAGTTCTTATGTAGAGCCAAGCTTGTCTGTTTTGAAAATCTGTGAGTTTAATAAAGTTTTCGCTGAGTTCTAGGACGAGAGGCAGTTGATTTCGTGTTTGCCATAGCCTGTCTTGCATTTTTTGGTCTATATATATGTAGCTTATGTCGTTTTCGTCTAGGAGTTTTTTGGTTATTTTTGGTTTTGAGTTGGTGTATAATGTTTGTGTGGTTTGTTTTTTCTCTTCGTATCCTTTGTATAGGAAGCTTAGTTCGTCCATATAGCTTTTTCTTTGTGCGTAGTATTGTATTAAGAACCCGTTTTGTGGATCGCTGAAGACTGTTCCTTTTATTTGTTGGTTTTTGATGGTTTCTAGTGTTTTTATTGTTTCGTGTGTGGGTTCCATGTTGGATGTTCGGGTTGTGAATGATACTGCGGAGAATAGTAAGCTGCTGAAGAGTATTAGTAGTGTTAAGTCTTTGAGGTTTAATACTATCCATTCTCGGGTTATGAAGAAGTAGAGGGCGTATGCGGCGTATATCGAGGTTATTATGTTTATGAGTAGTCGTGTTGGTTCGAGTGTGGTTGACGTTAGTAGTAGGAGTAGGTATATCACGCCGCCTTTGCTGAATTTTTTGTCATCTTTCCAGAATAGTAGGATTGACACTATAGCTAGGAGTAGGCCGAAGAAGCTGTATCCTACTGTGGCGCCGAAGTCGGTGATGTAGTTTAAGGGTGCTAGTCCTCCATTGAATAGTTTTATTATGGGGATGTAGTCGAGGAAGAGATATGCTGCTCCTGTGAGTATTGTCCCAACGCCTAGAGTTAAGTAAGCGGGGTGTTTTTCTTCGCCTAGGTGGTTGTGTATTATCATAGTTATTGTTAGTATTAGGAATACGGATGGGTTGGTGAGAGCGGTTAATCCTGCTGGTATGGCGGCGGACCAATTTCTTAGGTAAAGGGTTAGTGTGATTAGGAAGAGTGTGAGTGTGTAGGGGGTTAGCGTGGTTGAGGTGTATATGTATATGGGTGATAGTATGAATATGGCTACGGCGAGTATTGCTCTTTCGTCCATGCCGTAGTCTCTTAATGCTTTTTGCAGTAGGAACGCGCTTGCTACTGATAGTGCTATGGAACTCATTATCAATCCTTGATCTGAAAGGAATAGTTGTAGTAGTGCTAGTAAGTAGTGGTATAGGTTGGGGTTGTATGGTCTTTCTTGTAAGGGGTCATTTTGTAATGTGGGGTTTTCTTGCAGTTCTTGTGATATTCTCATGTTGTAGTAGCTTTCTCCGAGGGGGACGAGTGGGTCTTGGGCGGATCTAACCATTACTGGGGCTAGGGAGAAGGTTATGGCCATGAGTACTATTATCAACGGACCCCATTGTTGGAGGAATCTCTTCATTGTTCACCTCCTTGGTATTGGCATTTTACTTCGTATATTTGTACTTTGTCGTTGTATATTCTTTCGAAGCAGTTACTGTCAGTGTAGTAGAGTTGATCGGTTTCGTATTCGTCTTTGGCTTTTTGACTTAATAGTATGTAGTCTATTCCGTATTTGTCTATGATTCTTAGCGCTTCTGCTTGTATTCTGGCTTTATACACTTTTTTTATGTCTTGGAATCTTTCGTTTACGTCGTCTATCATTAGGAAGTTTGTGTCCATAACGTTTTTTCTGTTGGCGAAGTATGTTACTAGGTGGCCTTGGCTGACGGGGGCGAGGATTACGCTGTTTTTTGAAGTGTTTTGTTTCATCCATTGTAGGGATTTTATCACGTTTGGGTCTGGCGTGTTTTGGGCTTTGGTTTGGGCTGTTCCGAATAGTGGTATGACTGAGCTTATTATGAAGAAGAATACGAGGAAGAATATTGTTACTTTTCTTAGCTTTTCAAATTTTGTTTTCTTCATGTAGTTTGCTCTGGCTAGGAGTCCTTCGGCTGCTAGTACTGATAGGAGGGCGCTGAGGAATAGTAGACCGGTTTGTAGTCGTATTAGGTTCATCCATAGGGGGATGAATATTGAGAGGGTTATTCCTAGGAGGAGTAGTAAGTTTTTGCGTGTGTTTTTAAAGACTGTTCCGTATGCTCCCAAGACTCCTAGAAAGAGAGGAACCATTCCGACGTAGTATAGGATTTGGAAGATGTTTGGTTGTGGGAAGGCGCTTTGCATGAGCGTGTCTGGGAGGTTTAGCCAGATTGCTCCTAGGCCGTGGGTTAGGAACACGTTTTTGTAGAGTAGGAATAAGGCCCAGAATACGAGGAATATTGTGAATAGTATTATTTCTTTGCTTCTTTCGTCGACACTCATGTTTTCTAGTTTTAGTAGTGCTAGATAGGTTATGAGTCCTATGACTAGTAGGAATGCGGTGGGGTGTGTGAATACGAGAGCGACTATTAGGATTAGCATTGTGTTTAGTTCGCTTTTCATGTCTAGCATAGCATGTACTACGCCGAAGAAGAGGGGTATTGCTAGGCTGTATGGGGTGACTGAATTTATGGGGTAGGTGAAGCTTATTGGTGTGAATGCGAAGAAGAATGCTGCTAGGAGGCTATATCCTTTGTGGTTTGTTACTCTGTTGGCGATGGCGTATACTATTAGTATTAGTGTGCTGAATAAGAGGTTGGGTATTAGTTTTGCTAGTAGTTTTAAGGGTATTATGAAGCTTAGTCCTGCCATTATGTAGTGGAAGAGTGGTGGGAAGTAGTATTCTCTTCCTTCATAGCTGAGCGGGTCTTGGAAGAGTGGTAGGCCGGTTTGTTTTATGTGTTCTATGTGTCTTAGGTGGTAGTAGCTTTCGGTTGTGAATCCTTCTGTTTGTAGGCTGAAGTATGCTCTGGTTGCGAATACTGTTAGGAATAGTATTGCTAGTAGTATGTAGATTTTTTTCTTGTCTTTTAACATCAATTGGTATTAGAAGTGTCGAGTATTAAAAGATTATTCTTTGTCTTCGTCGTAGCTTGGCACGGCGCTTTTGTTTATGATCATTATGTCGCCGATGGCTTTGACGAGTTGGTGTGGTACGATGACGCCTTTTGCGCTTCCTAGTACGTTGCTGAGGAAGCTGTCTCTTGTGGCTCTTACTCTCCATCCGAAGATTTTGTTTTGTGTGAGAATTATTTCTTCGATGTCTCCGAAGTAGTCTCCGCTGTCGGTAAAGACTCTCATGTCGTAGGTTTCCGAAAGTCTCTTCATCTTTAGCATTGTTTTGTGTGTCTCCCTCGGTGTTTAGAATAGCTACATGCAGTATATAAAGGTTATGATTTTCTTAACTCGTCAAACACTTCTAACTGGGTTGCGTTTGAGTTGGTTGGTTTTAGGCTGGTTTCTGGCACCCACTTTGCTTGTTTGATTTCTTCATCTATTTCGTCTTTTAATTCTTCTTTTAGTTTTATTCGGTAGAAGTGCATTTTTTTCATGCTATATTCATCTGTGTCGTATGCGTAGAATCGTTCTGTTTTTGGTTCTATTATGTCTGGTTTGATTATTTCTATTTCGTATCCAGTTTTTGTTTTTATTTCTCTTTTGAGTGCTTGTTTGAGGCTTTCTCCTTCTTTTAGGTTGCCTCCTGGTAGTTCCCATCTTTCTATGGTTTTTGGTTTTACTACGTAGATGTGTCCGTCTTTCTTGGCTGCGCCGTACACGGCGGTTTTTTCGTAGACTTTTCTGTCTCGTGGTTTTTCTCGGTAGTTTCCGCTTCGGTCTATGAAATCCATTGTAGTTGTGTAATGGGTTTGTATTTAAATTATTTATTTTCTATATTGAAAAGAAAGGTGTTTGTTTAGAAAACTTTTTATAGCCATGATGGGCTTTAATCATTTAAGAAAAAGAGGTGGAGGTTTGTTATGGCACTCGAACACGTAATATTAGCAGTCATTATTGGAACGTTAGCAGCTATCGTTTACAGCCTTAGAGTAATGGTTCTTTTGGAAAGAAGGATTGCAAGAATCGATCATCACGTTGAAAAGATGGCTAAGCACATACTTGAAGAAGAAGAGAAAATAGAAGAGATGATAGAAGAGTGATCGACCACGTCTCTTTAGACCACGGATGGTACTATTTTTATCGCATCCATAAGGGACGTCTTAACAAGTTACCAAGTGAATATTCTGACCTTCAGCAGTATTTATTTTCTATGCTGGATGATTGCCCGGATGAAAAATTTCAAGATGGTCCTCGAAGTAGTAAGTTGAAGTTAGATTTGGGTATCGAGCCGGAAGAAGTTGATAATCATCCTGTGACGAGTTTTGCTAGAGAAGGCTTGGAGTGGGATAATTATAACACCGCTCATAGTAACGTGCAGGTTTACATGTTGCATAACGACCCGCAAACTTTGTGTGTGGAAGCCCCTATTTGGGTAGAGCCTGACGAAGCAAGTTATCATAACTTATTTGAGGAAAGCAATCCGTTGAGCGGTCATATAGATCTCATCCGTTTCGAAGGTGACAAGATATGGATTTGGGATTACAAACCTAATGCTCATCGAGAAAAATATGCTACGACACAGACCTACTTCTACGCGCAAATGTTAAGTCAAAGAACAGGTATCCCATTAGACAAGTTCATGTGTGGTTATTTCGACACCGACACCACTTTTATATACAAGCCTGAACACAAGTATCTTTCAGAGGAGTATAAATGTTAGGCACTATAGTCATAGCAGTAGTTCTCATAAGCTTGCTTTCATTACTCGGAGCTATAAGTCTGGCCGTTAATGAAGAAGAACTTCATAAATGGATGCTGTATGTTGTAGCGTTCGCAGCAGGTACTATGCTTGGAGCTAGCTTTTTCAATCTCTTACCAAGGTCTGTGGAAGCTTTGGATCACACTGGTTTTACATGGGCTCTTGTAGGCGTTGTTGCATTCTTTATCATGGAGAGATTTGTCTTTTGGCATCATTGTCACACTCACAATCATGAAGTCAAGCCGTACACCTACCTGAATTTGGTTGGGGACGGCGTTCACAATTTCGTAGATGGTGCGATTATAGCTGCTGCTTTTCTCACCAATTTTGAACTCGGGGTGGTTACTACCATCGCGATTGCAATGCATGAAATCCCTCAAGAACTTGGTGATTTCGCCATCCTCGTTCATGGGGGTTTTAGTACGAAGAAAGCTCTCGGTTTTAATTTTTTGTCAGCGGTGACGGCAGTAGTTGGCGGCGTCTTAATGTATTATTTGTCTAGCACTGTTCAAGGCCTTATTCCCGTCTTCTTGGGGATTGCAAGTGGAGGTTTTGTTTACGTCGCAACTGCGGACTTAATCCCTGAATTGCAGGATGAAGAAAACTTTGGCAAGATGCTTATTGAAACAATAATTTTGATACTTGGAGTTTTATTGATATTTGGAGTTAAGAATTTTGTGCATTAAATTTGTAGGAGTTCCTCAAATGTTAGTCCTCGGCTCATTGCTCGATCTACACTAGCGACGTAGCTTTTCTTTGTGCTGCGTAGGTCGTCTAAGCTTAGGAAGTACCAGTTGTTGTTGCTGAATTGTACGCCTACCATTGGGTGTGCTCCGAATGCGCCTGCGAATTTTCTTAATGCTTCTATTTCCTCGTTTTTGAAGTATTTCTTGTCGTCTTTGGTTATTTTTACTTCCATGGCTAATACTCTATCGCCATTACCTACTAAGATGTCTGGTGTTGGGTTTCTTGCGCTTCCGCTTCCTGCGCATCTTATGCCCCCCCAGTCGTTTTTCCAGAATTTGTTGAGTAGTTCGTTCTCGGCTTTGCTGCCTTTGGCTTTTCTTCCGCCGAAGCTGACTCCCATTACTTAACACTTTATATAAATGAATTTAAATAGGTTACGCGGGCGAATGTCCAGTGCATTTTATTTGTTTTAGGCAAAAAACGGCAAAAAAACAATAATTTTATAAATAAAAGTCTTTTAGACCGTTATACTTGAAAATGGGGAGGAAAAGAGACATTCCATTGGCAGCGATGGATAGAATAATGAAAAAAGCCGGAGCAGAAAGAGTTTCTGAAGGCGCAAAAGAAGAACTTCGAGACTTCTTAGAAGAAAAAGCTGAAGAAGTTTCAAACGCTGGTATTAAACTAGCACAACACGCTGGCAGGAAGACTGTAAAGGCTGAAGATATTAACTTGGCGACCAAGTCTTAAAGTCCAATATCTACTACTTCAACCTTGTCGTCGTAATTAACTAATCCTTTCTTAATATCATGAAAAGTAATGATTAAATCAAATTTACAGCTTTCTTCACCAGTAGGTTCTCCAGTGTCCGGATTCATCCCAGTTGGTATGTCTATAGAAACTTTCTCTCCTTCTTGCTTGTTGTAAAAATCTACTGCTGTCTTGTAAGGCTCTCTCAAACTTCCTTTTATTCCCAAGCCGAGCATCGCGTCTAACAATATGACGTTTCCGTTTATCTTTAACTTTTCTAAATTAGTTTCATCACTTTCCCTAATCGTGACTTTATCCTTGACTTTGTCAAAATTGTTTTTAGAAACTTGACTGAGTTTTTCTTCGCTTCCTAAAAATATTATCGTTACAGGACACTTTTCTGCAAGGTGTCGAGCTGCGACAAATCCATCACCTGCGTTGTTTCCTCCTCCTGCAAACACGACTATTGAATATTTTTCTAAATCGTATTGTTGGTTTAAGACTTGAAAGACTTGTCTGCCCGCATTTTCCATGAGTTCTGCTTCACTAACACCTTCTTTGATTGCTTTTTCTTCTAAGTTATGCATTTCTTCAACAGTTATCATATTTCTACTTCCATAAAGTCTTCCGCTGCTTGAGTATTTGCAAATATTTTTTTCGCTTCTTCCACTAATGATTGAGTATCTCTGTAACGCTGGCTGAAATGAGTTAGTATCAATCTTTTTACTTCAGCTTCATCCGCAATTTGCGCCGCTTGTTCAGCGGTTAAGTGTTTAAACTCAGTTGCTTTTTCTTCCAAGTCAGATAAGAAAGTTGCCTCGCATACGAGTAAATCACTTCGTTGAGAAATATCGTAACAATTGTCATTGAGCAAGGTATCCATTATGAAAGTGACCTTCCTTCCTTCTTCAATATAGCTCACATCTTCAGGTTTAATCACACTGTTATCAGTTTCTACTTCTTGCCCTTCCTTCAACTCGCCAATCTTAGGACCTTCTTCTAGTCCCAGACGGTTAGCTTTGTTCATATCTATCTTTCTCTTATCTTTCTCTACAAAACGGTATGCTAGACAATCCACTTGATGATCCATCCAAACCGCCTCGAGATAATAATCTTCCTCCTCACTAAACTTCTCAACTCCAGCCGGATCGAGTTCTTTCACCCCAATCTCTAGGTTTGAACTGTGCAACGTGGCTTTCATCAAATACATCAGATTCTGCTTCGTCCCAGGCGGTCCGTAAATCTCGATAGTTGGAGCGTTTTCTTCATTACCTATAGTTTGTAATAATCCAATCAATCCCGCGACGTGGTCGCCATGCCAATGCGTTATCAAAATTTTGTTCACACGCAACCGATTAATACCTGCCTTGTTCATCTGACGCTGAGTGCCTTCACCACAATCTACCAAGATTCCATGACCGTCATATTCAAGAAAGTGGCCGGTTACGTTTCTCTCCTTGGTGGGCACCATCGAATTAGTACCGAGGAATGTGAGTTTCATATTGTGAAATTAAACGTGTTCTTTTTTAAAACATTACCGAAACTCTAAAAATAATATTTTTCAATATAGACAATAAATATTAAAATTCCATAAATAAACATATACAACATTCAGTCACGAAAAAGTTTCTATATAACTACTAGAACAGCTCCTACCACCATTATCAAGCAGGCCAAGCTTTTCTTCTTAAGATGTTCTTCCTGAAAGAAGCGACCGCCTTCAACCGTGGTTATCAAGTTTTGCATTCTCATCACAGCCGCCACCAAGCCTGCATAAGCGAGACTGATAGCTTCGTAGAAAGTTAGCAGGAACAAGACATAGAATACAGAAGTTATAACCGTCCACTTGTTATGATGTCTGGAATCAAACAAAGATCTCCAACCTTGCTTGTAAAAATGCCTCAACGTCAGCAAGACAAACATAAAAACATGTACAAGGAAAAAGTAAGTTAATGGCTCAGTATAGTTTTGCAACACAAAACGATCTAACGTTATGGTGACAGAGAATATAAGACCTGCAAGTATTGTCAAACGCGTATACCTATTTTCGAAAACACGCTTAAACGGGGCAAGCAAACCATAATTCTTATGATCTATTTGCAA
>CAYNLP010000006.1:33479-43406 GCA_964398115.1 uncultured Methanosarcinales archaeon | reverse complement strand
ACAATCAGAAAAGATTTCTACGACTTGGGAATTAAGAATTAGAAGAAAGAGTGATATCATAAGGTTTTTAAAAAGAATTGGGTTTTTCCATCCTGATAAGAAAAAGAGACAAAAAGCTTTGTTATCTTATATGGGCCCGTAGCTCAGCCTGGATGGAGCGACAGAGGATTTTCCTCCGCTAAAGCCTCCTAAGCTGTAGGTCAGGGGTTCAAATCCCCTCGGGTCCGCTATAATATTTCACTTTATACTATATAATATATGTGAAGAGTTCAAAGATAAAATGCAATAATGATAACGTATAGCGCCACTTTATGTCCAGAAAAATATAACAAAAAATACAACAAATACGAAAAATGTTTCAAAAACTTTTAATCAACAACAACATAGAACACAAAATGGTGAAAACATGATATACAAACACTATATACACGCTTTTTTAAATAAACTGTCCTTTTTCAGAAATCCAGTGTTTCAAGCTCTCTAATGCCGAATATTACAAAATAAGAGGAGTAAATAACGAAAACTTTATAAATAAGGGGTAACTATACCAATCCAAGTTTGAGCTACAAAGACGTTTAGTATGTGAAGGCTTAAAATATAGTCGTGTTCCAGCGACTATAGAGCACGCTTCACATACTAGACAAGATCAAACTTTAAACACGGAGGTGTTTACTAACATGAATGTAAAGAAAACAATCAAGAAAATTGTGGCTCTAGGAGCCGGAGCAACCATGGTCGGAGCAACGATGATGGGCGCAATGGCACAGTCACAGCAAGACATGGGACTGGAAGACTATCCAGGAATGTGGATGGACGACGGACAGTTCCAAGGAAAGCTGGTTGTCGGTGAAGACGCCGCAACATCAGACGTCCTAGGCTCAATTGACATCGCAGCAAGTCTGCAAGCAGCAAGCACAGCGAAAGAAACAGTAGACGTACCAGGAGCTGCAGGAAAGACAACGCTGCAAGGAGACACAGCCGAAATTGGCGAAGCTAACGACATGCTAACAATCAACGAACCAATCGGCGACGTCAAAGAAACAATAACAGAATTCGACGTAGAAGCCCTACAAGGCGGAACGGTTTCAACAGACGAAGGAACAACAAACTACAACCAGTACCTAAGATTCAAAGCAGTGAACAATACTGGATCTAACGAGTTGTTCCCAACTGCTGTAGTCTACGGCCAAAACGACGCACCATCAGAACAAGTCAGTGACTGGCTACACGTCGCTGAAGGAGACGATCCTGAACAAGACGCTTTCTTTGAATGGGAGATCGAATTCGAAGAAGGACTTGAATCAGAAATTGAAAGCGACGGTAGCGGCAATTTAGAGCTAAACGACTTAGAAGATGAAGTCTTTAACATTTTCGGAACAGACTTTGTCTTCGTAGACAGCGAAGTCCAAAACAACAGCAATAATGACGACGTAACACTTGAGTTTATTGCCGGAGATGTCACAGACTCCTTACAAGAAGGAGAAACAAAGACATACACCATCGACGGCAAAGATTACGAAGTCACACTAGTCTTCGTTTCAAACCCTAACGGAGGGAACGTCGAAGCCAAACTCTCTGTAAACGGAGAGTTAACCGACGCAATGCAAGATGGTGGAACAGACATTCTCTCAAGCGGTCTAGAAGTCGGGATTCAAGAAATCCTAGTTTCTGAAAGAGGAGGAGTAGCAGAATTCTTCCTCGGAGCTCAGAAAGTACAATTCCGAGATACCAACGCTAACGACGACAGCTTTGAGAGAAGAGTTGAAATCACCGAAGAAAGCATTGAAGACGCATTTGTCCGAATACAAGGACAAGTCGTCGGAGGTGGAAACCTCGCAGCTGGAGAAGAGTTCGAAATCACTGATATGTCGTACCGACTCACAGCTGACGCACTTTCAGGAACTACAAACATCTACGTACCACCTGAACACGGTATCAAAGAGTTCCTGGATGAACCAATGGGAATGCTCAGCCCAAGTTTCGACATCACCTACGAAGGCTTCATGGACGTCGGTGAAACACCGATTGAAATAGCGGCCAACGGTGATGACGAGTACGAAGTAAGGGCTACCAACCGCCAAGGTAATCAGTACAATATTGCGTACGTAGAAACCTTGGACGACGGTACATTCCGACTCGGTTCAGACAACGACGAAGACTTCAACTTCGTCGAAGACGGCAACTTCCAAACTGCCTACAACGCTGGCAGCGGCAACTTGAACGCGAGCGACTTTTTCGTCGACAAAGACGACGAAATCGTACTCTCAAACAACCGAAATGACGCATGGGACGACCAAGCGTTCAGCCACGTTGTCGAGTACCAAAGCGTAGATACAAGCCAGCAAGTGCTGACTTTCGAAGACAAAGCAGCAGGCAGCAAAGAGTTGACATACACACTTGACAGCGTAAACGAGGTACTAGGAACTGGTACCTTAATCGTCGCAGGAAACTCCTACGACGTCTACGTTGCTAACGGTTCAGTTGACAGCAACCACCCTGTTGCAGTTGACTTGAACGCAGACGGTGCGGTTGAAGGTGACAGAGCCAAGTTCACCACCAAAGGCGGTGGAGTCATCGACTTTGGAGCAAACGTTAACGCACCACAAGACAGTGCCAACAACTTGAATGAACCTAGCTACACAGAGTTCATCCTTCACACAGAAGGTAGTGAATTTGACGAAAGCAACGAAGGAGGAGAAAACCTGAGGATGAACGTGTCCATCGCGAGTGACAATGATGTCATGATGGACTTCATGGGTTACAACCGAAGTGGCATTTCCATAAGCGGTGTCAACAGCTCAATCGATCGTACAACCCATGTGGTTATCAACGACCAAGCTCAGGCAACAACTGGAAGATACAGCGAATTCGCATTCGACCCAGTTGAGCCAGACGAGCAAGATAACCACGAGATGGAAATGACTGACTACGGAGTCAGTTACGACCTGTACGATCCAAGCGGTGACAACCCAGAAGAGCTCACTCTCGGCTACCCAGAACAGCAGAGAGGAGCACAAGTGTTCGTCACAGCTGGCGAAGTTACCAGAACAAGAGGTAGCTCAGGCGGAGTGACCACTGAAAAGGTCAATCCAATCGCAGTTGGTCTAGCTGTACTGGACGTCAACGCTCCAGCAGTTGGAACCCAAAACATGATCTCGATTGGAGGACCTTGTATCAACAGGGTCTCTGCAAACCTACTCGGTGCGCAATACCCAGCATGTGGTCAAGACGCAGAAGACCTTGGATTCCAAGAAGGTCAAGCTACCATCAAGCTGTACGAGGATCAAAACGCGATTCTCGTCGCTGGACAAACCAGCCAAGACACACTGGGAGCAAGTTACGTCCTAGCTGATTACAAGGACTACAACTTGCAAGGCGATGAAGTTCAGGTCACAGTTGCTGACCTTGACACCATCAGTGTAAGCCCAGTTAGCGGATCTGGTGGATCTGGTAGCGGTAGCTCCTAAAAAGAGCTAACCAATTTTTTCCTTTTTTTCTTTCTCTCTTCTTTATTTTTTCTAAAACTATATAAACGAGAATCTACGCAATAAAGTAATATGAAGAAAACACTAACCCTGATCATTATAGGAATTCTGCTTGCTTTACCGGCATCTTCTCAAACTAGCCAACACACCTTAAATGATTATCCAGAACCTTTCGTAACTAAAGGAGTGTTTGACGCTCAAATAGTAGTTGGCAAAAACGCTGCAACTTCAGACATGATAGGAGCCGTGGATGTAGTGGCTAGTTTAGTGGCTGAAAGCGAGGCTGACGTGTCTTTAAATCGTGTAAGTTCTTTATTTACGTCACGGGTGGGTGTTATGGATGTAGACGCTCCTAAACCCGGAGAGGAGAAAATGATAGTAGTGGGAGGGCCTTGTATAAACAGCGTGGCAGCTAAGCTCATGGATTACCCTCAACCATGTAACAAAGATTTCTCCGTCGGCAAAGCTATAATCAAGTATTATCCTGAACATCAAGCTCTGCTAGTTGCAGGTTATGACGCTCAAGAAACTCTTTCAGCAAGTTACGTCTTAGCAGATTATGAGGACTACAACCTTACAGGTATAGAAGCAGAAGTTACTATAGCAGGTCAAGGAATATTAGACATTAGACAAGTAAATTAACGATAACTTTATAACACATCCTTCTAATAAAAACAAATTAGATATGAAATACAAATTAATCCTCTTGACTCTATTGCTAATACCCATGGCCCACGGTTACAGTGGTTGGCACAACAGCGGTGATAACTTCACAGCACACGGTGTGAAATACTCAGTCATACACGAATGGGGTGAAGATAAAATCTATCTAAGCAGTGAAAACAACAGCTTAGTGATAAATTTAAACCAATGCACTGATACAAAACATTACCAATACTGCTTTCAAGATAAAGATGAAAACCTTGACAGCAACAAAGTAACGTTTGAAGATGGAGAATCCAAAGCAGGACTAAAAATAAAAATTACAAATATAGGGCCCGAGCTAAATATTAACAGACAAATAAGCCAAACCAACCTAGGCCTTAACGATCAAGCAAGAATCACCGTCACATTAGAAAATACCGGAAACCGACACATCCCCCGATACACCTACAAAGACAAATTTCCAAGAGAATTCGACATCGTACAACTAGGAAGAGAAACCAACACTTTTACCAAAAAAGGAAGTTTACAACCCGGACAACAAATAACTTTCAACTATGACATACAAGCAACAGCATGGGCTGAACACACAAGCCAAGCCAACGTGACCTACACCTACGCTGACAAAAAAATTACAAAAAAGAGTTCAAAAACAAACTTCAAAGTAGAAGCTCCCTACCAAGTAAAAATTACAGAACCAAAAAACCAAATACCCGTAGGAAAAGAATTCAACTTCAATATAGAAATAATCGGGAAAGAAACAGGAAACGGCGTAGAAGTCAACAATTTAAAAATCCGAGCTCCCCCCCTCAACATACTATCAAGAAGTACAAAAATGTCTAAAACCAGAGATGAAGTAACATGGAGCGGTACAATAAATCCAGGACAAACAGAAAAGTTAAAAACTGTCTTTTCAGCTCCCAGAGTAAGAAACAACACCATCACGTTTAGCGCCTCTTTCAACTCAGAACAAGGAGAAGTAGACTACTATCAAGATTACAAAATCAAAAGCTTCGTTAACGGGCCCAAACCAACTTTAAACCTACCTGACAAAATAACAGGAGGCAGCAAATTTAGAATAGATGCCAAAATAAAAAACCGAGATCACTTTGGAGTTATAATACCAAACAGCACAGTAAAATTATTCAACGAAGAAATAAAGTTAGAAAAAGCAATAGTGAACGACGAAAGCTTCCTCCTAACAGATGTTATGAAAGCACCAGAAATAAGTAATGAAACCACATTTACAGGAACATTCTCCGGAACTTACAAAACCCCAGCAGGAGAAAAATTCAATTTCTCCACCACTGACCAGATAACAGTACAACCCAGACTTCAAAGCCTCAACATAAACATAGACACGCCCCAACACGCAGCAAGAGGAGATATGGTAAATGTGAAGGTTAAATTAAAGAACAACCTGGAAAAAGCTAGAATGTTCAGCGCTAAAGACGAAATATCTCAAAACGTCCAAATAGAAGGCAACATATCCAACAAGAAAGAAATAAAACCAGATGAAGAGAAAGAAATGTACAGTTACAGCTTTAAAGTTCCAAACAGTTTCTCACAAGACCGCATAGAAATAACCACCACCGCTCTTATACCCTCTAAAAACATAACCTCTATCAAAAAAAGTTTTATACAAATCCAAGAAGAACAAAACGAAGAAGAAAGAAAAAGTGAAAAAGAAGAGGAAGATAAAGGATTCCTTACAAAAATAGTACTAGGAATAGGAGAATGGATAGGATCATTATTTACTTAACGCAATTTTTATAAACTGAAAAACAGTTTCAAATAAACATGGGGGAAATGAGTCTAACATACGAGGAATTATTCGAACTTCTCCGTCGAGAGAGAAATAGTGAAGACTTACAAACCTTAGACCGTAATTTCTACAAAGAACTAGTAGAATACTTTCAAGAAAAACAAAAAGTGTTAGATGATAAAAGCGAAGAAGCAGAAATGTTCGCCAGCAGCGAGAAAGAAAAAGTAAAAGTCCAACTAGAAAACGCAAAGAAAATAGCAAAAGAATTTATAGAAAGAAGAGAAAAAAAGATAATAATACTAGCGCTTAACAAATCAAGAACAAAAAGTGACATAATAGACACATCCGCCTTACTAGACGTAGAAAAAGAATTCTTCCACCAAGCATCCAAACTATTCGATTCCTACAGACAAAGCGTGTTAGAAAAAGTATCCAATATGGAATATCCTAAATTTGGCAATGAAGACGTAAGCAAATACAAACATGAAGAAGAAAGTGAAGAACCTAAAACAGGAATGAACGAAGAAAAAGGAATGACAGACGAAATTAAAGAATTAGAAAATGAAAAAAATGATACCGAAACCGAAGAAGAAAAAGACAGACGATTAGAAGTCAAGTTCAAAAGCTCAATACCCAAATTTGTAGGAAAAAACGAAGAAGTATACGGCCCCTACGAAGAAGAAGAAACCGCCGAACTCTCTGAAGAAATCGCACAAATACTCATAAAAAAAGGACGAGCAGAAGAAGTATAAAAAAGTAAACTTTTTAAACACCACCCTTTTCTTCCAAAAATATGAAAATTCCAAAAGAAGTAAACCGACACTGCCCATTTTGTAATGAACATCATAAACACAAAGTGTCGGAAGCAAAGAAAAGAGGAAGAAACCAAGCCAGACCAATGAGCTGGTTCAGTCCAAGTAGACTAGAGTCCAGAGGAAGAAGAAGAGGAGCAGGAAATCAAGGAAGATTTTCAAAACCACCAATATCAGCATTCAAAAGAGTCGGTAAGAAAACAAGCAAGAAAACAGACCTAAGATTTACATGTCAAAACTGCAGAAAAACCCACGTACAGCAAAGCAGCCGAAGAACACGAAGACTACAAATAACCTAAGAGTTTATAAAGAAAAGCTTATTCTTGAGATAACACAATGCCAAAAATACAAGAACCAAAAAGTAAATTCATCAAGGTCAGATGCAGCGAATGCAAAAACGAACAAATAATATTCGGCAAAGCATCTCGAACAGTAAAATGCCTAGTCTGCGATGAAAAACTCGCAACACCAAGCGGTGGCAAAACCGTAGTCGACACCCGAATACTAGAAGTTCTAAATTAAAAAAACATGCTATATAAAAAAGAAGGCTTCCCGGAAGAAGACGAATTAGTTCTGTGCACAGTCACAAAAATACAATACCACAGCGTATTCTGCCACTTAGACGAATACGAAAAATCAGGAATGATCCACATATCAGAAATAGCACCAGGCCGGATAAGAAACATCCGAGATTACGTACAAGAAGGAAAGAAAGTAGTATGCCAAGTACTAGACATTGACAAAGAAAAAGGACACATAGACCTTTCTCTAAGGAGAGTAAGCGAAGCTCAAACCAGAGCTAAGCAACAAATGATCAAACAAGAAAAACAAGCAGAGAAAATAATAGACAAACTTGCTGACGAACTCAACAGAGAACCAGAAGAACTTTATGAAGAAATCGCAGACGCTATTTTCGAAAAATACGACATGCTTTACCAAGCATTTGAAGACGTCGTAGAAAACGATGCAAATCTTGCAGGAACAGGACTGGATGAAGAAATCGCAGAGACCTTAACAGAAATAGTCAAGGATAAGATAAAACCGAAAGAGGTCACTATAAGTGGAGACTTAACCGCTAAAAGCTATGTAGGAAACGGATTACAAGTTATAAAAGAAGCACTAAGTGAAGCCGAAAAACAAGGAGAAGGATGCGAAATAACATATATCGGAGCTGGAAAATACAAAGTGAAAGTAACCGCAAGCGACTATAAAGAAGCCGAAAGTCAATTAGACGAATGCGTTACTAAAGCCAAAACGGTGATAGAAGAAAATAAAGGCGAAGCAAGCTTTAAACGGAAAGAATAATGACAAAAATACTCAAATGTAACGAATGTCAAACTTACGGGCTTTCCAGAGAATGCAGCTGTGGTGGGAAAATGATTAATCCAAAACCACCCAAATATAGCCCAGAAGACAAATATCAAAAATACAGGTTAGAATACAAGAAGGAGAAAGGACTATTATGACATGGAATGTTGAAAAAAAGACAGAAAAAGACTTTGAAAACACAATCCTAATAGAAGGACTTCCAGGAATAGGAAACGTAGGAAAAATAACAGCAGACTTACTAGTACAAGAATTTGACACCGAACTAGTTGCTCAAATAACAAGCAAAAGTTTACCAAACGCTGTTTTCGTAAAGGAAGACAACACCGTTAAACTACCCACGATTGATATAAGACATTTTGAACATGATGGAAAAAATTTCTTATTCATGGTAGGAGACGTACAACCAAAAGACAGCGAAAAGAGTTACGGCTTTGCAGAAGCAGTACTTGAATACGCAGAAAGTCAAGACTGTAAAGAAATAATCACGCTAGGAGGGATAGGATTAAAAAACATGCCTGAAAGGCCAGACCTCTACGCAACAGGAAATAACAAAGACTTATTAGAAGAACTAGGAGAACAAGGAGCTAATTTAGAAACATATGGCAAAGTCGGCCCCATAATGGGTATTTCCGGATTGCTATTAGGACTAGCTGATGAAGAAAACATCCAAGCAGCGGCCTTGCTAGGAGAAACAATGGCACATCCCATGTACGTCGGACTAAAAGGAGCAAGGCAAATTATAAACTTGTTGAACGAACGATACAACTTCGGAGTTGAAACAGACGACTTAGATGATCAAATAGAAGACATGGAAGATCAACTTCAACAAAGCCTGAAAAACGCGAACCAAGTTCAACAAGGCGATGGAAGTCCAGAACTTGGATATATAGGATAGTTTGTTATTCCCGAATGATAAAATACCTTATTAAACCATGCTCAAAGGCCAAGTAAGTATAGAATATCTACTCATAACAGCATTCGCGTTCTTAATGACAGTCCCCATAATAGCTTTATTCTACAGTCAAAGCCATCAAATTCAAGAAGACGTGACAGATGCTCAAGTAGAAAAGATAGCATCAGAACTTAGAGACGCTGCTAACGAAGTATACTATCAAGGACCCCCTTCTAAGAGGACTTTAAAAATATACATGCCAGATAACGTAGAAAACGTAAGTATCTCCAATAAAAACATTATCTTCAAAGTTTCATCCACCGCAGGCGATTACGAAATAGTGAAAGTGGCAGATACAAACCTCACAGGAGATATAAACTCTTTCTCCGGCATACACAACATAGAGGTGAAAGCAAGATTAACCGATGTAAAAATACAAGAGGCCAAATAAGCCTAGAATTTGTCATGATGGCAGGAATGGCAGGAGTAGCCCTAATGATAATGCTAGGAGCCTCTTACGACTTATTCAATAAAAAAATAGATGACACAGAGGAATTAAAGATTGAAGACTTCGGTCGGAGCATACAAGAAGAAATAATACTAGCCAGTGAAGTACACGAAGGCTACGAGAGAACGATAGAACTACCTGAAAACGTAAACGAGATAAAATACAACGTATCTCTAACTGGAAATTATCTTATAGTATCTTACAAAGATGGAGACATAGCATATCCACTGCCAGAAGTTTCAGGAAGCATAAGCAAAGGAACGGTAACAATCCAAAACATTGATGGAAATGTTCAAATCAGCTAAGAAAGGACAAGGATGGGTTATAGACTACGTGATAAGCCTACTCATATTTGTACTAGCTGTTTTACTAGCCGTAAAACTCCTAACCAACACTTTCACAGACGACGCTTTTGAAAGAGTTAAGAAAGAATCACAAACGGTCAGTGAACACCTATTAAGCGAAGGAAATCC
>CAYNLP010000006.1:22955-33469 GCA_964398115.1 uncultured Methanosarcinales archaeon | reverse complement strand
AGAGCAAGAACAGATTAAATCCGGTAAAGATAAATAACTATTTAAGCTTGGATTATAGCGAAACACGAAATCTTTTAGGAGTGCGCGAAGACTACGCTTTCTATTTTAAAGATCAAAATGACAGCTTGATAGGGATGGGCGAACAATGCGTGTTGGGAAGTAATGAAATATCTGAAAACAAGAACTTGATTAAAGAATTACTACCAGCCGCATATTATCACAATGACGAGGACTTAATGAGTGGTTGGATGAATCAACTAAACGCTGATACTTACTCTGCAGACGTAGATTCAGAAGTGAACAACTTCTTTAGCAACTTAAATGATTATAGATTTGTCCTCATGGAAAATCCAAAACTCAAAGAAGGAAGCTTGACAACAGCTCAGAAAAAAGAAAAATTAAATAATTACATAAAAAACGGAGGGATTCTCTTCCTAACACAAAACGTTTCCATCAACGTAACAGGTGTTGGTTTTACAAACATTTCAGACACCACGGCGGAAGTTGTTAACGATGAAGATGAATACTTAGAACTGGCTAATGGCACCTCTATAGAGGATGATGACACAACTGATGCCAGTTTTACCGTGAAAAATATAGACACTAACAGCTACACGGAACTAGCTCGGTACACCACTGCAGATGAAGCATTCATTGCAAGATGGAAAAAAGGAATAGGAAAAGGTTATTATTTCGGAACTGTGGATGCGACTTACAAAGAAGGAGGTTCTGACATAAACTTCGAAGACAAAATTGGTGGAGGAGCGGAAAACGCGGTTAACGTTACCAAGGCTAACTGTACAAGTAAAGGAGATATAGATTCAGACAACGTAGCAAAGACTGAAAGATTAGCAATACACGACTCTGAAATAGTAAAGATGGTGGTGCTTTCATGGACTTAAAAGGATTCTACTTCAGTTTAGACGCCCTCCTAGCTTCTATGCTCATAGTTGGAGGATTACTACTAGTAACTCAAATGGTAGCTCATGAACAAAACACTCAGAGAATAAGCTATGTTTCGAACGATCTTCTGACGAGTATGACAGAACTTAGAGTGGAAGAAATGAACAGTACTACCGTGAATAAAATGATATCAAATGGAGAAATAGAAAACGTTAACCAAACACTGTTAGAACAACTAGGAGAGTTTTGGGCTTTAAATGAAACGGATAATGCTAACAATTTCTCACGTGCAATCGTAGAAGAATTAATATCAGAAAAGTTCGGGATGAGAATAAAGGTTGAAGGAGATGAATTCTTCAATAAAACAGGCGTGGATGAATCAAATGTGGTAGCAGCAAGCAGGATGATAACAGGGGTTAAAAAAGGAAGAGCTATAAGAGGAAGCACAGCAGCTGCGTTTCTACAAAGAGTAGAGAATAAAAGAACAAGTTCCTTCCTTTACTTCGGAGGATTCGTAGGGCAAGGAAACGTAACAGGATATGTTGAAGACGTGCCAGACGACGTGAACGAATCTGATATTAAAAACATAAAATTAGAGGCAGATGTACTTGGCGATTTCGATCTCTACATTAATGATAATTTATGTGATAGTTTCAGCCCAAACACTACTAGTATGAAACCAGATGTTTGGAACCTAACAAGCTGTAAATCTTATATTTCTTCAGGAGATAACAAAGTAGAAATGCGATTTACTGATGCTCTTGAAAACTCTGGAATTAGAGGAGGTTTCTTAAAAGTAAAGTATGAAACACAAGAAGCGAAAACCAGCAATGTGAATGGAAGTAGAAAATATGAATATCCTGGAATTGATGGCGTGATAAACCTATATGATGCATTCTACATCCCCGGCAATCTTAACTCGATGACAATAGACTTGCACTATTGGGTAGATTCTAGCACTTCCCTTCCACTCTTCTTAGATATAGGCAATACGACCGTGTACGAATCGAATGAATCGGGAGAAATAACTCAGACGTTATCTTCTACCACATTAGAAAGCATGTTGAATTATTCAAAACTAAGTAAAGAAACAGTCCCTCTACGATTGGGATTCTATCAAGGAAACACCAGTAACACTACGGGTAACATATCTGACATCTTCCTTTTAACTAGTAGAGCGGGAACTATGAGTGAAAGTGATATAGAAGGAACTAACGCTACGAGGATGGAAGTAGCGAAAAACTTATCGCATGACTTCGTCGAAGTAGCTCTGAACTGGAGTGGTAATCGAGTAGGGCTAGCGTCTTACTTTGCCAGTTCACATATAGATCAAGAACTTACAAAGGACAACGCAACCCTTCACAATACTATATCCTCTTACGATGTTCAAAACCCCTCTCAAGCGGAAAGATACCTTTGTCAAAACATTGAAGATGCAGAGTCCGAACTAGAGGATGTCAATGACACTCGAGATAAATCAATGGTTTTAATGACGGACGGAAACGCAACTAAGTGTTGTAGCTCAGGAAAATGCACTGTAGAAAAAGCTAGGCAGGATTCAATAGATGCAGCTTGTGAAGATGTAAGCGTGACTGAAATAACATATTACACGATAGGATTTGGAAAAGGGGCTGATGATGAAATGCTTGAAAAAATAGCAAATTGTAGCGGAGGTATATTTAGAGAAAGTAATAACCTTTCTGGCCTGCAAGACATTTACGAAGACTTCGCTATGGAAGTTGGTTCTAGCAGTATAGTTTACCAATTCCAGAGGGCTACAGAAGCCGAGGATGTAGCTTCAGAACTTTACACTGACAGCTTTATAGACTTAAACTTCACACCTGACGTGGAAGAAACCGGTCCTAATGAGATTTCAATAAAATTACAAACTGATCAATTCAACACTTGTTCTCCTACAGTAAATATTTATGATGAGTTAAGAGTGTTAGATGCGAGAGTGACTTCTTATAGCGGAGACCATTGGACTGATTTGGTAGAAGCTAATGGTAATGAAGCTTACAACTTATCTTACTTTGGAGAGAATTACACTACTATGGGAGATCCTTATACTGTAAACATACCTCCTTCTTATCTACAAAGCGGAAATAATAACTTACGGATTAGAACTGGAGACGCTCCGAACGAAAGTGCTGGATGTTCTGATAACAATACTTTGATATATACCGCTGCTGTTAATTTATCGAGTGGAAGGTCAGGTGTTGTAGAAGAAGCTGACGGTTGTGAATGGAATGTAGAGTTTGAAAGTGGAAACGCTCAAACGTTTTCAGTTCCTGAAAGTTATAACGGTAGTGATGAATGTGTTTATAACAGCACTCAAATAAGCTATGATGATACAGACAGCTACGACCTTGCAGTTTATTCGACGCTAAGCAACTTGGATTTCGACGATGATGGTAGAGTATTTGTTGATTTCACACAACAAGACTTAGAAGTTTCTGCCACGGCAATTAGGGAAGTGCCTTATCTTTGGGGTCCTGCTAGGGTTGAGGTGGAAATGTGGCAATGAACAAGAAAGGAATGTTTTACTTCTTCGTAGCCATAGTAGTCTTGTTCTCAATCAGTCTTTTATTCTTTTTAAACACTTCCAAACAATTTACTGAATCGAAAGAAGTTGTAAAAAGTCGTATACATACAATGGACACCTTTATAGAAAATTTGAATAACGATATAGAAAAAGCTATGTACATCGCGGCCTATCGAGGCTTAATAGCTATGGAGGAGGAAATATCTACTCAAGGCGCTTACTTTAACGATAGTGGAAAAGTATTCAAAGAAGCATTCTATAATGGAACTATCGATGGAGAGAATAAGACTGTGTTGAATTCTTCTAGCTTTTCTGATTATTTACAAAGTGTTAACATCACCGCTGACGAAATAGGCGTGAATTTGAACATAAATGTTGAAAACATCTCTTTGTATCATAAAGATCCTTGGCATGTTACGGTCAAGATTGAATTTTTAATTCATTTACAAGATAGAAGAGGATTGGCCTCTTGGGAATTCACCAAAGTTAAGGAAACACAAGTACCCGTGACTAATTTGAGAGATCCAGTTTACACAGTGGGTTCAAACGGGAAATTTCCTAACGTTATTGAAAAAACGAACATAACTCGTTTCATAAACGATACAAATAATGCTAATGACACTACTAACTTAATGCTCCACACCAATAACAGTTTTTACATTCAAAGTGATCAGGCGCCTAGCTACGCTATGAGATTAGAAGGAAACTTTAACTCTTCCCCTAATGGGATTGAAAGTTTGGTAGATATAGATGAATTGCAGAGTCAGGGATTAAGTGTTAAAACAGATAGAAGTATAGTGGATCATGTTTACTTTCAAAATAACGTCTCCGGGTATAATTTGTGCGATAATGTAATTAATACCCCGACGTGGTTTAAGATTGATGAGAACCATACCGAAACGTATGAGATAGATCCTAAGTTAAACCCGGATGGTTACCAATGCTGATAAGAAACGAGGATAAGGACAAGGTTTTAGCTGAAGACGCAGAGTTAAGAGTTTCTACAATTGGAAAAGCGGTAGGTATGATGTTTAGAAAAGAAGCTAAGCCAATGATTTTTTTATTTAGGGTTTCTAGAAAAGTAAACTTGCACATGTTCTTCGTTTTTTGCACTATAGATGTGCTTTTTTTAAATGATGAGAAAGAAGTGGTGGAGATTAAGAAGAGTTTTAAACCTTTTTCCACTTATAGGTCTAATAAAAAGTGTCGTTTTGTGTTAGAACTCCCAGAAGGTGTTATTGACGAGACAGAGACAGAAGTTGGAGACTTGCTTGATTTCAGGAAAGATATATAAAGTAATTAAGAGGATAAACAATATTGTGGCAAAAACAACAATTCAGACCGGTGTTGACAAGCTCGTAAAACTCGTTAATGATGAGGAAAAAATTGAGCTTGGAGAGGCCGCAAAAAAGTTAGGTGTTAGTGAAACAGTAGTTCAGGAGTGGGCTGACTTTTTAGAAGATCAAGGCCTGATTTCTATAGAGTATAGTCTTTCTAAAGTTTACTTGGTTGAAAGACAACTTAGTGAAAAAGAATTAGAAGAGAGGAAAAAGCAATATTCTGACAAGAAAGAAGCTTTCGTTAGAAAAGTAGAAACCGCGTTGCAGAATTTAGAGAAAGAAAGTGCGGGTTTCGAAGAGATGAAAGAAAAGTTTGAAGAAATGGAAGAGGAGATAGGAAGCGAGGTTGAAAAAGTTAAGGAAGATGTGGATGAACTTAAGCATTATGAAGAACTACGAGATAACTTAGATAAGGAGATCAGGCAGCAGAAAAGAAAGTATCAGAAGATGTTTAATGATTTACATCAGAAGATAAGCAAAGAGGAGAAGAAATATGATACGATAGTTGAGGATATCCAGCAAGAGAAGTCAAAAATTAAGGAAGAAGAACTTGACATGGAATACTTAGAGAAGAAAGAAGACAATTTGAAAAGAAGAATTGACGCTTTGAAAGAAGTTCTTCAATCAGTTGAAGAAGAGATAGAAGCAGAGGATGAAGAGATAAGCAAGGAGAAAGAGAAATTACAAGAGTTGGAGCAAGAGGCAGATGAATTAATTGATGAAATTAAAGAGAAAAAGCAGGAAGACTTGCAACCGCTTATAGAAAAAGCGGAGGAAGGAGAAGAAAAAGTTATGGAAATTGAGGAGAATATAATGGAGAATATTAAGGAAGAAGCTAAAGAGATTGAGGGAGTGGAGGAACATGGGGAAGAAGTTATAAATAAGTTCCAAGAGTTCTTCGATAAAAAATCTAAAACTAAAGAATTAATAAACCAAGTTGAAGAAGAGAAAAGAGAGTTAGAGAGTGAAATGCAAGAATTAATCAATAGTGCAAAAGCGTTCCGATTAGCTGCTGAATCTGCTGACTATGAAGAGCATGTAGATGAACTACAATCCAAGTTTGAAAAATTGAAAGAAAAGAAAGAGAAATTTAAAGAGGATCTTAAAAAATTAACTAATAGAATTTTAGGCGATTCTTCAGAGTAACATTTATATAATATCGACCGGATAAGTGTTAGAAAAGAGGTGTACAGTGCCTGAAAAAGAATCTGATTCTGAACCAGTTGATGAAGAGGGAGGGATTCAGGAAGAAAGAGATTTGGAAGAAGTTATTGACGAGTATAGTTTTCAAGCTAAAGATATAACAATTAATGTTGAAATAGGAAATACCTCAAGTGAATACGTCCCTATATACGAGGTTAGTTTAGCTAGTATTTCTGAAACTACAGAACTTGTTTTGGAAAAGATAAGACAGGAGTTAATTGATAAAGTAGATTTTGGAGCTATGGATATAACAGATGCAAAAGAAGCAGGTGCTATAAAAGATAAGTTTGAATCTCACATTTCAGACTTGGTAAGCAAGTACTTCCCTGACATGGATGATGAAACAAAAGCGTTTCTGAAAAGTTATCTCATAGCTAAGAGTTTAGGATTGGGAGATATAGAACTCGTTATGAGTGATGAAAACTTAGAGGAGATTGTTGTAAATCAGTCTGAGGAACCATTGTGGGTTTATCACAGAGAGCATGGGTGGTTGAAGACTAATATAATGTTGCGTGATGAGGAGCAGATAAAACATTACGCTTCTATGGTTGCTAGAAAAGTTGGTCGTCAAATAACTGTTTTGGATCCTTTATTAGATGCGCATTTGGAAAAAGGGGATCGTGTAAACGCTACTTTGAATCCTATCAGCACTGCTGGCAACACTATGACTATTAGGAAGTTTGCTAGGGATCCTTGGACTATAACTAAGTTTATTAGGAATGGAACGATTAGTGCTGAAGCAGCAGCTTTGATTTGGATGGCTATGCAATATGAGATGAGTGCTATAATTTCTGGAGGTACAGCTTCTGGTAAAACTTCTACTTTGAATGTTTTAGCTACTTTTATACCTCCTAATCAGAGGGTTATCAGTATTGAAGATACTAGAGAGGTTCAACTACCTAGCTTCTTGCATTGGGTTCCGTTAAATACTAGGTTGCCGAATGCGGAAGGGAAAGGTGAAGTTTCTATGGAAGACTTGTTAGTTAATTCTTTGCGTATGCGTCCAGACCGTATCTTGGTAGGAGAGGTGCGTAGGAAAAGAGAAGCGGAGACTTTGTTTGAAGCTATCCACACAGGTCACTCTTGCTATGCTACTTTCCACGCTAATAATGCAAAGGAAACTTTGGAGAGGTTGACTAATCCTCCTATTGACGTTCCGGAAATCATGGTTCCGGCGATTTCATTGATAGTGGTTCAGTTTAGGAATAGGAGGACGGGTGATCGTAGAACCTTCCAAATTGCTGAAATTAAGGAGGATAGTAGTTTGAATGTTTTAATGCAGTATGATCCTAGAGAGGATGAACTTGTTAAAGAAAATGATTCTGAAGTTTTATATGAAGACTTGAAGATGTATACCGGATATACTGAGGAAGAGATTGATGAAGAGTTAGAAATGAAGGAAAAAGTTTTGAATTATTTGGTTGAACAAGATATAGATACTGTAGAAGGTGTTGGGCATGTAATGGCGGAGTATTACACGGATAAGGAGAGGCTTATGGAATTAGTTGAGGAGGGAGAGCCGTTGGAAGATGATAATTTACAAGAAGATAGCTAATAAAATACCTGGTTTAGAGGTTAAGCTTAAACAAGCTGGCATTTCTCAAAGTCCTGAGCAATATGTGAAAAGGACGTGTTTCTTATCCATCTTTGTAGGGTTTGCTTTGACTTTCATCGCCTTTATGTTCGTGCAATCAATGTGGATTTTTCTGCTTTTACCTCTCGGTGTTTTAGCAGGTTTTTTCTATTTCATCCGATATGTTGATTTGAAAATTCAAAAGTTACGGGATAAAGTAGATGAAGAAATTGTTTATGCAGGTAGGTTTTTAATTATAGAGTTAGAGTCGGGAGTTCCTATATATGACGCTTTCAAGAATTTAAGCAGGAATTACGAAACTATCGGGAAGTTTTTCGGCGACATCGTTCAAGATGTTAACTTTGGAACAACTTTAGAAGATGCTTTGGAGAAGGGTTTGCAAGAGACGCCTTCTCCCCGTCTTCGTAAAATATTATGGCAGGTTTTGAATAGTTTGAGAACTGGGTCTGACGTAAAGGATAGTTTGAATTCAGTTATTGATCAGATTGTGAGAGAGCAACAGATTGAGGTTAAAGAGTATGGTCGAAAATTGAACCCGTTAGCTATGTTTTACATGATGATAGCTGTTATAGTTCCTAGTTTGGGAACTACTATGTTGGTTGTCATGGCAACTTTCATTGGTTTTTCACTATCATTAACTATATTGCTCATATTGGTTGGCGCGGTGGGCTTCGTGCAGTTCATGTTTTTAGCTTTTGTAAAATCGTCTAGACCGCCGATGGCGTTGTGATATCATGGAAGAAGATAAGCTAGATGATGAAGGATATTCATGGAAGGCGTTCCTCCCTTGGACAGAAGAACATAAAAAAATGGTAGAGGAAACTCAAAGCGAAGAAGAGAGTTTAGAAGAAAAGGACGAGTTTGAAGTTGAAGAGTATCTGAACAGGGCAGGTTTGGACATTAGTGAAGAATCGTTGAAAAAAAGGCTTTTTCAAACGTCAATTGGGATTTGCCTTCTTCTCACTGCATTCGTCCTTTTTATATCGATGCAGAGTGTTAACACCGCGGTTGATGTTTTAATATTTCTTGCAGGTTTGTGGACAGTTGGATTCATTGCAATTTTTGCAATTATAAGCTTTGGATTCATGCTATACATTGATTTACGCATGTATAGGAGGACAAAAGAACTTGAGAAAGTCTTACCTGACTTCCTACAATTGGCTTCAGCTAACATTAGCGCGGGAATGCCTTTGGACAGAGCTTTATGGTTTGCTGTACGCCCACAATTCGGTATTTTAGCAGAGGAAATTGAGATAGTAGCAAAATCTACTTATGCCGGTAAGGATTTGGATGAAGCTTTACAGGAATTTGCTGGAAGATTTGACAGTCGTGATTTAAACAGGGCTGTAAGTTTAATTCTTGAAGGGATGGATGCTGGGGGAGAAATGGCTGATTTGTTGAATAAAATTGCGATGAATATTGAAGAGACGGAGATTTTGCGTAAGGAAATGGCTGCTAATGTCACCACTTATGTAATTTTTATTTCCATCGCTACTTTGGTAGGTGCACCTTTTCTTTTCGGTCTCGCTACACAACTTTTAAATGTTATTCAAAATATAGCGGCTGGTTTGGGTGGAGGTTCAGCAAGTTCTGGAATGATTTCCTTAAGCATAAATCCTGATGCGGTTTCAATTGACGATTTCAAGGTGTATGCAAGTGCGATGCTGATAGTGACAAGCTTTTTCTCAGGAGCTATTATCAGTGTTATAAGAAAAGGGGATATCAAAGAAGGAGCGGTTACTATACCTGCTTTTGTGGTGTCAACACTCTTCCTTTACATGATTGCTAACCAACTCTTAGGTGGATTGATGGGCACATTCTTTTAAAAAATAATAGAGGAGAGGTTATAACAACAAAACATTTAAATAGTATTAAAGGCAGAAACTAACTGATTAGTAAAATTCACGAGAGGTGAAATCATGATAAATCAAAAGAGAGCACAAGCAGCAATGGAGTTTTTAATGACCTACGGCTGGGCTATACTAGTCGTCCTTGCAGCTATAGGAGCACTCGCATACTTCGGTGTTCTAAGTCCTAGCCGGTTCTTACCCAACAGATGTGATGTTGGTGCAGGATTTAGCTGTACCCAATTCAAAGTTTCAACTGCGGATAACGTGCAGTTAGATATACAAAACAATATGGGACAAGACCTTGCAGAGGCAAATGTTACCATTACAGACTCTGGAGGAACAGAGTGTTTCCCAGAAGGAAGTTCTGGAACGTATAACAGTAGCGGAACTGTTGATAATGGAGACTCCATAGGAGGAGGGCTAGTAACAGTAGACTGTACAACTGGCGTTTCAGATCCTCTTCAAGAAGGAGATAGATACCAAGCAGACCTAGAGATTGTTTACAGGATTTCAGGACAAACTGTAACTCACACTGTAAACGGTCAGCTAATCTCCGAAGTTGAACAGTAAAAACTTCATTTATAATTTTTTTATTTTCTTCTTTCAATAACTTTATCTACTTCTATATTTAGAACTTTTTACGTTAAATCTCTTCAAAACTTCTCCTATATTTTAGATTTTGAGAAAGGGTTAAATAACGCTTTTATTCTAAGTCTTTTATCTTATCTATTCTTCTCTGATGCCTGCCACCTTCGAATTCATTTTCAAACCACTCTTCTACAATTCTCTTAGCAGTGTCTCTAGTAGTGGTTCTTCCACCCATGGCTATAATGTTTGCGTTGTTGTGCTTTTTAGCCATTTCCGCATCGACTCTGTTAGTTACTCGAGCACTTCGGACGTTTTCGTATTTGTTCGCAGTTATGCTAGCTCCAATTCCAGTACCGCAGAATATTATTCCTTTACCTTTTCCTTCAGAAACGGCTTGTGCAACTTTTTTTACCTTATCAGGATAGTCGTCGCTTTCATCAAGTTCAGGGGTTAAATCTTCAAATTCAATATTTTTCTCGCTTAAGAAATGT
>CAYNLP010000006.1:5514-22945 GCA_964398115.1 uncultured Methanosarcinales archaeon | reverse complement strand
TTAACTTTTTCTTTCAAACCGTATCCTGCGTGATCTGCTCCCAGGAAAATTTTTACCATAATCTATGTTTAGGAGGCGTAGAATTTATATATTTTTCCTTAGTAAAAAAGCTTTTGTGGTCAATAAAGTAAGTGTTTCAACGCTTCCAATGGATTTCTCTAAGTTAGAAGTAAGTCTTTTTAAAGTGAGTAATGCAGATTACATCCATGTGGATGTGATGGATGGAGAGTTTGTCGATAACGAAACCATCTGGACGGAAGAATTAGAAGAATTAAGTGAAAAAAGTGATCAAGTTATGGACGTACACTTAATGATTGAAGAGCCTATAAGCCACGTTGAAGACTTTATACAAGCAGGAGGGGATATAATCAATTTCCACATCGAAGCAGCTGAAAAGCCTTTTGAAGTGGTTGAAAAGGTTAAAGAAAACGATGCGAAAGCTGGTGTTTCTGTCAATCCTAACACGGAGTTGTCAGAAATAAAAAGTTTACTGCCAGAAATAGACCAAGTTATGATTATGAGCGTCTATCCTGGAGAAGGCGGTCAAGAGTTTATTGAAGACGTGGTAGAGAAAATAGATGATTTAAGAGAGTTAGATGAAGAGATAGATATCGAGGTTGATGGAGGTATTGATGACGAAACGGGTAAGATGTGTGTTAGAGCAGGTGCTAACATACTTTGTAGCGGTAGCTATGTTTGGAGTTTTGACGATCCTAGAATAGGCGTGGATGTTTTGAGAAATGTTTAGTCTTCGCCGAGTGCAAGCATTATATCCGCAACGTTAGTTCCGGTTTCTCCTGTCATTATCAAATCATTTATTTTTTGGAAGAAGTTGAAGGCGTCGTTATTTTCTAAATACCTGTTATGATTTAATCCTCTCTCTGTAGCTCTTCTTTTACTATTTTGATCACTTACGGCACCGGCAGCTTCCGTATTGTCGATACCGTCGGTTCCGGCCGACGCTACAACTCCTGGATTGTCGAAGCTTCCTAGAGCTCCAAGTGCGACTTCTTGATTTCTTCCTCCTTTTCCATCTCCAGTTACTGTGACAGTGGTTTCTCCGGCTCCTATCTTTGCCGTTCCGGCCTCGATTTGTTGCGCTAAATCCTTCCCTACTTCTCGTGCTTCTCCTTCAATTTCGTAACCTAATATTTCGGTTTCATATCCTAATTCTCCCGCTTTTTCCTTCATAGCGTTTACCGAATCTTCATTTGTTAGTAAGAGGATGTTGTGTGTTTTACTAAACCATTTGTCATCTTTTGGAGTCTCCTTGAAATCTTCTGGGTGTAGTTCAGGTAAATTGTATTTTTCTATAACTTCTTTCGCGTCTTCAACCGTGCTTTCATCCTTTACTGTAGGTCCTGAGGCTATAACGCTTAAATCATTACCTAAAACGTCGCTTATTATCATAGTTACTAACGTGGTGGGATAAGCTACTTCGGATAGTTGCCCTCCCTTAAACTTGGATAAGTGTTTTCTAACAGCATTTATTTCGTAAATATCTGCTCCGCTGGTTAGAAGTTCTTGGTTCATTTTCAAATCTTCGTGGAAAGTGTGAGTTCTTGGATTTGCCATTAACGCGCTTCCACCCCCGCTGATAACAGTAAGAAGTAAATCTTCTTCTCCTGCTCTTTCCGCCGTTTCTAAAATACGGTCGCAGGCTTGTTGGTTTTTCTTGCTCGGGTTTGGATGGGTTCCTTGCACTACTTTAATCCTCTTTAATTCTTTTTCTTGGGTGGTGATGACAATACCGTCTTTGATTCGGTCGCCTAGTATTTCTTCTAACGCTTCTGCCATGTCCCCCCCTGCTTTTCCCCCACCTATTACATATATGTCTTTGAATTCTGAAAGGTCAAATTCTTGTCCTTTGATGTTCAGAATGTTGTCTTGTAATGTTACGAATTTTTTCATGGCTGGTTTTGTAAGGACTGCTTCTATTCCTGCATTGATTATTTCTAATGCGTCTTTTCTTGTCTCTGTTCTTCCAACTTCGTCGAAGTTTTGTATTATCATAAGGTCTTTTTCTGTAGTTGTAAATATTTAAACTTTTGCACAAAGTTTTTATACCGAGATGTTTAAAAAGGAGTTATGGAGAAGAGTCCTGTTGTTCTAATAATAATGGATGGTTTTGGCTTGCGGGAAGGAAAAGATGGTAATGCCATAGCTGAATCTGAAACTCCGAACTTGGATTCTTATTTCTCAGACTATCCTTTTTCGCGATTGAAGGCTAGCGGTGAAGCGGTAGGATTACCAAAGGGTTATTTTGGAAGTTCTGAAGTGGGGCACTTGAATATAGGAGCTGGTCGGGTCGTTAAGCAAGAGGAAGTTCGTATCGATGAAATGATTGAAGACGGCGGTTTTTTTGAAAATGAAGCTTTGTTAAACGCTGCAAAGAACGTTAAAGAAAACAATTCTAACTTTCACATTATAGGAATGCTTTCTGATAAGGGAGTTCATAGTCATATCAATCACTTGTTTGCTTTGTTAAAATTCTGTGATCAACAGGGCATAACTCCTTACATTCACGCTATTACGGATGGGAGAGATACTTTACCTAGGGTGGCGGAAAAATATTTTGAAATGTTGGATGAAAAGATTGAAGAATTCGGTGGTGATTTAAAAACAATTATTGGTCGTTATTACGCTATGGATAGGGATGAGCGTTGGGACAGGACTAAACTGGCTTATGATGCTGTTAATTGCGGCGAAGGGCATCAAGTTAGTTCTTGGAAGGAGGCAATAAAATCGGCTAGGGAGAATGATGAAGGTGATGAGTTTATCAAACCGAGAGTGATTGACTACGATGGGTTGAAAGATGGTGACTCTATGGTTTTCTTTAATTATAGAAGTGATAGGCCTCGGCAATTAACGAAGGCTTTGATAGAGAAAGATTTTGATCATTTTGATCGTGATGTTAAAGATGTTAACTTTGTTGCTATGGTGCCTTACTACGATGACATCCCTGCACCTTTTATTTGTGAAAAACCTCATCCTGACATGACTTTTGGAGAGTATATTTCTAATTTAGGATTCAGTCAGTATCGAATTGCAGAGACTGAGAAATACGCTCATGTGACTTATTTCTTCAGTGGAGAGAGGGAGGATCCATTCTCGGGAGAGAAGCGTTGTGTAATAGATAGTCCTGGCGTCGCGACTTATGATCAAAAACCAGAGATGAGCGCTTATAAAACAACGGAGAAGTGTTTGGAAGTTTTGAATGAGGGCGAAACGGATTTTATCATTATGAATTTTGCTAATTGCGACATGGTTGGTCACACCGGTGATTTCGAAGCGACTGTTAAAGCTGTAGAAACTGTAGATGAGTGTATCGGTAAGATTGTAGATAAAGTAGAGGAAAAAGATGGTTTGACAGTTATAACGGCGGATCATGGCAACGCAGAGACTATGTTGACGGAAGACGGAGGTGCCGTGACGAGTCATACGGATACTTTAGTACCTCTTTGTATAATTGGAGAAAAAGTTGAGTTGAGAGATGGAAAACTCGGAGATATAGTTCCTACTTTGTTAGAATTGATCGAGTTGGACATTCCAGATGAAATGACTGGAAATGTTTTGATAAAGTAACTCTTAATAATGAGCGGTTATTTCTGAGAAATATGAAAGTTTTGAAAGTTCCTTTGAATGCTGGAAGTATGCAAAACCGTGAAGGTTTGGAGAAAAGTCCTGACTTGATTGAAGAAGAAACGGAAAATTTTTACATGAGTGAAGAAGAAACTTTGCCTGTGTTTAACTTCTCCGACTTAGATGTTGATAATAGCAATTTGGAGAAGTCACATAAAATAATAGAAAAATCTGTTTCTGAACTAAACCACTTTTCTGTTCTCCTTGGGGGAGATCACAGTTTAACTTTACCAAGTTTTAAAGGGTTTGCGAGGGGCAGAGATAATCCTGGTTTGATTGCTTTCGACGCCCACCCTGATATGACGGAAGCTTTCGGAACACATGAAGATTACTTGTCTAGCCTTATAGATGAAGACGTTCTAAAATCAGAAAATGTTGTATTAGTCGGGCTTAGAAACTTTCACAAAGACGAAGTTCAATATCTCAAAGATAATAACATCAAATATTACAGCATGAAAGAGTTAGAACTAGAGGGTAGGAGAGAGGTTTGTGACAGCATAATGTCGGTGGCTCGTCAGTGGAGCGATATTTACTTAAGTGTCGATATAGACGTTTTAGACCCTGCTTTTGCACCCGGGGTTAGCTATAGAGAACCGGGAGGTTTGTCCACGAGAGAGTTGCTTTACTTTTTGCACAGGATTAAAAATATTGATAGTTTGAATATGGCAGACATTGTAGAAGTAAATGCTGATAGAGATAGAAATGATTTGACAGTGAAAGTAGCGGCGAAACTCTTAACGGAACTGTCCTAGTGTAGGATTTCGTATACTAAACACAACTTTTATAAACGAAACTTTATTTTTCGGACGAAAGTAAGGCTTTTGATACATGGGAAGAATAAAGACACAACTGGTAAAATCGACTACAGAAGACATCATGGAAAAGTATGGAGACCGTTTTAGCGATGACTTTGAAGAGAACAAAGAAACATTAATGGAAGTGGCGGATTTACCGTCGAAGAAAATCAGAAACGTGATCGCTGGATACATTACACGATTACAGAAAAGTTCAGCGTAAACTATCCATTTTTTTGGGGGGATAAACAATGGGAAATAACGACGACAATTCAGTCTACATTGGCAACAAGCCTTTTATGAACTACGTCACTGGTGTAGTAGTACAATTCACCAGTAAAGGCGCGGACGAAGTAGTGATTAAAGGACGAGGAAAATTCATAAGCCGAGCCGTCGACGTCGCAGAGGTTGTAACCAAAAGATTCCTCGAAGGACAGGCTGAAGTTGAAGACATTGAAATTGGATCAGAAGAATTCACAAACGACGAAGGAAAAGACATCAGGGTAAGCACAATCGAAATCACCCTCACAAAGAAATAGAAACTCTTTCCTAACAATTCTTTCTTAGAAATAGAATCATCTACGTTATATTTAAAAACTAGAGCAAGATTTTCTAATTTGGGCCCGTAGTTTAATGGATAAAACGAGCGGCTTCGAACCGCTGGATCGGGGTTCAAATCCCCGCGGGTCCGCTATTTCCAGAAGATTTTTTATTTCTTATTGTTTTTGAACAAGTCATGTTTGAAGAAAGAAAGGATAAATTCAGAAAAGCTTTAAATCAATTTATAGATGATTACAAAGATGATGATAACGTCGTCGGTATTTTACTCACAGGTTCTTTCTTACACAGCGAGCCGGATAAAAACTCTGATTTAGATGTTTACATAGTCTTGGAAGAGAGTGACTTTCGTGAACGCGGTAATACTTGGATTGATGGCGTAGAGATTGAGTATTTCATTAATCCGATAGAGCAAGTTAAAGAATATTTTAGGAGAGAACGTGAAGGTGTGGATAGTCCGAGCGCGGCTCACATGTTTACGAATTGTGAGGTTTTATACAAAGGCGATGAAGTTTTGGATGATTTAATTGACGAGGCGGAGGATGTTATGGAGGAGAGTCTTTCCGAGATGAACGAATTTGAAGTTGAAACTGCGCGGTATCAAATGGATGATTTGAGAAAGGATTTGGAAGACGTTTACTTGAAGGAGGACTGGTTTGGTTTTGAACTCGTTGCTAGTGAAGTGTTAGATAAATCTTTGAAATATTTTTGTGAAGTGAATGAGATTTTGAAGGAGAAACCAAAGCGGGTAGAAGAACAGTTAGAGAGTGTGGATGGAGAATTTGCACGCGTTTATCGAAGAGCTGTGTTAAAGCGAGATTTTGAACAAAGATATCGTGCTTTGAATAATTTAATTGACTATGTTGAGGATTTGCTCGGCGGTAAGCGTCCTAAAGAGTGGAGTTTAAAGAGTGAATGCACGGTTTAAAATAAAAAGAAAGAGAAAAATAGGGAAATTTATTCTACGTTTCTCCTGTAAAAGTCTGCTAGGAAGATGTTCATGGTAAATGCTCGTCCTGGAATCCCTACTAAGATTATACTTAGAATTCCGAAGATTATCGCTAGTGCGATTTCTTTGATTAACGTTACTATGTAGTCGCCTAAATTGTTAAACACTGGTGCTATTTTTTCGAAGTCAAACAGTGAACCTACCGTTTCTTCTCTGTAAAAGTTCACTATAAGCATTGGCAGGGTTAGTGCTGCTAGGACTACAAAGAGGAGTGTTCCTATGTTTCCGGCTTTTCCGAAAAGCCATGATGCTACCATTATTGCTACTAGCATGGGTAGGAATTTGATGAACATGACAAATCCTAGTTTTAGATCTCCACCCAGGTCAAATTCTGGTAGGTGTTCGAATTTGCCTTGTGTCCATTCTTTCACCAGTCTTATCTGATATCCCATGATTGCGAACCATCCTATGATTGGTATTAGTCCCCATAGGATGTAGAATAATCTTTTCCATTTGTTAAATGGGTATTTGAATGCTTGTCCGAAATCTAAGTTTTCCATTTGCTTCCCCTCCGTATTAACCAATAATAGGTTTTATGGTGGAAATTAGTATTTAATAGTTTCGCAACTTTTTTTAACCAGTTTTTTCTTTCTCTATAATATTATGAATATTCAGACCACGACGATTTTGAACAACGATGTAGAGATGCCAGTTTTTGGACTTGGAACATATAAAATCCCTGATGGTAAACCTGTGATTGATAGTGTTACTTGGGCTTTAGAACATGGTTACAGGCATGTTGACACGGCAGCGAGGTATCACAACGAAGGGGGCGTGGGTAAGGCTATTGCACAGAGTGATTTGGAAAGAGAAGATGTTTTTGTAACGACAAAGTTGTGGAATGATGATCATGATGATCCTCGGAAGGCTTTGAATGAGAGTTTAGACAAGCTTGGTATGGATTACGTGGATTTGTGGTTGATGCACTGGCCTGTAGAAGGTAAGAGAAACGATACCTGGGAAGAAATGATTGAATTGTATGAAGAAGGCAAATGTCGGGCAATAGGGGTTAGTAATTTTACCATTCGTCATTTGAAAGAATTATTGGATGAGACAGACGTAGTTCCTGCCGTTAATCAGGTAGAATTTCATCCTTTCCTTTATCAGAAAAGCTTGTTAGAATTTTGCGAAAGTCAGGATATACAGTTAGAGGCTTATAGTCCTTTAACGAAGGCGCGAAGGTTGGATAATCCTGTCATTAAAGAAGTGGCTGATAAGTATGGGAAAAGTCCTGCACAGGTTTTGATACGTTGGGGTTTGCAACACGACTTGGTGGTAATTCCTAAGAGTCAAAGCCATGATCATATTGTGGAGAATAGTGAGGTGTTTGATTTCGTAATTAAAGATGAGGATATGGAGAAGTTGAATGATTTGAATGAAGATGAGCATTTAACTTGGGATCCTACTGACGTCTCCTAAACAATTATTTTCCATATAGACAAAAAATAATTTTTAGACAAAATCTTAAATAACCCACCACTTTCTTAACAAAAGAAAGATGGTAGACTTTAAGAAAGCAATAAAAAGACCCTTTCAAAACTTCAAAAAACTAACGATAGGAGCACTCCTAGGACTAATCCCTTTTGTCAACCTCATAACAGGATTGTTCGTAGCAGGATACACTCTAAATTGTGCGAAAAAACCAGAAGAAAAACTTCCCGAGTGGGAAAATTGGACAGAACTCTTCATTAAAGGAATAACAGCAGCCGTTGTAGGATTTCTATACGCACTACCCTTCATCATAATAGGGTTCATAGCAATAATAACTACAGGACAAGGCATAACCCACGGTAGGCCAGGAAACATGATTGCAGGAGGATTTATGATAATATTAATACTAGTACTCATGGCAATACTCGGATACATAATGCCTATGGTTCTAATGCACTATGTCCAAGAATTTGAATTCAAAGACGCTTTCCAAATTTCAAACATTCTAGATAAAGTACTTACCGGAGAATACTTTATCACATGGCTCTTTGTAATGGTATACGGGTTCTTAGGAAGTATAGTGTTAGGAATAGCTTCTTCAATAACTTCATTCACGATTGTAGCTCCATTAATCTTAAGCGCCTACTTTAGTATGATAATGGGAGTTACATCAATGACTGCTTACGGAGAAGTTTATCAAGAAATATAACTTTTCGAATTCTAACCATCTAAACCGGAATATATGCAAAATATACACCCTATTCTTTATTTCAAGTAAAGTTATATACTGAAAGTTTTATAACAATTACAAAAAGAGGGGGCGTCTGAGGTGAAATAAGATGAAAGAAAAAGATTTGAAAATACTCTGTAGACTTAGAAACAATGGACGAGAAAACCTAACAAGTATGAGTAGAGCTATCAGAGTTCCCGTCAGCACCATCCATGACAGAATAAAGAAGTACAAAGGAGACTTAGTAAAGCGACACACAGTGTTGCTAGACTTTGAAAAATTAGGATTTGACCTAAAAGTTGCAATGCTGATGAGAGTTCCCACAAGTCAAAGACAAGAATTCGGGAAGTTTTTGAAAAACTGTGAAAACGTGAATAATCTTTACCGAGTCAACAACGGCTACGACTATTTAGCAGAAGTATTGTTCAAAGATATGAAAAGCTTAAAAGAATTCAATGACAAAATTTCAGAATTAGGAGTAGAAGAAACTCGAGAATTTTTCATGATGGAAGAAATAAAGAAAGAAGGATTTCTCACAGAAGAAATGATATACCTAGCGTCTTAAACAAACTCAATCTTTCCATCATGATAGACTCCTTTATCCAGGCGAACTGGTCTCCACTCATCCTCAACCAATCCTGCATCAAGCCAATCCGCCATGTCTTCAGGATTCCCAACCGTAGCGGATAAACCTATTATTTGCAAATCTTCAAGTATCTTCCTCATTAAAGTAATGACCACTTCTAAAGTCGGTCCTCGGTTACCGTCATTCATCAAATGAATTTCATCCACTATCAAAACTTTGACATCATTAATCCACTCTGCATGATGTCTCAGTAAACTATCAAACTTTTCTGACGTGGTGATTACTATATCATAATTTTTCAAATAACTATCTTCACTATCCATGTCACCACTGCTCATTGCAATATCTAACTCGGGATATCTTTGGGTGAAATCCTTATACTTTTCACTGGCTAGAGCTTTTAACGGCACAACATAAACGGCTTTTCCCTCATCGTTTAAAACCGCATTTAAGAAAGCTAATTCTGCCACAAGAGTTTTTCCCGAAGCGGTAGGAGTCGCTACAAGTAAGTTTTCATCTCGAAACAAACCTTTCTCTACACTTTTGTACTGTGCCGGTCTTAAAGTTGTAAAACCATGTTTTTCTAATTCTTGATAACACTTTTCAGGAATTTCATCTTCTAATTCTTCTATATCCACTTTTTCTACATTTCCTCCGGAGCTTCAATACCTAATAATTCTAGACCTGTTGAAAGCATTTCCTTAACCGCGGCTATTAATTTTAATCTTTCCTTTTCTTTATCTGAATTAAGGACTGGGCAAGAATGGTAGAAAGTATTGAAAGATTGACTTAACTCAAGTAATTTATTACAAATAGTGTGAGGACTTAACCTCTCAGCTGCACTATCTATACTGGCTGGAAAACTTTGCATCTCCCTTAATAAACTTTGTTCTTTTTCACTTGTCAGGTTACTAACGTCGGCATCTTCAAAATCTTTGTCGGCTTTCTCTAAAATACTGCAAATCCTAGCGTGCGTGTATTGCAGGTAAGGTCCAGTATCGCCTTCAAAACTAATACTTTCTTCTGGGTTAAAAGTGAAATCTTTTTTTGGATCGTATTTTGCAATAAAAAACCTTAAAGCGGCGAGTGCGACTTCATCTTTGACCTTTTCAACTTTTTCTTCTTCCCACTCATCTCTTCTCTTCTCTATTTCTTCCCTAGCTAAATTCTTCATCTCTTCTAATAAGTCATCAGCATCTACGACTTTTCCCTCTCTACTTTTCATACGACCACTTGGCAAGTTGACCATGCCATAACTAAGATGATAATAATCTTCCTTGTCGCCTATGTCTAACATGTCTAATATCGCGAATAATTGTTTGAAGTAAAGGTTTTGTTCTCTCGCCACCACCCAAATTTGTTTGTCGGGATTGAAATCCTTAATTTTTTGTAACGTTAAACCAACGTCCTGAGTTGCGTAAATACTTGTTCCATCTCCTCTTAAGACAGCTTTGTCCTGAATTCCATACTTTCTTTCTAACGGGGCGATTAAAGCTCCATTATCATCAACCTTGAACTTATCCTTGTTATTCTGTATGAAAATTTTACCCTGTTTGTAAACGTCACTTTCAAAATATTCTTTATCAAAACTAATGTTGTAATTTTCATATGTTTCTCTGAAACCTTTCAAAGCCCACTCATTCATTTTTTTCCATAAACGCTTCACTTCTTCATCGTCTTTTTCCCATTTTCTCAACATTTCTTGTGCTTCTTCTTTCAACTCTGGATTTTTTTCTGCTTTTTTTGCAAACTTAACGTAAAAATCTCCTACGAAATGATCAGATTTTTTGTCTGGCTCAGCACCATCTCCCCACTTTTCATAGGCCAGCATTGATTTACAAATGTGGATTCCGCGATCATTATTCAAGTTTACTTCAACAACGTCATGACCTTTAGCCTCTAAAATATTAGCCACGCTACTGCCTAATACCATGTTTCTCACATGACCTAAATGCAAAGGTTTATTCGTGTTAGGACTAGGATATTCTATCAAAATCTTTTTTGAACTCTCCTCTTTTTCCAGCAATTCAGCATTAGTTCTTTCTACAACATTTATTGCTCTACTTTCCTCATCAATGAAAAAATTAAGGTAAGGACCTTTATTTTCCACTCTTCCAATTGGTTTTTCAACTTGGATTTCATTGGATAAATCTTCCGCAATGTTTTCAGGACTATCTTTTCTAATCTTGGACAATTCAAAACAAGGTAGAGCATAGTCACCGAGTTCGGGATCAGGGGGAATTTCTATCAAGTCCTTTATTTCTTGGTTAGAAAGGTCTACATATTGTTTTACAACATCTATTACTGACTGTTTAAACATACTAGAAATGAAAAGAAAAAATAGTTAATAAATGTTGTTCTTGGTTGATTGAATCTTTTACACTTGTTCTAAGAGTTGATCGATCATTTCATCTTTTAAGTCGTCCGTGCTTAACTCAACATTGTGTTCTTCCTCTGCATATTCTTTAATCTCATCCTTGGTCATATTTTCTAATTCACTTCGCGTAACTTCTTCAGAACTTTCTTCTTTTTCTTCGGAATCTTCGCTCGATTCTTCTTCAGATTCATCTGAGTCTTCACTTCCTTCTTTTTCATCTTCAACATCTTCTTCCGGGCTTTCCTTTTCTTCACTTTCTCCTTTGTCTTGTTCGCTTTCTACTTCTCCAAGTGGTTCGTCTCCCTCTTCTAAGACTTTAATATTTACCTGAACGGTTTCTCTACCGATCGTGTTTCCAGCTACTGTTCTCCTTCTTCTTTCTCCTTCAGTATCGCCTCGAAATCCTACACCACCAGTTACTAAAACTCTTTTTCTTTGAGTCCCGCTAACATCTTTTCTCATAGGAAAGCCGGCGTTGTCACTGCCACCAGTTATTTCAAACTTGTAACCAGAGAATCCTATTTCATCTCCAGAAATAGTATCTCCAATTTGCATGCCTTGTAGGGGCTTGCTTTCATCATCAGTGAGTTCTTCAGTATGTGTTTCTCCAGATTTAGTTCCAATGTTAAGCTTTAAGGCCATGGTTTCGTCCTCCCGAGCTTCCTCTCAAGTGGGAAACTCAGAACGCTTTAATTCAGAGATAACACGTTTGTTTATAAAGGTTTGCCAAAAAAGAAAAGTCTTAAAAATTACTGTATAGTCGATTTTTGCATATGGCTAAGTACAGAATAGTTTTTGACCGAGACACGTGCATTGGAGTGTTAAGTTGTCTAGCTGTAGATGAAAAGCATTGGGAAGCCGCGGAAGGCGAGCCTAAAGTTGATTTAAAAGGTGCGGATTATGATGAAGAAAGTGAGAGATGGACTTTAATAATAGATGAAGAGGGATATCAAGCAGCTAAAGATGCCGCGGAAGTTTGCCCTGTCAACGCTATCGAAGTTGAAAAAATTGAGGACTAAAACCTTTTAAATAAATCCTATTTCTCTAACAATATGGATTTTAACAAAATTCCCACAATTCAAGACGCACAGTTCTATCTAGATATAGCGTTTAAACGAGCTAAAAAGACTGCTCATAGCAGACGGACTTCTTTAAGAGATGAAAAGAAGGAAAAACAGAGAAAGATAGAAATAGCCAGAGTTTCAACTTCAAGAGATGTATTAGCAAACAAACTCTTTGAAATCGGAGACAAATTTCCTAGCATGAACAATCTCGGTTCTTTTTATGAAAAACTTATCAAATTAACAGTTCCTTACAACGAGGTCAAACAAGCACTTGCAAGTGTGAGATGGACTGCTCAGAAAATAAATAAGTTAGGTGGAGATGCGCAGAACAAGATTGACGAAGCTGAAAAAATAAGCGAGATGAAAAAGTATCGTAAAGCGTTCTACGGCCGGGCTTCCAGCTTACTACAAGATATTGATGATGAATTGAAAGTTTTAATGGAAGCCCGGAAAGAAATGATAGAGTATCCTATAATTAAAGACTTACCAACCGTGGCTATTACAGGATTTCCTAATGTAGGTAAGACAACTTTGTTGAAACACTTGACAGGATCTGCACCTGAAATAAAATCATACGCTTTCACTACCAAAAGATTGAACCTTGGATATGAACATATAAACGATGAAAAAATACAATTTATAGACACCCCCGGTACTTTGTCAAGACCCGATAAAAGAAACAAGATAGAAAAACAAGCCCATCTAGCTATGGAAGAAGCCGCAGACTTGTTAGTATACGTTTGGGACTTGACAGAACCATTTTCAATGGAAGATCAGAAAAGATTGTTTGAAAACGTTAAAGAAATGAACAAACCTGTCATTGAATTTTTGACCAAAAAGGATTTGTTAAGCGAGGAAAAGATTGAAGAATTCAAAAAATATAGGCCTGTAATAACAGAATTAGATGAGTTGAAAGAAAAAATAGTAGAAAACGTTTAATCTTCTTCAGTTTCTATAAGACAACTACAGGGGATTTTATGACTAAACCTCTTCAATGCTTTCTTAGCTAATTCTTTATCCTTTTCCCTCACCATAGCTTCAATTATTAGTTGTCCTTCATCAACCTGTGCAGCGAGACCTACAGGTTTACCAAAAGCTCGAGTCATGCCTTCGCTCATACGATCAGCTCCTGCTCCAGTAGCCATAGGATTTTCTCTCAATATATGGTGTGGGTAGACTCGTAGACGCATTCTGTAATTGTCAGTTCCTAATGTTTCTTCCAGTAACTTGTTAGCGCTTTTTCTTCCTGCTTCAAGCGCGTTATGTCTTATCTGCAATTCATCTTTCGTTTTGAGAGTGACTCTTACAGGGAAGTCTTCGTTTGGATTGCCCATGTCGAACTTTACTATATGATTGTTTGGACTTGCTTTGACATAGTTCTCACTAGTTTTTCTAGACTTCCGAGTGTAAGGTCTTTCTTTATCTCTTACAGCTACGCCTTTTCTTAATCTCGCCATTTTCTTTGTTAGGATGGAAACCAAGGTTGTTTAAAAAAGTTACTGTTGTTTTTCTCTAACGCTTTGGAAGACTTGGTTTATGGTTTGTTCATCCCAACCTCTCTTTTGAAGGACTTGTTTTATTTCTTCTGGACTTGCTCCTCTTCCTAATGCGGTTTTGACATAGCTTTCTAATTCGTGGTCGTGTTCTTTACCTTTGTTTGATTCGAACCTGTTTAGGTCTTGTTCAAACTGGTTTAACACGCCTCTTTCCATGCTTAAGAGTTTTCTCAACTTTTTGAGTTCTATCCAGACCAGCCCTAAACCTACTGCTAACAAAACTAAAAGAATCAGCAGTATTTCCACAATTGGAATGTTTAAACCGAATACATATACCATGGAATCATTCACCTCTTTTCTTAATACCTATATTTAAACTTTATCCAAGTACCATCGTTTCAAACTGAATATTAGCAGGGCTGAAACGGCTAGTATCGCTATAAATATTCCTATCCCTGCAGCTGTGATTAAGCTACCTTCACTAGCTAAATTGACGCTAGTTGACGAAGTTGCTTCTTCTTTACCTTTATTGTATAAAGTACTTTCAACAGTATAATTGGATTTTTCTAATCGTGCGTTTCTAAGCACTTCTTTCTTTACAGTTATTTCGTTTGGTTTAGCATGATATTGTCCAAAGTAATCTGTGTAGACAGTTTCTCCGTCTTTCTTAATTTTGACTTCAACTTCTAAACCATTTTTTCTTGAATCTTCAGAATTATTTATTACAAAGTAAGCTTCCACACTACCGTTTACCTCTCTCAGGTATGTTTTGAAATGTGGAACACTAATCTTAACAGGGATTTCCTTTTGAGCTACAAGCCTCTCTTGATCGAAGGTTCTTACCTTAACGCTTTTCTTGCCTAATAGCTTCACTGGATCTAATTTGAGGTTATACCTTCCAGTTTCGCCTGGCATTAGTGGAGAAACTTTTTGTTCAAAACCTGTTTCGGGAACTTGGATTCTCAAGTTTTGGTTTAAATCTCTTCCTTGGTTGGTTATATCTACGCTTATGTCCTTGTCACTTGCTTCTTCTTCGGATAATTGCATTTCTACAACTCCGCCACTAGAGGAACAGACTTTGTCGCATGGTCCTCCGCAATCAATTCCTTTTTCTCCACCGTTCATAACCCCATCGGAGCAACTCGCTTGACAACTTCTTTCAACAGGTGGCTTGTTTGTTGTAACATCACAATTAGATGTTTGAGTGCATTCTCTGGTTTGTGTTCCATCTACACAAGCGCTCCAGTCACCACATTCCCAGTTTTCTTCACAACTTGATTCTTGATATGATTGGTCTTCTCCAAATAACGCTCCACCGCCTCCTCCACCACCGCCTCCGCCTCCTCCACCGCCGCCTCCGCCGGCGCCGCCGGATCCAGCGCTACCTCCAGAACTGCTTCCGCCGGTAGTGGATTGTGTGGCAGAGATTTGTGAAGGATCTAAATCAACTAATAACTCTTGATCATTGGGTCCTGCTAGAGTAGCATTTCGAAGGCTTAAGGTAGATTGGCCTGTTCCCGTCACTGTGAATGTAAATTCTGATAGTATTCCTGAACCAGTAACGCTTATATTTTCTGTGTTAACTCCTACTACTTCAACCATGCTTGAAGCGCTTCTCACAGTTTCAAAGAAAGTACAATCAGAACATCCTCTTCCTAATAATTCGCCTCCAGTTGCTTCTTCCAATTGTAACATGCTGGAGCTGAACTCAAGCACGTATTGATATCCAATGAGGTCACTTACGTTAGCCTGTACTTGCACAGTTACTTGATCGCCTACTTGTACGTTACTTCTTGCAGGAACAGGTTGTAATTCTGCATCCCAGTCTGGACAACTAGTTTGGTATTCAGGTTCGGTGTCATCACAATCGCTGCCTTGGAGGCAGTTTTGGCCGTAACCATCTCCGTCATTGTCTATACAGTTATTGGTTATGTTTAAGTCATCCGTTGCGGTCATACCGTCGCAATCGACCATCCATTGCGTAATGCTTGCGTTTTGGAAACTAGCAACATAAGTATACGTTCCAGCATTGCTATCATAAGTCATATCTTCAAACGTGTCTCCTCCATTAAAGCTTGCTCTACAATTCGCTCCAGTTACAGGTGTACCGTCTTGGTACTCGTAAGCAGCGGAGAATCTGATGTCTTCTCCTACTGTTTTTTCCTGGTTGTCGGTGTCATCGAATATGGTTAATTGTTTTTCATCACTTAGTACTTGGAATGAGTTTATTGAGGTGGAAAAACTTATTGAGTTTCCTTGATCATCTGATAATAAAGGATTTGCTAATCCGATGTTAGCGTCTCCAGAACTGGTAGTATCAAATCCAATTGTAACTAGAGTTCCTGATCCTGAAACAGTGGTGGTTTCATTTCTTAGGGAGATGATGAATATGTTTCCAGGATTGGATTGTGACCAGTTGAAGATTGTACAATCATTGCAATTTTGAGCGAGGAAGTTGCCTTCTGAGACACTATTTAGATTTAAGACGTTAGAATTGTAGGTCAAGTTTGTTTGATATCCTATTAGGTTAGATACGTCTTGTATTTGTATCTCTACAGTGTTTTGTTCTCCTTCTCTAACAGAGTCTGAATTTGGCTGTGTTACTAACGTTTGGGCTGTGGTGAATGGTATGAGAAGAATTACGATGGCCCCGAGTAGGAATGTTTTTTTCAAAATGTCACTCACCTAGTTTCTTTGCTACTTTTTTGTAACCTTTGGTATATAAACTTTATGCACTTCTGGTCTTTACAAATTTTATAAACATTATTATTTATTTCCTTGTTGAGGATAGCCCCCTGGTGTAGTGGCCAATCACGACAGGCTCTGGACCTGTTGACCGCGGTTCGAATCCGCGGGGGGCTATTTTATTCCTAATTCTTTGGCTACTTCTAGTGTTTTTTCCGCTTCGGAAATCTTTCTATGTGCGTTTTTTTCGAAGTTAGAAACGGCTGCTTGTGTTATTTCTAGTTTTTTTGCTACTTCTTTTTGTGTGAGTCCTTGTTGTCGTAATTCTAGGACTTTGATTTCTTTTTCTGTGAGCAATTTCTGTCACTTCACTGTTGTTTAGGCGGCCGCCTAACTCTTTTGTGTCGTCTCTGAATTGATGTTGTCAGTGAGTCTGTATAACTTGAATTAGTTATATTACTAATGGGGTTTATATTTAAAGTTTTTGTTCATACTTTATAAATTTAATAGGTTATATAAGTTTTTTAGGTTATAAATAAGTTTTTTATATAGGATAAATTTCCCACACCGTATGGATAAAGAATTCCTCAAACAAACCTACGAACTAAAGAAAGATAGGATAAAAGAAAGACTTCAAGACTTTCAACAAATAAAAGAAAACGCTGATAACAGAAAACTATTCGAAGAACTTTGCTTCTGTGTACTAACTGCAAATACTTCAGCTAAAATGTGTATTAACGCAATTGAAGAAATAAGAGAAGACTTACTAGAAGGAACGCATGAAGACATTTCAAACGGTCTAGATGGCGTATACAGATATCCAAACAAGAGAAGTGAATACATAATACACAATCGAGAACTCTTGAAACAAGAATATGGTATGGAACTTTGTAACTTAATAGAAAGCTTTGATGATAAAGAAGAACTTAGAGAATGGATAGTAGATAACATTAAAGGTATTGGGTGGAAAGAAAGCAGTCATTTCCTACGTAACATAGGATACAGTGGTTTTTGTATACTAGACAAACACATATTGAGAAGCCTAGCAGAATTAGGAGT
>CAYNLP010000006.1:3070-5504 GCA_964398115.1 uncultured Methanosarcinales archaeon | reverse complement strand
GAAAGGCCGAAGAACAAGCGAGAATATAAACAAGTTGAAGAAAAGATGAAAAAATTTGCAGATGAAATAGGTATACCTGTTGATGATCTCGACTTATTGTTATGGAGTTTAAAGAATGGAGAAATACTCAAATAACTTCTTCACCAAGAGTAAATTATATAATAGAGGTTCTACGATAAAAAGTGTGGAATGAAATTGAAAACCTATATCTTACTGACTCTAATCATAGTTGTTCCCGCTTCAGCTACTCACTTGACCAGTCTAGAAAAAGAATACGGGTCTAATGTAGTAACGATACAAAGACAAGCTATGGTTGAATGGGTGAAAGACAATAAGAGAATATTCTATGATGCTTGGCAGAGAAAAAATCATTATGTGAGCCGGTTAGATGATGAAAAAATGATACACATGTTAAGACATGAACCAACACGAGAAGCAAACGGTTTAGACCAAGCTAACCTTACTCCTTACATCGAGCAAGTAAAGAGACATCGTGAATTAATTCATAACCAAACTAATCAAGAAAATCAAAAAGAAATCAAAACCATTAATGAATCATCATCGGAAGAAGAACAATCAAAGAAAGAAAAGCCCGCGTATTCAACTACTGCTGAGTGTGTCAGGAAGATAAAAATTACCCTTTACGATCCCTTGTATAGGATGAACCGATTGGTTAGCTGGTTATCTGATTCTGAAATTAAGAGGATTATAGAAAGCGGTAGCAGGTTTAACGCTAGGCTTGATTGTTAACTCCTTGCTTGTTCTAACAATTCTTTCACGTCGTTCGAAGGTATAGCAAATCCTAAACTTTCACTCCCTTCAAGCTTGAAAGTATTTATGCCAATAACTTTTCCCTCCGTATTAACTAGTGGGCCTCCACTGCTTCCAGTATTGATTGGAACATCTGTTTGTATAAAACTGCCTTCATCTTCTTTGAAAACCCTGTCAGTAGCGCTGACTATTCCTTGGGTTACGGTAAACTCAAGACCTTCAGGGCTTCCAATAGCTATAACCTTTTCTCCTATCAAGACTTCATCGCTATCCCCTAACTCTATATACGACTCAAAATCTTTTTGAGCTTTCAATATTGCAAGATCTCTTACAGGCTGGGTAGCTACAACCTTGGCTTTACTCTCTTTTCCAGAATTGTCTATGACTGTAACGTTCTCATAACCTTTCACAACATGATAATTAGTTACTACATAATTATCGTCTGTAATGATGGCTCCACTTGCTTCACTAGTATTTGTAGAAACACTCACTGCAGAGTCAATCACGTTATTAACCAGGTTAGTAACGTCTGCCTCGTTCAAATTTTGTAGTTCCTGCCTTATCTCTCTCAATTTTATATTGTTTTCACGTTCAGTTTTTTCAACGAGTTTCATTAACTTATCTGTCTTGTTCTTGTACTTTTCTCTAGTTTCGATAACGAATTCACCCATTCTTTCAAGCTTTTCATTGTTGGTACGTCTAACTTCTTGTATTTCTTGATTATAAGTACTTGAGAGATTATCTAATCTTTTAGTTAGTTCATTATATTGTGACTGTTGTGTCTCTTGAACGTCAAGTAAGCTAATGAACATGTATGCTTGAGAAGCAAACATGACGAAAAGAACGCCTACTATGGTCATTGCAACTTTTTTTCTATCTTCTCTACTTTTCATCGGTGGTAGTCACTATCAAGTTTGTTAAGGAATGTATATGCTGATTTCCCTTTATAAAAATATTGTTTTTTGTATTAAACACGTATATATAAAAATGTGTAAACATTATTAATAGAAACTAGTGAGGTGTGTGGGATATGCCAAGAAAACCATTAACGATATCAATAGATCCAGAAGTTTTGAAAAAATTCAAGAAATATTGTAAGAAAAGAGATATAAGCATGTCTAGACGTATAGAGCGTTACATGAAAATGGAGCTTGATTCGGAGAAAGACAGGGCGAACGTGAACTTTAACATAGACTTTCATCAAAAGAAACATAACTTGGATTCTGAATGATTTAAACAAAGTTAGGAAAACCCGAACATTTTTAATCTAGATTATTCTTTCAATTTTTGTTTTGAATCTTAAATCTCCTAAACAATAGTTTTTATTTAGGAGTGATAACAATCGAAACATTTAAATAGGATACCAGTTTTCAAATGGAATAATAAAAGAAGACAAACTCAATGTGGGGTGTTATAATGAAAAAAAGTTACGCTTACGGAATCATCGCAACAACAGTACTACTCCTACTCGGAGTTATTGGAATGGCACAGATAAACACAGTCTATAATCCAATCGACAAGAAAAACGTTCCAATAGAAAAAGTTTCTATTAACCAACTAAAAGCTTGGATGAACGCACCAAGCTTCAGCAGATGGACAAATATGGATGCTCTCGAAGACTACTTAGCCAATCAAGGAATAGACTTACAAGAACTTCAAGAAA
>CAYNLP010000006.1:0-3060 GCA_964398115.1 uncultured Methanosarcinales archaeon | reverse complement strand
ACTCAGTCTAACTGGACAGAAAGGAATGGGCAAAACATACAGTCCACCAGAAAAAGGTGAGCAAGCAGTACACGACATTACTTGTAACGAGGAAGACGGAGAAGTAGAGTTTGAATTAACCAATGTCGGGAATTCAAACTGGTTCCTCGTTGACCAAGCACTAACCGAAGGACAACCAAACACGAATAGAAAACAACTTTCCAAAGGACAACGAGAAGCAGGAACCATCAACTTTTACATGAACAACTACCAGGTTAACAGAGGAATTCCAAAATACAAAGGAGGGGAAAAACTATTCTTCTCTGAAGGACAAACATTCGCAGATGCTTGCGGAGCAGACTTCCTCAGAGTCGGGAAGACTGTCGACTGCGAACTCGAACCAGTGCCGCTAAGAAGTGGGATGCTCAAGAACGGTTACCAGTTACTAACACCTGGTTACCGAGAAAGCGGAACTTTCACCTGTGACTAAGGGGAAAAACACCCCACCACATTTTTTTCATAATTTTTTTATACTTTTTCTCAATCTCTAAAACTTGGGTGAGTTAGAATGACAAATGCACTCTACATGAAAGATTCATACTTGAAAGAGTTCGACGCTACGGTTGAAAATGTTAAAGATGGTAAATACATAGTTCTTGATCAAACCGCTTTTTATCCAAGAAGTGGTGGTCAACCACACGACACCGGCAAGTTTGTCAGAAAAAGTGACGGTGAAGAATTCGAAGTCATATTCACTGGCAAGTTTTCTGGACAGATAAGCCATGAAGTAGCGGAAGAAGGGTTAGAAGAAGGAGATGAAATACACGGCGAGATAGACTGGGGTCGCAGATATAGGTTTATGAGGATGCACACAGCTTGTCACGTGATCAGCGCTATGGTTCATGAAGAAACCGGTGCTAAAATAACAGGTAATAAGATAAAAGAAGATGAAACTAGGATAGACTTCGGATTGGACGATTTTGACAAAGATCTGATTAGGGAGTGTGTGGAGAGAGCAAATAAGAAGATGAAAGAAGGCATCCCAGTTGAGATTAAAAGCATGCCTAGGGATGAAGCACTTGAGCTTGTAAAGCTGGCTGATAGTTTACCGCCTAATGTTGATCCTTTAAGGATTGTTAAAATCGGGGACGTTGACGTACAACCTGGTGGCGGCACGCATGTGAAGAACACTGAAGAGGTTGGTGAGGTAGAGATTGTGAAGTTCAAAAATAAGGGAAGGGATAATCGTAGAGTTTACTTCACCTTGAAAGATTAATTTTTTCTCATTTTCATTTTTATGCAAAGCCTTTTCAACCATAACCTTTATATATAACCTATCCTATTGTACGAATTACTATATTAGTTTGCGATTTACGTGGTTGTGGATCGCTTGATGAGGTATACAAAACAATGGTATCAGTAAACAAGATAAAAGAAAAGAATGAGCTCAGCAAAGAGCTCAAGGAACACGGACTCGCAGCCAACAACACAGACGCCTTCGATCAGGCAGACGCGATTTACGAAAAAACAAGAGAAAGCCCAGACCCTGAATTCAAAGAAGGCGAACAACCAAAACAAGAAGGAAAACCAGTGGACGCAAAAATCGAAAAACTCAAAGAAAGAATCCACTGCCTAGAAAGATACAAGAAATTCGCCCGCAAGCGAGAAAACGAATACGAAGAACAAATCAACGAACTAATAAGCAAAATGAACGAAATGGTAGGAAGCATAAACATGCTAGAAAAAGAAAACAAAGAACTTAGAGAAAAGATGAAAAAGTTGCGATCCGGAAACCTCCCTTCCAATTCTCAGCAAGAAAACCAACCCCAACAAGAACAAAGTTCTAACTCCCAAACGGAAACCCCCAAGCAAGCGGGACAAAAAACAAGTGAAGAAAAAATCACAAGTCCTGTAGATGACACAGGCGTTGCCCCCAGCGAAGTAGCAGTAGAAGACATATTCTATTCCGGAAGCAACTAGTTGCGCAAACGTTTTTGGCGTGACATCACTTGACTCCGAGCTTCTGGGAGCAACCAATACCTAGACGGCTCGGGGTCACAACTTTTCTTCACTAGACAAACAAACATAAAGTTTAAATTCAACCAATTGCTAGAACTTCTAGATGATAGAAAACACGTTCTTATTCCTACCAGGAGTCGGAGAAAAAACAGAACAAAAAATCTGGCAACAAGGCATAACCAACTGGAACGAATTCTTAGAAACCAGTAATGTAAAAGGACTAGGTGATGGAAGGAAAGTACACGCAGACGAACAAATAGTAAAGGCGAAAAAATCGGTGAGAGAAGGCAAAGCAAAATTCTTTACAGACCGTCTTCCAAAAAGTGCACACTGGAGGCTCTACAATAAATTCAGAGATGAAACCGTGTTTCTAGACATCGAAACTTCAGGCGGCTACGGATACATAACCGTGATAGGATTATTCGACGGCTACGACGTAAAACACTTTGTGAAAGGAGCCAACATGGAAAAAACAGCTTTGAAAGAAGAACTAGAAAAATATAGTTTAATCGCGACATTCAACGGAAGAAGCTTCGACATACCTGTCATCAACAAATACTTCAAAGACGTCGTGCCAGAAATACCACACATGGATTTACGACACGTGTGTTCACAACTAGGACTAACAGGAGGACTGAAAAAAATCGAGAAAGAACTCGATTTGGAAAGAGAAACATTGGTGGACGGAATGGCAGGAGGAGACGCCGTCATCCTATGGGACAAGTTCCAAGCAACAAGGAACAAGAAATATCTGAAACAACTACTCCAATACAACGCAGAAGATATAATCAACTTAAAACCCCTAGCAGAATACGTGTTTGAAGAATTGAAGACCAATGTTTTCGTGAATTAGAAAACTTTTTATATCAATGTCTTAAAAAATAACAAATATGAAGAAGTTTTTACTCCTATTAACCTTATTATTGTTGCTCTCTGTTTCTTTTGTTTCTGCTCAGAATGATTCTATTCCTCCTCCGGTTGGGAGTGATAATATTATTTATGATGCGCGTGAGGGTGGGGCTCAGAGTATTCAGTCTGATGATGTTACGTCGCTTGAGGATG
>CAYNLP010000005.1:45267-52277 GCA_964398115.1 uncultured Methanosarcinales archaeon | reverse complement strand
CCTCTCTTTCTTCATCCTTCCACTTGCTCACCCTCGTTATAGAATTTTATAAATTATATACTTTTCCCTCGCTGAGAAAATGTTTAAATATTATCTATAACTTCTTTCAAATAACTTTGAATTTCGCCACCTACTTCTTTGAGATCATGATTTCCAATTTCATCCATTAAATCCCTAAATTCGAGAGCAGAAACATACGTTTCTTCTTCTTTTGTATAAATAATGACGTTGAAAGGAATCATCAATCCGATATCACGATCAATGCTTAATGCTTTACTAACTAACTGAGGTTTAGAAGCGGATAATATCACATAGTCCTCTATTTCCTCTCCAAGTTTTTCATTCAAAATGTGTTTGACATCCATTTCGTGAGTTATTTTGAAACTTTTATCTTCCAATCCACCTTTTACTTTCTCTACTGCTTCACCGTATTCCAAATTCACCTGTCGAGTGTATCCTAACTTCATCTTAACTCCTCCTTAATCTCTTCATATTCTTCTTTTGTAATCTCTCCTTTAGCCAGTCTCTCTTTTGCAATTTCTAAAGCTTTTCTTTCATCCTGTCTTACAAGTTTAATGATAAACCATATAATTAAACCTAGGAAAACAATCCACAAAAGCGTTCCGAGTATACCCATCCAGAACATCCAACCAAAGATGGGCATTCCAAATTCGTATACCATTTTTTTAGTTGAAAGTAATCTTTATACTATCACCATTTTGAACAACGTAATTATCATATTCATAGTTCCTCTCACCATTAACGAAAAGCTTCACTTCGCCTGGCTCGCCATCTGGACATTCATCACCATTGGTTTTATCCAAGATTGTATTATTTGAAAATTCTTTGTTAATAGCATCAAAATAAGAAGCTAAACTTATATCTTCTGGTTGATCAACCTGGCCTTCAACATGAATCTTGTTATCTCCATGAGTGTGAAGTACAGGAGTCCCTACATGCGTACTTCCACTTCCAAGGTTGGAAAGATCCCTAAACTCTCCACACGTGAATATTTTCAAATCAGCGTGCCAGTGAACCGCTCCTTGAGTCATAGGCTGTCCTGTACTTGGTTCATAATTAGAACCAACTGAAATAATCCCGTAAACGGCAACCGCCATAAAGACTATTCCAACAGTCCAAGTTAACGCTTTCTTCTTCATAGTAGGAGTTAAGAAAACCTCATCTCCGTGCTTATCCTCGATATGATTATTTCTAGCACTCTTAGAACCAAACCTTCTATCGCAATATTTACACTTTACATCTTTGCTCATCGGTAACCCTCAAAAAAGTTATGAAAAAAAGAAAAAATTATTTTTGATCTGAGTCTTTAGTTCAACTCAGACTCAATGGCTTGTTTGAACTTGCTGTACGGTTGTGCACCAACAATCTTCTTACCATTGATGAAGAAGGTTGGCGTACCGCTTGCACCAGCGCTTTGACCTTGACTTAGGTCTTCTTCAACCTCACTTTTTGTGTCTCTATTGTCAAAGCAACTGTTGAACTCGTTCGTGTTCAATCCAACATCTGATGCCCACTGCTTCAAACTACTATCAGACAATTGATTTTGATTGTTGAAGATCATGTCGTGGTATTCCCAGAACGCGTCATTACCATCGATTTGGTAAACACATTGTGCAGCGATGGCGGCTTTCTTTGCCATTGGGTGGATTCTTGTCAGTGGGAAGTCCTTGTAAACGTACCTAACCTTCCCTGTGTCGACGTAGTTCTCTTTAATTTGTGGATAGGCGTTGTCAAAGTATCGCTTGCAGAATGGACATTCAAAGTCAGCGAATTCAACGATTGTTACTGGAGCGTTTGAATCCCCTAGCTTCGGATCATTATCTTGAATTGGAACGTCTGCTCTTTGAGCTCCTTGATCCTGATTTGGTGAAGGATTATCGTTTCCTCCGTTGTTGTTTCCTGGTGCGGCTCCGGTGTCAGTTGGTACTTCTCCGGATTGGATAGAGGAAAGTTGACTGCTAACTTTCCAATTCAATCCAAGAGACAGAATCACTAGGATTCCTATGACTACGGCGATGAAAGTCATGTTGCTCTGTAAATTCTCAATTTGCTTGCCGTAATCTTCTCCTGTATCCATGTTAGCCAATTCTTCAAAGAATTGGTTAATCATATCATCTTTAGTGTCACTCGTACTAAGGCTTATGCCGTATTTCCTATCGGCGTAATCCTCTATTTCATCCTTAGTCATGTTTTCTAATTTTGATCTAGTTTCTCGTGGCATCTAACTATCACCCCAAATTCCTATTTAGTCTGAATAACACATTGTCTTATATAGTTTATGCTTGTTTGAATCCGTCTTGTAAGTAAATTCCCAGTATCATTAGACCTACGCTTACTATAAGAAGGTAAACTCCATACTTTGATATGAATTGAGTGAAGCTAAGAGCCGAGGCTGTGGGGAGGATGAACGTTGCAATAGACAAACAGGCTGGACAAGCAGGGACGAAGAATGCTATTAAAGCTCCGACGCCTCCGCTTGAAGCTCCTATACGTCTCTTTTCCAAGCTACACGTAGCATTTTTCCTATTGTAAATTTGTAGTGCTAATAGTGGACCGAATAATATGCCGAAAAGGATGAATACTGTAAGGTTGAAAATAGGTATTGCTTCAAACCAAACGTTATAATTCTGAAGTCCACCTGTTGTATAGACCTGGATAGCAGGATAGATCAGTAATACTGTTATAGAGGAAAATAGTGCTAAGAGCGTATAATTTCTTTTTCGTAAGACTTTCAAAATTTTTACGTTATTCATTCTACAATCAGCTTCCCTGTCATGCTGGAATGTCCTGATCCACAGTAGACACTGCAAATGAAATCGAAAGTTCCAGTCTTATCAGGGGTGAATTCTATAGTTACGGTTTCCCCTACTGGAAGTCTTTTATCAATTCCAAATTGAGGTATGGCTATGCCGTGCGCTACGTCGGTACTCGTAACTTCCAATCTTAACGTTTGTCCCTTCTGGACCTTTACTGTGCTGGGTTCGAAAGTGAATTGCTTGGCTGTCATAGTAACTTCTTTTACATTTTGATTTTGTTGATCGTCTTGGGTGTTAGTTTGAGAGTTTGGTCCTTGTTCGTTTTGTTCATTAGTTTCTGGTTGATCTTGTGTAGGTTGGTTGTCTTGTGGATTTGTTTGCTGATTTTGTTCGTTTTGCATCTGGTCTGGTTGGTTATCTGTTGTTTGTTGTCCACAAGCTGCTAAGATTAAGAATAATGTTATGAGTCCGAGTAATAGTATTTTTCTCATAATTTTAACCTCCTAGTATCTCCCACTTTTTTCTATCTTAGTTTTATTTTTTTATTAAAGTTGCCGTGTGAACGGTTACCACGAAAAAGGTTTATCACATTAGAAGATTATAATAGTGGCCTTATTGCGTTCATGAAAGTTTATATGGGTTGGGTTAGGTGAATAGCGTATGTTTTACCTTTAGATTCTCTTTTTACAATTCCTTTCTTCTCGAATGATGAGAGAACTTGACTTATTTTTGATTTGCTTAAACCTGTTCTAAATCTTAATGTTTTTTGAGTTATTCCATCTTGTTCTGCAATTGCTTTCAATATTTCTTTCTCGTTATCATCAAGGGCTTGCATCATGATGGCAAGTCTTTCTTGAGCGAGTTTCTTTTCTTTTTCTGCTTCTAATCTTTCTAAAATTGCTTTTTCGCTTGTGTTGAAAAACACTAGGTAGATGCCTAACGCTAGAATCGCACCGAGAGCTCCTATCCCTATGTGACTCCAGCCAAGACCTGTTGCTATTTCTTTACATTGTTGGTTTGGATTACACTCTTGTTGCGCAGCTTGAGCTTCTAAACTTTGGGCCATACTGAAAACAATCCCGCCTAAGACCAAGCCTAAAACTATTAAGGTAACCCCCACCTTTTTGTTGTTCATATTTTCTTTAACTCTTTTTCTAGAATATAAATGTTATCTTTCCTGGAAGTTCCAATCGTACTTTTTCAAAATTACTGGTAAGGCGATCATGGCTATGACTACGAGACCCGTCATGACAATGCTCCATACTTCTCCGAACATTATTTTTTCTCCCATGTAAGCAAATAAGAGTGTCATGGGTATCATTCCTAATAGGGTTGCGATGAAGAAATGTCTGAATTTAATATCAGTCAGTCCAGCCCCGTAACTTATTATGTCGAATGAAAGGAAAGGTACGAGGCGTGTGACGAAAATCCCGATAGTCAAATACTTTTCAGGTATTTCATAAATTATTTCATACTGATCTCCCACAAGTTTTTCCACAATGTCTTTTCCTAAAAATCTGGATATAGTGAAAGCTAGACAACCTCCTATAAGTCCGCCTATGACTGCAAAAGTAGCTCCTAGTAAAGGCCCCCAAATTGCTCCTGCTGCAAGCGTTAAAGGAATGTTAGGAAGTTGGCTGAAAATGACTGCCACTATTTCTATAAGTATAAAAACGATCGGTCCCCAAGCACCGTAGCCGGAGATGAATGATTGAATTTTTTCTTGAGAAAACATGTCTAATACCGGAGTATATTTCTTTAGATAAAGATATAATCCAATAGCCAGAATTAGGAGTAAAATTCCTGAGATATATTTTGTTTTCTTTTTCATTGGTTAACCGGACATTTCTTGTTAGAATAGCTGCAGAAAACGCAACATTCATTTTTCGCTTTTATGGTTTCGTTGCAGCCTTCACATTTGTAGAAGGGGAGACACGACTTTTGAGGTATCTTCTCTGCTTGTTTGTGACCGCATTCTGGACATTCAAGAGTTGCCTTCATTTTAAAACCTTCTCTAATTTCCTCTTAAGTGATTCTTTCTTTACCCCTCCTTGGAATGCAACTTCGCCATCAATTACAATACCGGGAGATGTCATTATGTCATATTCTTGAGCAAGCTGAGGATTTTCGGTTAAATCTTTGATTTCTAGCTCGAAATCATAATTTTCTTGCAATTCTTCTAAGTACTTCTTTGCTTTCATACAATGAGCGCATCCTGGAGCTGTCAAGACCTCTACTTTAGTCATTTCATTCACCTCAAATCCTTATACATAGCAAATAATATTATGAAAGTGAAGAATATTAATACTAGGGTACTGATCCAACCTTTTTTCCCGAACGAGTCAACTTGAACTGTTAGGGCTCCTACTTTTTCTCCATCAATGCTGATATCAATGCTTTTATTTCCGGACTTATCAAATTCGTATCTGGCTTTGTAAGTATCATGTCCGCTCTCTTTCGCTATTACTTCTTCATCTCCAATCTTAGATATTACTTTAAGGTCTTCTCCATGACCTCTCTCCGTGTGAATTGTAAATAGTAGTTCTGTAGTTTTTCCAGTTACCGGATATTTTGGTTTGGTCTCTAAACTTATTTCATACTCTTTTGAGTCTAGAGTTTCTTCTTTCTTATCTATAGAGTGAGCTCCGATTAAGGGTATTACAGAGAGAATCAGCAAAACGATGATTAATTTTTTGATTATTTTTTCATTCATAGATCTCCCCTCAGTTTTAGCCATACAGCTGGTATTATAGTGAATACTCCCATTGTCCACCATGGAGCAGAGGGCCAGTACTTCTCGATTATTTGGGGTTCTAAGCTTATCTCAAAAAATTCTGCAGCAGAAGTTGTCTCCGCCAGTTGTGGCGAAATAGATTTGATAAACTCGTTCCAATATTGATGTATAAAGGATGTTTCCCACCAATACATACCAAAGAACCCAATACTGAAAATGAACACTCCAACTATTATGAGGAACCAACCCATTATTTTGTCTACAGCTTCTCTTTTAGCTGAAATCCAGCTTGAGGCGTTGATGCCCAAGATTGCGAGTATTGAAAGGAAGATCAATGGAGTGGCTCTTCCAATGCCGTGTACTAATCCGAGACCCCCGCCGTAGAACAGATTTCCCGTGGTAGCTATAAATGCGAGAAGCACATAAAAAGCTGGGTTGGGACATCCCACACCGGCATTTCCGAGGAAAACCCCCATAATGAATGACTTCAAATAATTTCCTTTTTCCTGGATGAATTGAGGTAAACCACCTATTTCGGGTATTTCAAAACTGATAAGATCTAATTCTGTCAATCCAAAAATATATGCTGCTATTCCCGCCACTACGAACATTCCTCGTGTTATTTCATCCAACCCGAAGTAGTCGCCCAGCCACGCTACGGCGATACCATACAGGGTTAAAGTCACTGCGAGTCCCAGACCAAATAATAGCGACATGGACAATCCTTTACGATATCCTTCTCCAGTGCTCAGCGGGATTATTATAAAGACCAAGGGCAAGGTACAGGGCAGGAAGATCATGGAAAGACCAGCAGCATAAGCTAGAGTTAGCGTGACCGTCTGAGTGGGGTTGGTTGCAAGCCAGAACAGACCTACAAGTATTATCGTGAACAGAAAAAACGCGGTTATTCCCAACCCTCTTTTGAACTTTTTCGTGCTCACGATGTTTCCTTTATACTACCTCCATAACCTTCGACAACTCTATTCTGCACCATCTCTTCAGGACTTGTCTTTTTCGGATTGTAAGATACAACAGCTTCTTTTTCTGACAAGCTCACTTTCACTTGTTTCACACCATCAATCCCTTTTAGTGCATCCCTAACGCTGTATACACATCCCTGGCAAAACATGTCAGGAACGCTAAGAGTCACTACTTCAGTATTCTCTGTCTTCTGTACTGGACCTCCTTGATCTACCAAGAAGTTCGTCACTGCAGGATACACAGCGAAGGAGATGATGAGAAAAACTCCTGCTGCAATAACGAACCCTTGAAATCTCTCATCTTGTAAAGATCCCCACACGAGAAATATGCCTAATATCCCCGTGGCATACCAGAGGTTGGGGAAACCCGGCAGTATTACAGGAAATAGCAAGTACAGCGATGCCACTACGCCTGCGATGATACCGATCCATATCGTTCTGTTACTTATTTCTATATAATCTGTCATTTTCAACCAACAGCCATCCCGAAAAATTTGTAGTATGTTAGGAGTATCAACC